>JBILMZ010000143.1:0-9009 GCA_044375275.1 Micropepsaceae bacterium | reverse complement strand
GGCAGCGCGTACCGGCCACCCATGAATTGTTGAGCGGATGTGACACGCTCCTCAACATTGCTTGGCGAGGTTGCGCGCCCTGTGACAAGCGCCGTGGATGAAACTGGGTGGCCGGTACGCGCTGCCGCGCGACGCGGCCATGACGGTTTGTGGGGTGGAGGGCGGATTGCCACTAGTCTTCGTTGTTGCCCGCCCACGGAAGAAGTGATGGCGCAGAAAGCAAATCGTGTTTGAACCGGGATGTACGACGCTGTCCGTGAGCATGAGCGACAAAGGCAGCGCGTGCGGCACCATCGACTTTTCGACCTTCGGCAACGCACCACCTTGCAAGTTCATGTGCGTCAATCACGATGCGTTCAGGGAAACGTCCGATATCCGCAAATCGCGCCATGGCCGCTTCGGCATCGGTGAGCCACTCGCTGTAAGTCGCGGGCAATCCTGAGGGATCGAGGCATTTGTGCGCGGTGAAATTTTCCGGCGTCAACCAAGCGATCGAAAGTGCGACGTCTGACATTTGCCCTCCGGGTATTGAAGAGAATCGACAGAAATCCGGCGTTGTGGTGAGGCATCGCCAGAGATCAGTCTCCACAGCCTGCACTTGCGATGTCAAGCACTCAAGAGCGGGCTGGAAGCCCGCGGTCCCAGGAAAAACCGCTTCAACCCCTTTCGTCATGGCCGCGTCGAGCGGCTGCGCGTACCGGCCACCCAGGATCTGTTGAGCGGATGTGACAAGCTCCTCAGTGTTGCCTGGCGAGGCTGCGTGCCCTGTGACATGCGCCATGGATGAAACTGGGTGGCCGGTACGCGCTGCCGCGCGACGCGGCCATGACGGCTTGTGGGGTGGAGAGCTACGGCTGTGCGCGGGAGGAGTGGAAGAACGTGATCTGCCAGCGGTCGGCGTGGCGGCGCAGGATGGCGGACTCCAGCCAGGTGACTGGCGTGATGCCAGACGCGTCGCCGACGGAGCCGCGGTTGATGTATTTGATCCAGGCCCAGTTGCCCTCGACGTGCACGGTCTCGTCCTGAACGGTCCAGACGAAACGCTTGCCGGCCTTTTGAGCGTCGGCGATCAGCTTTGCAAAAGCGGGGCCGTCGAAGCGCCTGCCGACGTCGAAGCAATCGAAGTCATCGGCGAGGATCGTGGACAGGCGCGCGGCGTCGCCGTCCGAGAGCGCGCGGTACATCTCGCGCATGGTGTCGGCGACGGATTGTTGTGATCGAGCAGCTTCCATGACGTCCTCTATAAAGCTCCACTTGCGCGCGGCATAGTCCTCGACCAGCACGCCATCCGGGCTGGCGAGGGACCGCTTCAGGTCTTCGTAGGCGCGCGCGATGGCGGGCTTCGCCAGTAGCACGTCCCGAAACAGGAGATGACGCTCCAGCTGCGCGGAACCTGTCGTGTAGACATGGACGTGAAAACCGCGCAGCCAGTCGAGGTCGGCCCGGCGCACGAAGTAGCGGCGCCCTTCGATGCCGTATTCCCCACGCGCCTCATATCCTTGTTGGACGAGCGCTGCCGTTCGCGCCTCGACGGCGTCCAGATCGCGAGCTTCCACCAGGATGTCGATCGTGGGTTTCGCCATGATGCCGGGAACGGCGGTGCTGCCCATGTGGTGGATGGCGACCAACGCGTCCCCGAGGGCGTCGCCCCAGGCGCGGGCCTCCGTCTCGTAGGCTTCTTTCCAGCATGGATCGTGGGGGATGATGGTCTTGGTCATGGGCGGGAGTTGTTGGTGCTGCAGTGGGAGACGGTTGGCATCCTACAATTATTGTCTTGGTGATGCTTCCCTTGGGAGCGCGGGCATCCTGCCCGCATTTTTGACAAGGAAGAGCGGGCAGGATGCCCGCGGTCCCAGGGGGGCTCTATCGCCACAGCGTGTTAAAGAAACGGGGGTCAGTCTCCATTTCGGTGACACCTTTCTCGCTCTTCCCGCAATCCCCATGCATAGAACCTCACAAGATAGACCGCCTCGGTGGTGACGCCCGCTCTGTTCCAGTCAAGGATAGCGCGCGACAGCGCCCCTGTCCAAAAGGTCGCGGCAGCTGCGCTTGACGTTGGGCTTATGTTCCCGTATTGTTCCAGATGCGCGCAGCCTCGGCTGCCCGCAGACTTGACAATTGAATAGATGATCGGCGGACCTGAAAGCCTCAGTGCTCCAGGCGCCCGCCTCGTGAGCCCCGCGCGAAAAGGAAATGCGGTGGGTGTGCCCCGGACTCTGCCTCCACGGGACGTATCCACAACACGGGCGACCCCGTCCCTCCCGAAGATGAACAAACGCAAAAACAACGACGAAAGTGTCATCTTCCCGAGCGGAAAATGGCGGCGGGCCGCGGAAAATGGATCCCGGGATTCGGCGCTGGTGTCATCTTCTGCTGATCGCGTCAGCAGTCCTTCTTCGGCTTGCCCCGCGTGAGGGCGCATACCATGCGCATGCCGCGCGAGGGGCCGTAGGTGAGGATGAGCTGCTCTTTCAGCGTCTCCCACTTGTCGCGCGTGTCGGCGATGGCGGCTTCGACGGCGTTGCGGAAATTGGCGTTGATGCGGCCGCGGTCGGTACTACCCTCCCCGATCGCCGGATCGATGGGGCCCTTGTCCTTGTTGAGTGCGAGGTGCTTCACGCGCGGCGCGGCCTTCGGGCCGTAGTTGCAGCCTTTGGATTCCGAGATCGCAGAGGCGGTTTCAAAGCAGCCTGAGACGAGACCGTCGGGGAACTTGCTGTCCGAGCGCAGGTCGATCCACGGTGACGGGCCGCGTTTGCCGAGGCCTGGCGGATTGGTTGGCGACACGGGCTGGCTGGCATCGGCCCTGTCCGTCCAGTTCGTGTGCGAGTAGAAATCCTGGGAGGCATGCAGCAACACGCCGAAATGCTCGAGCACATTGCACTTGGCGCGGCCCTTCATGCGGCCGCCGTAGCTGCAGGCGATGCTGGTCGGGATCTCGCTGTCCCGGAGCTGGCCATCGCCATCGAGCAGGTCGCCGGCGGCTTCCACCGCCGCGTCGAGTTCCTTCGCCATCCAGTCCCGGCAAGCCTGCAGCCGCGCGCGGGCATCGGGCGCCGCTTGCGGATAGCCGGCGACGGCGAAGTGGTCTCCCCCATCGCAGTGGGCTTCGGGCGTGAAGACGAGAGAACCTCGGTCCGGGATACCGACGGCGCCGAAGGTGCCTTTCCGGCCGGCGAGCGAGTCCAGGGTCTTCTTCTGGAAGCAGTTGTCGGTCGCCTTGTTGCCTTCGCAGGCCAGCGCGTGGCGCGTGATGCGTTCGTGCTCGGCGTCCTGCCCCATGCCCCGGATCGTTCCAAAGGCCAAAGCGGTCGAGACCGACAGGAGCATGAACGTGGTGGCGGCGAGCGTTGTCTTCACGTCATGCACTCCTGTCGGGGGAGTTATGGGGTCAGGCGTCTAGAGGCGCTTGCGGATGATCACCGGCAGGCTCTCATAGCCCTTCACGAAGGTCGAGAAGACGCGCTTGGGTTCGCCGACGACTTCGATCTCGGGGAAGCGCTTGAGGATCTCTTCCCAGATGATCGTCAGCTGCAACTCGGCCAGGCGGTTGCCCACGCAGCGGTGGATGCCGAAGCCGAAGGACAGATGCTGGCGGTGACGCTCGCGGTCGATGATGTAGTCGTTCGGGCGCTCGATGACCTCGTCATCGCGGTTGCCCGAGACGTACCACATGACGACCTTGTCGCCCTCGCGGATCTTCTTGCCCTGGAAGACGATGTCCTGCTTGGCGTTGCGGCGCATGTGCGCGAGCGGCGTCTGCCAGCGGATTGTCTCGGAGACCATCGAGGGGATCAGCTCCGGGTTCTCGCGCAGCTTGCGGTACTGGTCCGGATTCTGGTTCAGCGCCAGGATCGAGCCGGAGATCGTGTTGCGGGTCGTGTCGTTGCCGCCAACGGTCAGCAGCACCACGTTGCCGAAATACTCGCGCGGCTCCATGTTCCGCGTGGCCGGTCCATGGGCCAGCATCGAGATCAGGTCGTTGCCCGGAGGCGCATTCACGCGCTGGTTCCAGATGTCGGTGAAGTAGGCGTGGTACTCCATGAAGATCGCGAGCTTCTGCTCGAGCGAGTCGATCAGGCCGTGGCCCGGTACCGCCGTCACGACGTCGGACCAGTAGGTCAGCTTGCGGCGGTCCTTCTGCGGGATGTCGAAGAGCGTGGCCAGCGTCATGGCGGTCAGTTCCATGGACACCTTGTCGACCCAGTCGAAGGTCTCACCGACCGGCAGGGCATCGAGGATGCCGGCAGCGCGCTCGCGGATCAGCGGGGCCAGGCGCTCGAGGTTCATGGGCGATACGGCGGGCGTCACGGTCTTGCGCTGCACGTCGTGCTTGGGCGGGTCCATGGCGATGAACATCGGCAGCGGGCCCTGTGCCAGCACCGGATCCACGATGGTGATCGACGGCTCGGACGAGAAGACCTGGTGGTTCGTGTCCACCGCCATGATGTCGTTGTACTTGGTGATCGACCAGTACGGGCCGTAGTCGCTTGCGGGCGTGAAGTGGACCGGGTCTTCCTTGCGCAGGCGCTCGAAGAGCGGCCACATCGCATCCTGCTGGAAGAGTTCGGGCTGGGCCGGGTTCAGGGTCTCGAGCGGCTGGCGGTATGCGTCTTCGCGCGCCTTGGCCTGGAGGGGAGAAACCGCAAGGTTGGACTTCATGCTGCACCTGTCACATGTGAATGCCGATGGCTCAGCATACACAGGCTTGGCGGCGCGCTCTAGCCATTTGGCTGGGCGTCACCAATCCTTCATGCGGATGTTCTGGTGGTCAGAACAGGGCGGCGACGGTGTCGGTCTGCGGTCCGCCGTAGTCCTCGATGAAGACCAGGACCTTGTAGCCCGGGGTCATCTTGACCTTGCCGTTCTCGTCGCGAACGAGCATGCCCTTCGTGCTCATCGTGCCGGTGTCAGGATCGATGCGGAACTTCGGAACGCGGCCCTTGTGCTCCTTCGTGATCATCTCGAAGAGCGTGCGTGCGTTTACCGTTGCGAGCCGGATGCAGCCATGGGAGGCGCGCTTGCCCAGATCGAGTTCACCCTTGGCATCGGAACCATGGATTGCCAAGCCTGAAACGCGACCCTCGATCTTCCAGTCGAAAAAGATCGCATAGGGCATCGGCGACTTCCACTGGCGCGAGGTGTAGTCCTCGAAGGAGCGGTAGCGGTCGAGCTTGAACATGCCTTCGGGCGTGTTCGTGCCAAGCATCTTGCCGGCGGGAGACATCACCTGCTCTTCCTTGCCGGTCGACACGGGCCAGGCGTGCTTGAGCTGGTAGACATGGCCTTCGGTCTTGGCCAGAACGAACATCTTCTGGGCCCAGGTGCCCTTGTCCGGCGTCGCCTTGCTCACGTAGAGGAACAGGTCGAAATACTCGAGGACCTCCTGCGGCACGCGCATCCGCAGCCGGCCTTCGACAGGCGAGAGATCCATGGGAGACTGGCCTTCGGCCTGCGTCAGGCGCAGGTCGGACAACGGCTGGGGCGCCACCTGCGGGACAGGAACCGGAAGGCGTGCCATCGCCGGCGCGGCGAAATCCTTTGGCTCGATGACCATGAAGGGCAGCTGGCCGGGCTTGTCGGCTGGTTGCGGCTGGCCGGTGCGGGGATCGGCAGCAGGCGCGCGAGCGGGTGCCTGCGCGACACGGGCGGGCTCATGGCGCGACGTCTCGAACAGCGTGCGCAGGGCAACGTTGCCCTGGCTCACAAAGTCATCAATCGCCGGACGCAGCCGCTGCGCTTCCATGCCGAGTTGCTCGCCGCGCTTGCCCTGAAGCAGGACAAAACCACTGAACGAGACACCGGCAATAATGAACGCAACGCTCAGAGATCTGAGCAACCAACCCATAGCCAACCCCTATTTCGAGCCAGAGTGTACTCATACCATGCGGCGTCTCAATATCTCGTTGCAGCCGAGTTGCTTAACCCGCGATGGTTGAAGCCTTTTTGCAACGCATCCTGACGGCCGGAATTACCCCTTTCGGGGTGCGGAAATCCTAGTTGGTGTACGCCACGACAGGGCCCGAAATCTCCTCGCGACCGTCGAAGTTCTCCACGAAAAGCACCGCGCGATAACCATCCTGCAGGAGGATGGAGCCAGTTTCATCACGCTGCGCGCGACCCCAGCGGTCGGTCGAGCCCTTCTCGTTGACGGCGAGAACGGGAACGCTTCCCTTGGTGGTTGTGCGGACCTTGTAGAAAAGCTCCTTGGCGTGCTGCGGTGCCAGACGCACGCAGCCGGCCGAGTCCCGCTTGCCCAGGCGATCGATCTTGGACTTGCCGACTGCCGCGTGGATGGCGAGGCCCGTCTGACGCCCGTTGTTCATCATGTCGTAGAACATGGCGTGGTGCATCGGCGAGTTGTTCCAGCTGCGCGACCAGTACTTCTCGTGCATGCGATCCGGGTCGAGCTGGAAGATGCCTTCCGGCGTCGTGGTGCGCACCTTGCGCTCGCGATTGATCTCGAGCTTCTCGCGACCCGTCGAGACCTTCCATTCCGCGTACGGAACAATGCGGCCATCAGCGTCGCGCTGGAAGATGAACATGTGCTGCGCTAGCGGACCGCGCCTGGCCTTGCTCACATACATGAACAGGTCGAAATAGGGCTCGATGTCATCTGGCACGGTGCCGAACAGGCGCTTCTGCGCAAGGTCCGACCTGGGTGCGGGGTCTTCGGTGAGCAACTGCGTGGAGGCCGCCATGACGGGCTCCGGGGACATGACAGGATCGGCGGCCGTCTCGAAGGCGCGGGGCTCGTAGGACGCAGGCACCTCGCGCGCCATCATCATGGCGCGGGCCTGGGCCGGAACGAAAGTGGCGATCGCAGGTGCAGCGACGGCAATAGCCGACACCGCCGCTGGCGACACGGAATGCGAGGTATTCACAGGTGTTTCTGACGGAACCGTGGTCACCGGACCAGCGGGGATATCAGAAGTGTCTGCTTCGCCAGGAACGAGCGGCGTCGGCTCATGAACCGCACGCCCATCCAGGGGTGACGCCTCGCCTATCGCTGATTGCGAAGGGAACGTCTCCGGCGCATAGATCGGAAGCGCGCTGGCTGCCGACTCTGCTTCGGACCTGGCCCGATATGGATCCTGACTTCCTACACTCCCGGCAGACAACAAAACTGCAACAACACCCAAAGCGAAAGTCGCTCGACGCGGCATGAATGCCCCCAGCTCGACTTCCCCGCATCGGAACTGATCCCCATCAGGCCGATCCCTTCTGTATTTCAGAAGTGAAACAATTCTGTGTGCGGTTCAACTACCCAAAAGAGTAGCAATCACGAGATGCCCGCGCGCATCAGCAACTCATCGTAGTACGCGCCGTCGACGCAAAGTTGCTGCTCGAGTTTTCCACACACGGTGAAACCGAAGGATTCGTACAACCGTCGTGCCGCTTCGTTGTTCTCGACCACAGTCAGGGTTGCAATTTTCACCGGCGTGGGGAATTCACCAGAACGCAGCAACTCCATCACTGATTGCATGAGCAAACGGCCAACCCCGCGCCGGTGAAATTCGGGGCGCACGAAGAAGCCGCTTATCTCCGCGACATGCGCTAATTTGACGCGTGAATTTGCGTGCGCAGTTGCTATCCCGACCAACTCACGGTCGCTTTCTGCACCCAGTGTGCGTGCAGGGCCACGCAATCGGTTCTCCCAGAAGGCGAATGGCTGCTGCGCCTCTTCTTCCCACGCCGACCCGAAGTTGTGCGGAAACAACCTCAGGGCGGCGAGTCGAAGGGTGCGAACTGCCATCGCGTCGCTCGCTTCCAGGCGGCGGACGGACAGGTTCATGCCGCCGGTGCGCCTCCGAAACGGGCTTCCCACTCAGCAACCTGCTCGGGAAGGATCTTGGCGAAGAGGACCGGTGGCACCTCGAACGCGTGATCCGGCTTCAGCACCTCGAGCTCGTCAGCGATCTTGCCCTTCGGCCAGTGCAGTTGATCAAGTTCGAGACCGAGCCCCTTGGCCATGGCGCGCGCGGCAAAGGGAATGACCGGTGCCGAGAGGATGGCGAAGAGGCGAATGAGATTGATCGCCACACGCACGCTGACCGCCGCCGCATCCTTGTCGGTGCGAATGGTCGTCCAGGGCGCGGCGTCGGCGAGGTACTCATTGCCCAGCACCCAGATCGCGCGGAGCTCGGCCGCCGCCTTGCGCAGCTGGATTTCCTCCATGAAGGCCGTGTAGAGGCCAAAGCGGCGCTCAAGCTCTTCGGCCAGCTTCACTTCCTTCGCGCCTGGCTTGCCGCCCTCGGGGACAACATTGCCGAACTTGCTTTGCGTGAACTTCAGCGTGCGATTGACGAAATTGCCAAGGACGTCGGCGAGGTCCTTGTTCACCGTGTCGGTGAAGTGCTGCCACGTGAAGGACGTGTCCGAGCCTTCGGGGGCATTGGCCGTGAGATACCAGCGCCAGAAGTCCGCAGGCAGGATCTCCAGCGCCGTGTCCATGAACACGCCGCGCTTCTGGCTCGTCGAGAATTTGCCGTTGTAATAGTTGAGCCAGTTGAAGCCCTTGATCTGGTCGACGAGCTTCCACTTCTCGCCGGAACCCAGCATCGTCACCGGGAAGCCCACGGTATGGAAGGGAACGTTGTCCTTCCCCATGAACTGCACGTAACGCACGTTTTCCTGCGCGTCTTCGCCGAACCACCAGGACTTCCAGTCGCGCGCATTGCTGCCGGGCGCGGCGTCGGCCCATTCGCGGGTCGCGCCGATATACTCGATGGGCGCGTCGAACCAGACATAGAAGACCTTGCCCTTGAGGCCCTCGACGTCAGGTAGCTTGCCGTCGGGATTGGGGCCCCACGCGTCCGCGTTCACGGGTACGCCCCAGGTCAGGTCGCGCGTGATGCCGCGGTCCTGGAGGCCCTCGTCGAGCCATTTGAAGGCGATGGAGCTCACGAGCTGCGGCCATTCGGTGCGCGACGAGATCCAGGCGCGGAGCTGGTCCGAGAAACCGGACTGCTTCAGGAATAGGTGCTTGCTGTCGCGGAACTCGATGTC
>JBILMZ010000142.1:0-9079 GCA_044375275.1 Micropepsaceae bacterium | reverse complement strand
CTTCCTTGCCTCCACAATACTGTCGAAAAAGAGGATGTTCTCGACCTTGGGCGGCCGCGCAGGACAAACCGGTCGGCAGTAGATCCCGGTCGTCTTGACTGCCACGATGAACTGCCCGTCGGCAGCCCTGTTCCGGCTGCGAAAGGCGCGCAATCTGTCGTCGTCGCTCACAAACTGACGCGGACTTGCCTGTTCGGATAGGGACTTTGGCATGGTCTACCTGTTGAAGCACATTCACGAACCATGACATCCCGAGGGAAGCGCCGCATCCCGCTTTCCTTCGTCAAAGCCCACGATGCAACACGGTCACCGGACGGAATGTCATGGCCGATAGCCGGTCGCACGCAGTCCTGCCGACCGTAAGGGGGCTGCAAGATGGGCAAACGAGCAGAGCACGCGGCGCGTGTCCCGCGGATCGATGATTTCCTCGATTCCGAACTTCTCGGCCGTGCGAAAGGGCGACCTTACGCGATTCAGGCGGTCCTCGATTTCAGCCCGCAGCGCGGCAGGATCCGCTGCAGCTTCAAGCTCGCGCTTGTAGGCAGCCTCGATCCCGCCTTCCAGTGGCAGTGACCCCCAGTCACCCGAAGGCCAAGCATAACGAAATGGCAGGCGCGAAGCATTGCTCATCGCAGCGCCGGCTACGCCAAAAGCCTTTCGTATGACAATGGTGCACCAGGGACCACGCGCCTGATAGATCGCAGCAAGGGCCCGGGCACCATGACGGATGGTTGCCGCCTGCTCCGCTTCAAGCCCGATCCGGAAGCCCGGCACGTCAACCAGGTGGACGACAGGCAGATGAAACGTCTCTGCAAAGTCGATGAAACGAACGACCTTCTGGCTCGACTCCGCCGTCCAGGCCCCGCCATAGATATAGGGATCGCTCGCGAGCACACCCACGGGCCAACCATCCAGTCTCGCCAGGCCGCAAATGGAGGATCGTCCGTGTTGCCGCCCGATTTCAAAGAACGATCCTTCGTCAACAACGGACTCCACGATGGAGCGCATCTTGTAGACCTGCCGACGGGACTGCGGAACAACCCGGATCAGTTTCTCGTCCCGACGGTTCGGATCATCGGTGCATGCCTGGCGCGGCGGCAGTTCAAAGACCGAGGAAGGCAGATACGAAAGAAAGCGACGCGCGCGAACGAACCCCTCTTCTTCGCTCTCCACCTCATCATCCACCGCTCCATTGCGCGCGTGAATGGCGCTGCCGCCAAGCTCCTCCTTCGTGAGATCCTCCCCGATCTGCCGCACGACCGGAGGCCCCGCCGTGAACATCTGGGCAGTTCCCTTCACGATCATGGAGTAATGGCTCGATACAACCCTGGCCGCACCAAGTCCCGCGACGGACCCTAGTGCCAGGGACACGACGGGAACCGTCTGCAGATTGGCGATGACAAGATCCCACGCAGGATTGGCTGGCACATAGGTGAAGCCGGACTGCTCGTAGGTCTTGACGGAACCGCCACCACCTGATCCGTCAACAAGCCGGATCATCGGAAGCCGCAGTTCCAGTGCCATCTGCTCGGCGACTTCCTGCTTCCGCTTGCCGGAGACATCAGCGGACCCACCGCGCACCGTGAAGTCATCGCCTGATACGACAACAGGCCTCCCCTCGATCAGGCCACGCCCAAAGATGAAAGGAACCGGCGTGAACTGCTCGAGTGTGCCGTCGGATCCATAGGTACCCGACCCTGTGATGGAGCCAATTTCCTGAAACGAACCGCTGTCGAGCAGCATGTCGACCCGGTCCCGCACCGTTAGCTTGCCAAGCGACTTGTGCTTCGAAACACGTTCCTCGCCGCCCATCTCTCGCGCCAGGCGCTGGCGCATTTCAAGCTCGCGAATGCTGTCTTCCCAACTCATGAACGTCCTCCCCGTGGCGTGTAGATCACGCCAAGCTTGCGCATGGCATGGTGAGAAAGGTCAACCGGAGGCACATGAGTGCTCACCGGCGCAAACGCCGGGTCAGCTGCATACTGTTCCAGAATTTCATCCGCAATCGGCATCAGCACGATCTCCTCCGGGGCAACGGGAGATCTGCTTTACCACAGGTCACCCGTTCCTGCGGAGATGCTAGACCGAGCCAAGCCTTTCGCGAACCGCACGGTGCTCAGCCTCGCCGAGCGGAAACCGCCAGATGAGGGAGCACGCAACCAGCTTCAGGATGACCGGCGCAACGGCATAGAGGCCTACGAGCAAGACAAGCGACGATTCCGGGTTGGATGTACGTCCCTCTGCAGAAATGGCACTCGCGCTGAACCCGGACCACTCGAGAAGGGGAAACGACAGTGCTGCCAGCGCAAAAGAGAGTTTCGTAACGACGCCCCAGATGGCGAAGAACAGGCCGGCCCGGTTCGATCCCGTGGAGAGCGTGTCAACGTCGATCACATCCGCCTGGATTGAGCTTGGAAGCGCCATGTCGGCTCCGGCAGCAATCCCTGTCAGCACGGTGATCACCAGGAACGGAATCAGTTCACCCTGCACGACAACAAACGGAGTGAGCGAAAAGATGGCACATGCCAGAAGCATCGCATACGCCCAGGTGCGGTGCTTTCCCAGGCGCTTGGAAATCTGGAACCAGATCGGAATCGCAATCAGCGCACTCACGAAGTAGGCAAGGAGCAATGGGCCATAGAGCTCGGGCAAGCCAAGGATGTGGCCAACAAACAGGATGAAGAGTGTGGCAGGCAATCCATTGGCAAGGGAGTTGATGAGATAGGCCACCACCAGTCGCACGAAAGGCGCATTTGAAAGAACATCTCTGACGCGGAACCGCGGCGGCGCGACGTGCGAGGCGCTGCTGTCGGGATCGGGAACCACGCTCAGGAGCGGAAGGCACGAAATCACAAGGGCCACGATGATCGTGACTCCGACCGCGAACATGTGGTCCTTGGGGTCAGCCTCGCCAAGAGCCGTCATGGCAGCCGGAATGGTGACCACAACAAGAGTACCCGCCAGACCGAAACCTTCGCGAACACCCACCACATACGTCCGGACATTGTAATCGGGAGACAGCTCGGCCCCCCAAGCTGAATAGGGTAACAGCAGCATGGTCCAGGCAAGGGTGAGTCCTGCCATCCCGGCCGCAAACCACCAGATGCTCGGCTCTGGCGGTGGCATGAACAGCATCATGACCGCGACAACTGTCAAAGGAACCGCGAACACCACCCAAACGCGACGCCGCCCCAGCCGCGACCGTGTCCGGTCGGACAGTGCTCCAATGAGAGGGTCTGTGAAGGCGTCGAAAACCCGGCACGCGACAACCACGTACCCCACGAGCTGCAGGGACAAACCGAGGGTCTGGGAGTAAAAGACCGGCAGAAGGACATAGGGAGGCAGCAAAAGCATCGCAAAGGCGAAAGCCGGAGCGCCGTATGCCAAAACCACTTTCCTGGAAAGTGAGTCATGTGCTCCCATCAGGGTGATCCGCCAATCTGTTCGCTTCGTAAAGATGCCATGTCCAAAATTGCCATAATCGGTTCGGGGATATCCGGACTTTCCGCCGCTTACCTGCTCTCCAGGAAGCACGACGTCGTCCTTTTCGAGCGCGAAGCCCGCGTTGGAGGACATAGCCGTACCATAACGGTTCGACAGGCGGACCGGATCATTCCGGTCGACACGGGATTTATTGTGTTCAATGAACGCAACTACCCCAATCTGACGGCGTTTTTCAGCGAGCTGTCTGTCCCTGTAAAGGACAGCGACATGACCTACGCAATGTCGGTAGGCAACGGCACGTTCGAATGGGGCGCGCAAAACCTGAACACGATTTTCGCGCAACGAAGTAACCTGATAAATCCGTCATTCTACGGGCTTTTTCGGGAGGTCATGCGGTTCAATGGTGAAGCCGAACGCGCTGTCGAAAGGTCTCCGGACATCAGCCTGGGAGACCTGATCTCGTCGATGGGGCTGAGCGAGCGCTTTCGCCAGCTCTATCTGCTGCCCATGTCGGGCGCAATCTGGAGTTCCCCTCCCCGCCAGATGATGGATTTTCCGGCTTCCGTGTTCGTCCAGTTTTTCCGGAACCACGGATTGCTGTCCATGAGCGGCCAGCCGCAATGGCGCACGGTCGACGGCGGATCGGAGCAGTACGTCTCCAGGATTGTGAAGGTGCTGGGCGACCGCATCCGCACCGGCTGCGCGGTCAAGTCAGTAAAGCGCGATCAGGGAAAGGTGATCGTCAGGGACGCGGCCGGTGAGGTTCACACCTTCGATCACGTCGTCCTGGCATGCCACTCCGACGAAGCATTGTCGTTGCTGGCTGACGGCACGAGTGCCGAGGTCGCCGCCTTGAGCGCCATCCGTTACCAGAAGAACGATGCCATCCTTCACAGGGATCCGAGATTCATGCCGCGCCGGCGTCGGTGCTGGGCAAGCTGGAACTACCAGTCAGACGGAAAAGGCAACGAACCGGGAGTGGCGGTTACTTATTGGATGAACCGGCTGCAGGGCATCGACGAAGCGTATCCGCTCTTTGTGACACTGAACCCGAGCTCGGAAGTGTCGGCGGACGACGTCTATGACCGCCATGTATTCCATCATCCGGTATTCGACGCCGGTGCGATCGTCGCTCAGTCAACCCTGCGCCAATTGCAAGGGCAATCCAACACCTGGTACTGCGGCGCATACATGCGCCACGGGTTCCATGAAGATGGACTGGTCAGCGCACTGCGCGTTGTCGACCGGCTTGGTTGCAGGCCGGACTGGGCAAAACTGGATTGAGCTTTAGCGCTCAATCCTGAGAAGGCGTTTGCGAATGCCGGGCTCGGCGCTAAGAGGCGAAAGCCAGATTCCGAAGAAGGCCTCGGCAAATCCGTCGACTTCCGCCTGGCCCGTGCCCTTTCCGTTATGGAAAAACTGCACAGGCCTTCCGGGAATGTGCACGGCTGAAATCCGGTCTCCACTCTTCACATCCGGCAGGAGCTTGCTCAGCAGCGGCCCCAAACCTGCGAACTTCGCCGCAGCAATGCCGGGCGCAACACGACGCATCTCTTCAATCGTCCGCTCCGCAATTTCTTCGCGGGTGAACGACATGTTGTATTCGATTGTGAGCGCAAACGTCTCGTTCATCGACCAGCGCGGCGCATCGGTCCAGAGGCTGACATCATAGGCCTTGAGAAAGAGCCAGGTCAGCGACGCGCGGCCATAGGGCTCCTTCGCCTGCACCACTCCGCCCAGCTCGGGCGGCCGTGCAGCGGCAGGAAGGATGGTCGCGAACGATATTGCAAGAACAGCCAGGAGACGAACAAGACTATGCATGAGCCAACTCCACCTGAACGACATTTGTACGATTGACGGCGAACGCAGCTGCGCAGATTCCGAAGTAAAACTGCCAGTTCCGGACAAAGTCATCGCCATGCCCCAACGCGCGGATCCGGTCTTCGGCGGCGGAGAAGCGTTCTGACCACGCGCGCAGTGTGCGGGCATAGTCCTGTCCAAAACCATACACATCAACGGTCTTGAGGCCTGCACGATCAGCCTCGCGCACAAGCCCGGATACCGACGGCAGCATCCCGCCGGGGAAGACATACTGACGGATGAAATCGCTACGTGTGCGATAGCCGGCGAACAGGTCATCCCGAATGGTGATGACCTGCAGGACGGCGCGCCCACCGCGCTTCAGTCTCTCGGACAGCACCTGGAAATACTGGGGCCAGTAACGCTCGCCCACGGCCTCGAACATCTCGATGGAAACGATGGCGTCAAAGGTGCCCTTGGTGAGCCGATAGTCTTCGAGACGAACATCGGCTCTTCCGGCAAGGCGCTCGGTTGCAAAGGCATGCTGTGATGGCGAAACGGTAATGCCGGTGACCTCGTGAGCACGATGGGTGGCAATGTCAGCGAAGCCGCCCCAACCGCATCCGATCTCCAGAACCCGTGACTTGTCGGGACCAATCCTGTTCAGGATGCGCTGGTACTTTGACTTCTGCGCCTCCTCCAGCAGTGCCTGATCGCGTTCATAGAGCGCTGACGAGTAGGTCATCGTCTCGTCGAGCCACAAGGAGTAGAAGGAATTTCCCACGTCGTAGTGCGCTTCGATGTTCTTGCGACTGCCGCTAAGGCTGTTACGCCGAAGCAACGTGTTGAGGATCACAAAGCCGATCCTGTTCCAGATACTTCCGTGCGCGTAGCCCTCAAACCGGTCAAGGTTGAGCAGGAAAAGTGAAATCAGGGCCTCGACACTGTCGGTTTCCCAGGCCCCGGCGATGTAGTCCTCGCCCAGACCGATATCGCCACGAGACACGGCCCGGTCTATCACATCCCAGTCGTGGATCTTGAAAGTGGCGATCGGACCCTCCACGGGTCCCTTGACCACGTGTCGCTCGCCGTTAGGCTCGACAAACGTCAGTTGGCCGGCCTCGATGCGGCGGATCGCATCAAGCCAGCGTGAGCGCAGAATTGACTTCGGGATCAGACCCATAACAAGCCTCCTGAGTGCATTACGTTTAGGTCACGCGTCCGGATTGCTGACGTCAACGCAAGTTTTTTCCCCATGCGGGGACAGTCTCTTGATCGGGATGGTGAGGTAATGATCCGATCCCTGCGGACCGAAAATTGGAGCGGGCGAGGCGATTCGAACGCCCGACCCTAACCTTGGCAAGGTTATGCTCTACCCCTGAGCTACGCCCGCGCTCCAAGGGTGTGGGATTGCTCCCGCACCCGCGTATGAGGCCGAGGTTTATGACTGAAAGGCACGCCCTTGGCAATATGGTCCAGCGAAGGAAATCTGCCAGATTTTCGTGAAAGCCTTTCTAAATCGACGCATCAGCGTGCATTGAGCACCTTGATCCGGGCCTCATACAGGGGCGTCAGGCAGGCAACGACACGCGCCCCGGCATTGCCGCAGGCAGCGTCTCTCTGCGCGACCCAGGCGCGCTGGCCCTGTTGCAGGGCCCGCCGCTTCGCTTCATCCCCTTCCCAGGTCAGCGCGTCGAGATAGGCCTCCCCCATAAGCCGGTCCAGCCGAGCCAGGTCGCGGGAAGAGCAGATGCCGGTTTCTATGGGCCCCCGCGCAGCCAGGCAGTCAAAGGAAGCAGCAGGCGCGCGAGGATCAGGCCGCAGGGTATCCCGCAGTTGGGATAGCGGGATCTTCACCTCCTGGGGACCGGCCGCGTAGGCCGCCACCTGATAGGCGTCAAACAGAATCGTAAGCTCACTGGGGGACAAGACGAAGTTCTGGAAGTTTCTGGCATTGGGACCAGCCCCGCGTTTGATCCAGTCGGTGTCGCTCATCCCGTCGGGCCCTGTCATCTCCTGCTTGAGTTGCGATATCGAAATGTCACTGATCCGCCGGATGCCTCGCGGAGAAAACAGTTCCGCCATGTCTGCCCGGTACCCGTCCGGCAGGAGGAAATGGAATGTTCGGTAACTGCTGTTGGGGTGGGCTCCGCCCGTATAGGTGTAGTGGGAGAAAACGATGGACAGCACAGTTCCGTCGTTTCTCGGAACCTCGAACGAGAGCTCGGAACTCCACGGCCTCGTCTCCCCCGCTTCCGTCGCTTCCGAGGCAAAGTCGGCTGCAAGCTTCCGCGCCCATGGCTCAATCTCTGCATCAATCCGTGCCAACCCTGTCAGCGGATAGGAAATGTCGATTTCGTGAGTAGGTTTTTGCTGCTTGATCTCGCGTTTGGTAATCTTCAATGGGGCAGCCGAAACAGCCTGGACGCACATCGTCGCCACCATGATGACAAGCACAAATACAGACCAGGCAACCGGATGGCTCTGCCGCATGACAGGATTCCTCTGACGATGGATCACGCAAGGTGAACATGACACGGCCCGCCTCACAAGAGGAGCTTTTGGCAGAACTCGCGCGCCTCGGAATTGCAAGCCAAACCGTTCAGCATCCACCGGTATTCACCGTGGACGAAGCACGCACATGGCGGGGAGACATCAGCGGAGGACACACGAAAAACCTGTTCCTGAGAGACCGCAAGGGCCGTCTCTTCCTTGCTGTCACGCTCGAGGATGTGAAGGTCGACCTGAAGGCGCTGTCGATCGCTTTGGGTGTGAGTGGCAGGTTTTCATTTGCTTCTGCGGATCTGCTGCGACAGCACCTCGGTGTGGAACCGGGCTCGGTGACCCCGTTTTCACTGATCAACGATCGCCAGAAGGCCGTAACGGCCCTGTTCGACGAAACCATGCTCGAAATGAACCTCTTGAACTTTCACCCCCTGGCAAACACCGCCACCACCGGTATTTCGAGTGCGGACCTGCTGAAATTCGCGGAAGCGCAGGGCCACACCCCGCTCCGCCTGCGCTTTCCGCAGATATAGGGTCAGGCTATACTCGGAAACTGAGAGAAAACCCGGGGCCGCTTGGCAAGCAGCCCTCCCCTCACCATCTTGATGGGAAACACAAGGAAGATCGTCTGCAATGCAATCGATTATTGGACAAAACCCGGCACCCGCTCCTTCTGCAGACGATCTGATCAAGGACACGTCAGAGCGGACGTTTGTCGCTGACGTTCTGGAGGCATCCCGCGAAGTACCTGTTCTGGTGGATTTCTGGGCGCCCTGGTGCGGCCCTTGCCGTCAGTTGACCCCCGTACTGGAGAAAGTCGTTCGCGAAGCCAAGGGTGCCGTGAAACTCGTCAAGATCAACATTGACGAAAACAAGCGCATTGCGGCCCAACTGCGCATTCAGTCGATCCCGGCCGTGTACGCATTCCGGAACGGGCAACCCGTGGACGGTTTCATGGGCGCCATCAAGGAGTCCGAAGTAAAGGACTTCATAAAGCGGCTGGCAGGTGACGCTGGTCCTTCGGTCACCGACGAACTTCTGGCCTTGGCAACGGAAGCCTTTGATGCTGGCGATCTGGCCACAGCGGCGCAAGCCTACGCGCGCATTCTGCAGGACGAGCCTCAGAACCCGGCCGCTCTGGGAGGTATTGCAAAATGCTATCTGGCAAGCGGCGACATTGACCGGGCGAAACAGGCACTTGAGATCGTTCCGCCAGAGCATCGCAACCATGAAGCAGTGACGGCCGTTGCAGCGCAGATCAAGCTGCGCGACCAGGCACCCGAAAATGACAACCTGTCTCAGCTCAAGGCCCGCGTTCAGGAAAGCCCCT
>JBILMZ010000141.1:0-9109 GCA_044375275.1 Micropepsaceae bacterium | reverse complement strand
GCGCCGGCTGTACCAGCAGGACAGGCAGGCCCAGAAGGCCAACAAGAGCGGGACGCAATGCACGCATGATCTGTCTCCTTTGTTTGATGAGGGCGGCACCCTGTCGGGCACCGCCCCGCCACTCGAACAGCGTCCGGGTGTTACTTGTTGGTCAGGTCGCGGCCGACATTGATCGACACGTTGTTGCCAACGGCCGTCGCAACGGAGCTGACCCATGGCGTCGGAACCTGGACGACATTGCCGAGGTTGCCTTCAACCGGCGACAGCGTAGCCGTCGTCAGCTGGCGCATGTGGTCATAGCCATTGGCGCTGACATTGCTCACCTTCGACGTGGCCTGGACATTGGCCAGCGCGAACTGGGTGATGTCACCGATCACGACATGGTTGCTGAGACGGTCCTTGCAGCCGGTGTGGCATGACGAACCGCCATCCACGTCGGAAGCAAGCGTCACGGACAGGTTGTTGGCAACCGCCGTGGCCGAACTGTCGACGCTCACATTCTTCACCGCAGTCACGATGGACTTGGCTTCGATGTCAGCCTTCGTCAGGACGCCCAGCGCCGCACCAAGCGTGAACAGCCCGGCGATGTCGGTGTGGAGGTTCCCGTCGGGGCCATAGCTGTGGCCGCCACTGCGAGCACCGGCTGAGGGCAGCGAAGCCTCGAAGGCCGCGATGTCGATACCATAGTCGCAACGGTCATTGCAGCCATAACGCCCATCCTTCACGTTGGCGACGAACTGGCCATCGTGCAGGAACACGGGAACATCGGTCGTGATCGACTGGTTGTTGCCAACCGCGGTCGCGCTGCTGAGCACGATCGGAAGTTCCGCGCGTGCATCCAGCGGCTTCACGCTGACGCGCACATCCGGCTTCTTCTTGTCGTAATGACCGCCACCATGAGGAGGCTTTACGCTTTCCGTCGGCCGGATCGGGTTGTTGTAGATGTGCGAGACATAGGACTGCGCCTTCACATCACCGAGGAACACTTGCAGCTTCTCGATCTGCACCATCCCGGTCGACTCAACATCCACATCGATATACGCATCGATATCGACCTTTTCCTTCACGTCGTTCTGCCAGTTCCATTCGACATTGTCGAAGGCCATGGCCGGAGACGTCGCGAAGGAAGCAGCAGCGAGAACGACCAGGCTGGCAGCCACGGTTCTCGCGTTTTTCAATGCTTTCATTGCTTTGTTTCCCCATTGGGTTTGAGCTGCTCAAGATAAGACGACACATGGTCGTTCTCTACGAGGGCGCAGCGTGGATCCCTCGGTAGCCGGAGAAAGTCGGTCATGATCTGGTAGACGGCCATTTCTGCCACCGACCGCACGCCGAGCTGCAACGGTTCGTTGCGCACGTGACCGGCCTCGAGTTCGACATAGGTCGAATCAAAGAAGCGGAAGATGTCGGCCTGGACCTCATAGCCGTAGATCTGCTTCTGCAGCGACGAGACATAGGCGACGGAAAAATTCTTCGAGTTCACCACGCGCAGGTCCAGCGCCACATTGACGACAGCCATGCGCGTGCCGGCCCCGATGCCGGCCACCCGCAACCCGACACCACTCGTCACGATGTTGTAGTTAAGCTCTGTCAGTGCGCCGACCAGGACAAAGTCGGTGGCGGGCAGCTTTCCGAATGTCTCAACACCCCTGTTGAGTCGGTTCTGTTCGGCGAGCTTCACCTCGGCCAGTGGAAGCCGGAGGTCATAGCGCTCGACCAGATGCGCCTTTCCTGTCTTGTACAGGGCGCTCATGACCATCTCGGCCGCCCCCTGCGTGAGGTTGTTGCCCGCCTTGTCGTAATAGGCAACCTGCCCCGTCTTGTCGGCGATCTCGCCCACGGCGAAAACGGGCAGGTTCGCGGCCGGAACCGCCTGCAGCTTTCGCAGGCACTGGCTGTACGGCGTGTCGTTGCTCGTCACCGGGAAGACGATGAGGGGTTTGACACCCGTCGCGTCTCCTGGCGCAAGGCTGGCACACCCGGAAAGGGCAACGACGGGAACAACGGAAAGAAGCAGGCGCTTGAGATCAAACATGCGTGTCACCTTGCTCACGCGTGAGGACGGGAAAGCGTCATCACGGAGTTACGGGGACGGTTATATGAATTTATTCCATGTTCGCCCGTGCGCGTTCGGCGATATGCACAGGGTCAAAGGCATGTTGCCATGAACGACAGGTCATCCGGGCATACCAACAGCAACACCGGAAGGAAGCAGCCCATTATGCTTTGGTGGAGAGAAGCCCCTGCAAGATCTCCGAATGGAGATCAGGACGGGTACATCTACTGGAGGGCTTCCACTTTCGGGACATGAACAATGATCTGGCTGTCCGGTACGACGGCGCCATCAGCGTGGAGGCGGTTCTGCACGGCCCAGATCGCCACCTGGGTCCGGTTGCTCATGTCGAGTTTGCGCAGCACCGCCTTGAGGTTCACCTTCACTGTAGCTTCAGTGATGTTCAGCGCATTCGCGATGCGCTTGTTGGTATGCCCCTGCGCCAGGCCCCGCAGGATACCCATTTCACGGTCGGACAGCAGGACATTGCCAACCCTGCAGTCACCACCCGGCATGTCGGCAGGAGCCCGCCTGTACGCGCTGAGGAAGCAGGTCAGTGTACTGGGGAACACCTTCTCGCCGTGCAACACCAGTCGCAGCGAGTCCAGGAGAGCGGGCGCGGAGATGCTCTTGAGCATGTACCCGTCCGCTCCCGCTTCGAAGGCGGCTGACAGGGAGGAAATCTCGGCGTTCTCTGCAAACACGACGACCTGCGCATCTGCGTACCGGCGCTTGATGTCCGCGATGGCGGCCGTGCCAAAGGAAGCGTCAAGGATCACAAGTCGCGGCGGCGTGCATGTTTCCTGGCGGGCAGCTGCGTCGGCAGGATGAGCAGCCTCCGCCGCCACCACAAAGCCGGAACCCGCCAGCTGGCTGCGGATGCCGGCCCTGACGATGGGGTGCGGATCGAAAATCCAGACCGCTGTTGAAGTTTGCTCCGCCACACCGGGCTGGACCGCCATGCGTTCCACTGTCGACACTGAAGCCCCCAATTCCTGCAATCCGTGCGCGTGAAGCAGCACGGTGGTCAGTTCGAACTGTCGCGTTTGGACCCCACCGGACATCTCGTCAATTGATCGCTTAACCTAGCGAAAAATGGCAGGAACAAACAAGGCCGTCCGTGTGATTATATTCCCTGAGACAGGAAAAAATAATTTCAGCTGTGTCGCGCAGCGCGCGGGCATCCTGCGCGGGCTAGCACTGGCGTGCAGCCACCTGTCATCACCCAGATCTGGTCGACCGGTCGGAGTCGAATGCGATCAAAAGGGCTAATCCGGGTGGCACCTTCATCAGCACGAACGGCATGTCGTTGCATGCCCTTTGGGACCCGGCCAGGTGAAACGGACCGCATCAGTCGCCGGAAGGAACAACAATATTCGACGTCTCTGACCCAAAGAGGATTTGCGGTGACGCCATGGATTGGGGTGCCATGCGCCGGGAAAGCGACACCCGGGAGGTACAATGGCAATGCACAGACTCTTCTGCATCACGATCGCTCTCGCGCTGGTCTTCACGACAACGGCGACAACCGCCGAAGCGAGGAAAAAGGCGCGCTACAAGAAGCATGCCACTCCCGCAACCCAGAAAGTGGGAGACATGGATCTCTGCAATGGCGGAGCCATGATCACGGCGCAGGACCAGATAAGCGGTTGTTCGCGCATCATCGTCTCGCGCAAAAGCCGCGCCACGCGCTCCGTGGCGCACTACAATCGCGCCAACGCCCTGATGAAGCTCTCCCAGGTCTCGGGAGCCATCGAGGACTATGGCAAGGCGCTCGCGCTGAACAGCAAGTTTGCCGAAGCCCATTTCAACCGCGCCATCTCGTATCAGATGACGAACAACTGGTCCCAGGCGCTGGTGGATCTCGACGCAGCCGTCGCCCTGGAACCCAACGACACGGACACGCTGGCAACGCGCGGCGTGGTCCTGTTGCGTTTCGCCCGAACGGGGCCGGCATCGGCTGACTTCGAAAGGGCACTCGCCCTCAATTCGCGCCACGCCGGTGCCCTGACTGGAAGGGCGCACTTGCGCGCCCGTGCGCATGAATGGGCTACGGCCCTTGAAGACTATGAGAAAGCACTTCAGGTCGCGCCCCAGTCGGCAGAAGCACTCTTCGGGCGTGGGCTGGTCCTGGTCTGGACCGGCAGGACAGAACAGGGCGAGGCCGACATGTTTCAGGCGAAAAACTTCAGCCCGGCGGTGGAGGACAGGCTCGCGGCCCTGGGCCTTGCCCGAACGCCATCACCCCTGGCGGCAGCGACACTCCCGAACTGAAGCAGTTCAACATGAGGCATTCGTCAAACGGGCCAAACCCGCCACTTCCTGTGGCGCCGTCTCCTCTGGACATGCCGCATTGCAAGACATTAGCATCCGCGGATGGGCATAAATCACACATCAGGATCCGCACTGAGCCGTCTGGCCTCGGCCCTGATGCTCATGGCGCTGATCGTGCGGGCAGCGTTACCCCAGGGCTGGATGCCAGCCGGCGACAGCGCATCCGCATCCGGCAGCTCCTTCATCATCTGCAGCGTGACCGGTCCGCTCCAGCTGAAACTGGACCAGGAGGGCAATCCTGTCCCCGACAGTCCGGATGGCACGCCGCATCAACCTTGCGCCTTCGCCGCTCTTGCGTCCCTGTCCGCACCGGCAGACAGCCAGGCCATTTCTCCACCGCAACTCCACGAGTCTGCGGATCGCCCTCCGGCAAGCCAACTGGCGCCGGAGAAACCATCAGGCAGCCCTTCCGGCGCCCGCGCGCCACCGGCCACGCGCGCTCTTTCCTGACATAGCACCATGTCTGGCGCCTGAACGCGGCCGGCATGCGCGCCGCCGAATGCACACCCGATCAGGTATTGCCGTACGCGACCACCGAGGACGCGTACTCACTGACATCTTCGAACCCACACTGGAGACACCCATGAAAAACAACAGCCTCGTTCGCAGTTCCCTCAAGGCCACAGCCCTCGCACTCGCCCTGGCTGGCGCAGTGACAGTGCCGGCCGCTCGCGCCGATCACAAACCCGGGCATGATGCCCAGCCGGCCGCGGGCGTCACCGTACGCCAACCCTTCGCAAGCCCGACAATGCCCGGCGCAACCGTCGGCGCCGGCTACATGCAGCTCGTCAACGCAGGCCGAAACCAGGTCGTCCTCGTCTCGGCAACATCACCCGTTGCAGCGAAGGTCGAGTTCCACTCGATGTCGATGGAAGGTAACATCATGCGCATGCGCGAGATCACGGGTGGCATCCCGATCCCGCCAGGCGGAACCGTGAACTTTGTCCCCGGCGGCATGCACATCATGTTCGTCGGACTCACCCAGCGACTGGCACCAGGGTCAACCATTCCGCTGACACTCACCTTCAACGGCGCACCGCAGGTCACGCTGCAGATGCCCGTGCAGGCACAGTCCGGCGGACACCATCACCACTGACCAGGGATGGCCGTTGAGCAAACAGGGCAGAAGGGAAATCTGAACTGAACGCACTCAAGACACGGCGCGCCGTATCGGCACGCTGACGGCCTCTGCCACACCGGACAGCCAGGTCCTGGCGAGCATCCAGGCCCATCCAGACAGCGCGGTATTCAAGGACCGCGCTGTCACCCTAACCACGACACGGCTCCTCGCCTTCATCAGCATTGGCCTGATCCAGCCCCTCGCGCACCGAGGCAAACAAGCGCGACGCGGCAGCGAATGTGATCCGCATCACTTCAGTGGGTCACGCCGCCTTCTCTCCCATATGCACGGGATGGCCCAGCCACGGGGCATCAGACACCGTGCTCGCGATGAAACGCCAGTTGAATGGCGATCGTACAAATGGGGGTCTGAATGCGTAACCATCTTCTGGCAGGAACATCCTGCATCACACTGGCTGTTGCAGCGGCGATTGGCAGTGCCAATCCTGCGCTGGCGCGGGAGCCCGCCGTTTCCGAGACCAATCTCAAGGTCACCGCCACGGGAGGATCCGCAGGCGATGAAGGCGCCTGGGTGGGTGTCGCCAGGCTGACGGCCCCCTTGAGCGCGATGTGGGGTGTTCAGGGAGAGGCCGGCATCATGGGCGTTGACGGGGACACGTCACACGGTCTCGCAGGACACGTGTTAAAGCGTGATCCCGACAGCTACCTCGCCTGCGTATTCCTCGCTTATGCCAGTGAAGACGAATTCAGCCTCGAGGCAACACGTCTTGGCGGCGAAGCAGAATTCTACCTGGGACAGGTCACGATCCTTCTGAAGGCGGGCTACCAGTTTTCCGACCTCATTGAAGATACGGTCTTCGGAGAAGCGGCGCTGCACTGGTACCCATCCGACAATTTCCGCCTGGCCGGTGGCCTGAGCTTGCAGAAAGACATGACACTCGGGCAAGCGGATGCAGAATGGCTGGTCGGCGGCACGTCACTGCCGGGCCTTGCACTGCGCGCGAGCGAGACTGTCGGCGAAGATGACTATGACAGCGTCATGGGCGGTATCACCCGGTAAATCGGTTCGGATGCCAGTCTGAAGGATCGCCACCACCGCCACCAAACTGAGCACAATCAGCCAGAAGCGTGACGGGAATGCAGTGCCGCCTCCACCGCTTTTGCGAGCATGAGGAGGCGCTGGTCCCCCATGGTCTCGCCAACCAGCATCAACCCGACCGGCATGCCGCTTCCTGTCGGCAACGGCAGGCTGATGGCACAGCGGTCCAGGAAGTTGAACACGCTCGTATTGCGCAGCGCACGGGAGTTATGCCGCCCGAAATCTGCGGGTGCCGTGATTTCATCATAGCGCGGTGCGACGCCAGGTGTCGTTGGCAGCACGAGCGCATCATGGGAAGCGCTGAGCCGATTGGTCTCGGCCATCATGCGCGCGCGCTCGTCGCGCAGGCGCTGCACGGCCTCACCACTCATCCGCCCGCCAATATCGATGCGGGCGATGACCATGGGGTCATACTGGTCACGATGCTCCAGCAACCCGTGCGCGGCATGATGGGCATGTGCCTCGGCATTGACGATCGTCCCCTGCGCAAAGAGGTCCGGGAAATTGTTGAAATGCGGAAAACGCACCTCCGAAATGATCATGCCTGCTTTCGAAAGCGTCTTGAGGGCTGCCTCGAATGCGGTCGCAACAGCTGGCTCTAAGCCATCCAGCACATAATCCCGTGGAACGGCCAGCCGGCGACCTGCCAGCGAAATCTCCGCAAGCGGTCCGCCGTCAGCACCTGACAGGACCTGGTCGGCAATGGCACAGCACGCCACGGAACGCGCAATCGGCCCGATGCTGTCCTGTGTCGGCGAAAGGACGAAGGCCCCTTCGCGCGAGACACGTCGCTGCGTCGGCTTGAAACCGGTCAGGCCACAGAAGGACGCAGGTATGCGGATGGAGCCGCCCGTATCCGTGCCGAGCCCCATGAACACCTGCCCGCGCGCAACAGAGGCAGCAGCCCCGGAACTGGAACCGCCAGGCACCCTGCTTCCGTCGTGTGGATTGCTGCAGCGCGGAAAATGCGGATTGTCGCCTAACCCGGTGAAGGCAAACTCGCTCATGTGCGTGCGCCCGATGATGACGGCACCCGCCCGCTTCAGCAGGGAAATCACTGGCGCATCGTTGAGTGCCGGAGGCGCGCCCCGGCAGACGACGGATCCCGCAGCGGTCACCTCCCCTTCGGCATCAAAGAGGTCTTTCACTGATACAGGGACACCTTCAAGAAGGGAGCGTGCCCGCCCCGCCTTCAGCCGCTGATCGCTCTCCTCGGCATCCCGACGCGCCCGCCGTGCCGCCACATAGGTGAAGGGCGACGGATCAAGCGCGATACGGGCAAGTGCATCTTCAACAAGCCGCGTGGCGCTCGCCGCACCGGACCTTAACTTCGTCGACAGCGTCGGAATATCGTCTCCGGCAAACACCACTACGAAGCCGGCACAATGGACTTGCCCTTGTAGCCGCCGAACTCCGGCTTGGGCAGAGGCGGCGCCTTGCGCAAACGCGCACGGCCAGCTCGTTCCTTCTCGTCGACAATGCCATCACTATCAACGTCGGCACGTTCGAACAATGTGCGCCATTGAGATGCGTATTCCGCTAAGATGACTTTTCCATCGGCATTCCAGTCGATCACCGGCGTGGAACCGGGATCCGTGAGGAGCCGGTCGTTGACCGCGCGAACTTCCGACGAATCGAGATGCCCATCGCCGCTGAGGTCATCCTTCCTGAACTGCGCAGCAATTGCTTCTTCCATTTCGGACTTTGTGACAACACCATTCGCGTCGCGATCATACGCGGCGAAGCCATCCGGCGCGGCGGGCTGCGCGGCGCCAGCTTGCGCCGGGGCGCTCGGAGCGGGATCCTCGCCAAAGAGGCTCATGCCACCGCCGCACCCCTGGAGCACCATTGCGGATGAAGCAATCAGCAGGATCATGAATGGTCTTTGCATTGTATCCTCTTAACCCTGGAAGACACTGTCTGGCGAGAGCACGCGACGCACTGCACCAAACAGGTTGGCTTCCCTGAGATGTTTCTCGCAGGCAGACATCTGCGTGATGTCGGCCCACGCCAGGTTGGTTCCCTTCAGGCTCGCCCCCGAAAGATTGGCATTCACCAGCCGCGCCCGCGACAGGTCGGCACCGTCCAGCACCGCATTGCGCAGGTCGCAATCCGTGAGGTCGGCATTCGCGAAGTTCACATGGGCCAGGTTTGCATTGCGCAGGTTGGCTCCCTGCAGATGCGCGCGGCGCAAGTCGGCACGTGTGAGCGTGCACCCCTGCAGGTCGGCAAAGCGAAGGTCTATCCCGGCAAGGATGACGCGCTCTTCGCCCACAAGGTCAGCCGGACAACCCCACAGACGGGAACGCTGGGATTGCTTCACGAAGTTGAAGCCCGAAAAATTGGGACGGAACTCCGTCTCCTTCCGGCGCTGGTTCCAGTGCAGCACGCCGTCATCGAAAAGCCATTGATGCTGCTTGCCCTGCGAGATCGTGCTGTCGGGCGCATGCGCGTAGAGCGTTTCCTCCGGCGCGGGGCGGTGCTCGGCCGCGGCTCGGGGTTCAGGCCGCTCCTGCTGGACAGCCGCCCGATCCCCGTCGCCG
>JBILMZ010000139.1:0-9194 GCA_044375275.1 Micropepsaceae bacterium | reverse complement strand
CTTTCGACTTCCTTCAGCTGCAGGCGCAGGTCGATGTCGCGCGTACGGAAGAGAGCGTCTCCCTTGTTCACGCGGCTGCCGACATGGACCATTACTTCGTCGATGATGCCGTCAACCGAGGGGCCGATGTCTGTCTGGCGAGACGGTGTGAGAGAGCCCGTGGCGAGGATGGGCACGGATACCTGCATCTTCGTGACCTTGCTTGTGGTCACCATGACGGCTTCGACCGCAGCGGTTTTCGCGGGATCCTTGGCAGCTTCCTTCTTGCCGCAGGTTGCCAGTCCCAGGGACAGGGCGGACACAAGAAAAAGGGACAGAATTCGAGAGCCAGCCATGAGCGGAAAAGACCAGTTGACGGTTAAGATAGTATACATGGATACTATATATACCGATACCAATTCGTGAAAGCGGGATTTGATTGCTGTGAGTGAGGCAAATTCGTCGCCGGAACGGCTAAAACCGGCCGCCGCGAAGCCCCCTGCCCGGGGGCGGTCCATGGACGAGTGGCGCGTCCTCATGGAGACCGAGTCCCGGTTGAGCTGGCTGTTCGTCGACATACACAGGTTGTTAAGCCGTGCGTTTGAGGCGAAAGTCCGGCATCTGGGGCTGACCCGGGTTCAGTTGCGGGTGCTCTTCACCCTCGACCGGGCCGGTGGCGGCATTTCACAGACAGAGCTTGCCGATCTCCTCGAGATGGAGAAGGCGCCGCTCGGCAAGATCATCGACCGGCTGGAGGATGGCGGGTGGGTCGTCCGCAAAAATCACCCCACAGACCGGCGCTCGAAACTGGTTTCCGCTACGTCAAAGATCAACAAGTTTGCCGACCAGATCGCAGCTGCGGGAAAGGCAACATTTGCGCAGATGTTGCAAGGTGTGCGACAGAGTGAGCTCAAGGAATTGATTGCGCGACTCGACAAGCTGAAGCGCAATCTCGGCGGCGCCGAGGACTGATCCCAGGGGCGCCGCTTCAAAGACAATAACTTTGAGGGCGACCCATGAATTTCGATTTCTCCGACGACCAGAAAATGCTGAAGGAGCAGGCACGCAAGTTCCTGACCGAGAAGTGCACGCCGAAAGTCGTGCGCAAGATCCTCGAGGGCGACGAGCCCTACGACAAGGGACTGTGGAAGCAGATCGCCGAGATGGGCTGGCTGGGAACGGCCGTGCCGGAAGAGTTCGGCGGACTTGGCCTCGGACACCTCGAACTCTGCGTGATCGCCGAGGAACTCGGCCGCGTCGTGGCGCCGGTGCCGTTTGCCTCATCAGTCTACCTCGCGACTGAAGCCCTGCTGCTCGCCGGCAGCGATGCGCAGAAGAAGAAGTACCTGCCCAAGCTCGCATCGGGTGAGATCATCGGCACGTTTGCCATTGCTGAAGGCGCTCAACCGCCGAGCCCGAAGACGATCAAGACCGCCTTCAAGGGTGGCAAGCTCGATGGCACGAAGCTGCCGGTTGCCGATGGCGACGTGGCGGACTTTGCCATTGTGCTGGCCAAGAGTGCCGATGGTGCGGGTGACCGCTCGCTGTCGCTGGCGATCGTGGACCTCAAGGGTGCGGGCGTGACGCGTCGCGAAGTAAAGACGGTGGATCCGTCGCGCAGCCAGGCCGAGATCATTTTCAAGGGCGCCAGCGCGGAAGCCCTGGGTGAAGCCGGCGAAGGCTGGGACCTGGCGAAGCGCGTGCTCGACCGCGCCGCCGTGCTGATGGCCTTTGAACAGGTGGGCGGTGCCGATGCCTGCCTGCAGATGGCAAAGGACTATGCGCTGAATCGCTATGCGTTCGGTCGCCAGATTGGCTCGTTCCAGGCGATCAAGCACAAGCTTGCCGACATGTATGTGTTCAACGAACTTGCTCGCTCGAACGCTTACTTCGGTGCCTGGGCGCTGTCGACGAGTGCGGCGGACCTGCCGGAAGCCGCAGCGGGCGCGCGTGTCAGCGCGATCGACGCGTTCCACAATGCGTCGAAGGAAAACATCCAGACGCATGGCGGCATGGGCTTCACGTGGGAGCTGGACTGCCACCTCTATTATCGTCGCGCAAAGAACCTGGGCCTGGCGCTCGGCTCTTCACGGGTTTGGAAAGACCGCCTGGTCGCCCAGCTCGAGAAGAAGAACGTCGCCTAACGCCATCACCCGAACAGAGAGACACGTCCCATGGATTTCAATGATACACCCGTAGAAGCCAGTTTCCGTTCCGAGGTTCGCGCCTGGCTGGAAGCAAACGCGAAACCGAAAACAGCGAGCGGTTTCGCGGCCGGCAATCCGCGCTACCAGCGTGACGAAAAGGAAGCGCTGGTGCTGGCCAAGGCCTGGCAGGCGAAGAAGGCGGCCAAGGGCTATGCCAAGATCACCTGGCCCAAGGAGAATGGTGGGCTTGGCGGCACGCCGATGCAGCAGGTCATCTACAACCAGGAAGAAGGCAAGTTCGACGTTCCCGGCGGGTTCTTCGACATCGGCCTTGGCATGTGCATTCCGACCGTCACGCATTATGCGTCGAAGGACGTGTCTGCGCGCTATGTGAAGCCCGCCCTCTATGGCGAGGAAATCTGGTGCCAGCTCTTCTCCGAGCCGGCGGCGGGTTCCGACGTTGCCGGACTGCGCACGCGCGCGGAGAAGGACGGCGATGACTGGGTCATCAATGGCCAGAAGGTGTGGACGTCAGGCGCGCATTATTCCGACTACGGCATCCTGCTGACGCGCACCGACGCCAATGTGCCCAAGCACAAGGGCCTGACGATGTTCTATCTCGACATGAAGTCGCCGGGCGTTGAAGTCCGTCCGATCAAGCAGATGTCGGGTGGCGCAAACTTCAACGAAGTGTACTTCACGAATGTCCGCATCCCGGACGCGCAGCGCCTTGGTAATGTGGGCGAGGGCTGGGGGGTGGCGCTCACGACGCTGATGCATGAACGCCTTGCGGTCGGTGGCGGCCAGGGTGGTTCGGGCACGGACGTGAAGGAGCTCATGGCGCTGGCACGCGAGACGGAACTGGAAGACGGTCCCGCCATACGCAACGCCGCCGTGCGCGAACGCATTGCGGAATGGTATGTCCGCGGCCAGGGTCTCAAGTACACGACCTATCGAACGCTGACGGCGCTGAGCCAGGGCCGCGTGCCTGGTCCGGAAGCCTCGATCGCCAAGATCGTCGTGGCGCCGAAGATGCAGGACCTTGCGTCCTTCGCCATGGACCTCGAGGACATGGGCGGCGTGATGGTGGGCGATGACTCACCGCAGGTGGGTGCGTTCCAGCAGTCCTTCATGTGGGCGCCCGGCCTTCGCATTGCGGGTGGCACGGACGAGATCCTGAAGAACATCATTGCCGAACGCGTTCTGGGCCTGCCGGCCGACATCCGTGTCGACAAGGACATCCCGTACAACAAGCTGCCCACCGGCCGCTAGTTTTCAGTTCAGTCAAAAATCCGGCGGGGCGCGAGAGCGCTCCGCTTTTTTTGAACACGAAGACCACGAAGAGCACGAATGGGGTTGGTGCAAGTTTCCCTTTTTCGTGATCTTCGTGGTCTTCGTGTTTCCAATCTCATCGGCTGGGCCTGGCACGAGGGCTGAGTTTTTCACCACGAAGGCACCAAGGGCGAAGTGCGGGCTCGGCGCCTTGGTGCCTTCGTGGTGAAAAATGTCTTGCCCAAGCCCGCCGCCTGGCATCACGATTCTGAAACCACGGTGGGCTAACATGCCCAGCCATGAAGTTCCTCGTTCCGCTTGTATTGTTCGGCCTGTTCTGGTCGGCCATCGTTGGTGCTGCCGATGTCCTGATCGGTGGCAGCATGCTGTCGTCGCTGCAGGCGGTCACGTTCGAGCGTACCCCGGGCACCATCACGCGCAGTGAAGTGTTGCGTCACAAGGACAGCGACGGTGTCACGTACAGCGTGGATGTCCGCTACACCTATGTTGTCGATGGCACGCGTCTTGAGGGTGCGCGCTACAGCTACTCGGTCGTGTCTTCCTCTGAGCGGAACTGGGCAGATCTGATCGTCGCAGAGTATCCGGTCGGTGCGACGCGTGACGTGCATTACAGTCCCCGCGCGCCGTCAGTGTCTGTCCTTCAGCCGGGCGTCGATGGCTCCACGCTGATGATGCTCATGTTCCTGATGCCCTTCAATGCGGTGATGGTGGGGATCTGGGCCTATGTGGGTTGGCTCTGTTTCCAGCCGCGCTACCACGGCGTGCGGCCGCCCTTGCCGACCTTTGACCGGGGTGGTGCCACGCATGTCCGCCTGACGCAGCTGTCGTGGCCCTTTGCCGGTATCATCGGCGTGGGCGGAGCCGCGTTTGCAGGTGTTTTCCTGATCGGGTTGACGACCGGTTTCCATCCTGAAGGGGACATGATGATTGCCGCCTGGATCGTTGTCGGCCTGGTTGGCGGCTATGTCGCCATTGTTGCGCGCCGCAGGGAGCAGGCGGGGGATTTCGACTTCAGCGTGGACCAGAGATTTGTCACGCTCCCGCTTGTGGCCGGTGAAACGAGGCGGATGCAGGTGAGAAAGTCGGATGTGGCTGACATCGAGATGAAGATCACGGGCCATGATGATGACACGCCGCAATACGATATCCTGGTGCGAAGGCGGGACGGCGAGACGCACAAGCTTGCCGCGTGGTCAGGCGAAGACGCCACGCAGGAGATCGTCGCGTGGCTGAGGTTGCGGTTGAGCGGTCGGCGTTGAGCGGCTTTTTGTTGAACACGAAGGACACGAAGATCACGAATGCCTTCGGCCCGCAGTCCCTTTTCGTGATCTTCGTGTCCTTCGTGTTTCCACCCTGCTGCGGGTGAGCTTGGTACGACGGCTGTCGGTTTCACCACGGAGGCACCAAGGTGATGGTGGTATCCTTCGTCGCTTCCCCTAGCGCCGGTGTCCTGAGGTTGTGTGGTCGTCTGGTGCGATGCGGGGTGGGACGGTCGAGAAGGTCGTGCATGTTCCTTCGTAGGGGCCGTAGGACTGCATGAATGAGTAGGCGACGCAGGTTCTGGACTCCGAACCGGTGCCGCTGAAGCGGGCGGGGTTGTCGCAGGCCGCTTCACAGCCGCTGACATTGAACGGAACACCACTGGGCCAGCGGCGGTCGGATGATGACAACTGGTTGATCAGGGACTCGCTCGCGCCTTCGTAGCGGCCGGGGGCGCGATTGTAGCTGCCGGACGGGCTCGCGGGACGTGCGGGCGTGACCGGCGGGGCTGCGTTGGAGCCGGGGCCGTCCACGACGCCTGACACGCAGCATGGATTCGGGCTTTCTGCCGGAACGGCGTCTTTCAGATAACAGACGGGTGCCGTTTCCTGGAAGCTGGCGCGCACGAAGGTGTAAGCCCGGCAGCGTGGCTGGTCGCCGGCGCAGGCTTCGGCGCAGGCGCGCGCTGTCGTCGCCGGGTGGATGCGCCTGTAGTCGCTGCCCATGCGATCCGTGCCGTCTATGGCGCTCACGCCCGGGATGGGCGTGCCGAAGGGCGGTTCGGACGGTGTGGATCGTGGCAAGGGCGAGATCGGCAGCACCGGGGGTGTAACGACAAGGGCATCGCGCGGCAATGGCGGGCGGGCAGGTGCGGGAGCCGGGAATGCTTCGCCGAATGCGGGGGTGCGGCGCAGGCGGGCATCGCTTGCAAGCTGTTCTGCTGTCAGCGCCCGCCAGCCTTCCTTCACGCCTGAACGACAGCAGCTGTTGCTGACTGGTTCAGGAATGCGGTCCTTGAGGTAGCAGAGATATTGTCCGCCTGTTTCTGCAGGCCGTACCACCGTGAAGGCGGCGCAGCGTGGCGTGTTCCGGCAATGGAACGCGCAGGGACCATAGGCGGCGGGACTGTTGAAGCGGATCAGCCAGAAGTCCGAACCCGGCCGGTCGACACCGTCCTGGGAGGTGACGACGGGGAGGTCATCACTGTCGGTCTGGTCCTGCCACGGATCATCTGCCCGGCTGAGCGAGGCGGCCATGAGGGCGAGGAGTGCGGCAAGAACGGTGGCGAGGGCTTTGATGCGCATGGATGGTCCCCGTGAATCGCTTTGGCACGAGTATGCCAGCCGAGTTCGGGAGCGCAACGGATGGGCTTTTGGAACACGAAGCGCACGAAGGCGTTGGTGGAACCCTTCACCGTTCTCTCCATTCCGTCATGGCCGCGCGACGCGGCCATGACGGGACCTTTTGGGCTTAGGTTGGTGCGGGGCAGGCGGTGACCAGCTTGCGTCTCGGGAGTTTTTTGAACACGAAGGGCACGAAGAGCACGAATGCCTTCGGCCCAAGATCCTCTTTCGTGCTCTTCGTGTCCTTCGTGTTTCAAAACTGCAGCGGTTGAGCTTGATACCACGGCTGCTGGTTTCACCACGAAGGCACCAAGGCGATATCGGAAGCCTTCAGTGTTCTCCCTAACCCGTCATGGCCGCGTCGCGCGGCCATGACGGGTTGGGGCAGGGGATTACGCGGGAGCAAGGATTTTTCTGGTCAAACGCCATGCAGCTTGTGGTTTGGGGTTGCGAGCGGGTGGGCGCTTACCGTGTGGGCCCTGCAGAGCTTGTCCCCGTCGAACGCCCGACACCATCTCGCCCTGCCCTGTAAATATTCGGGGATTGTGCGTGAGCGCGGCGAAAGGCACGCGCGAAGGCTGACGGGCTGTCGTACCCCACCGCCAGCGCTATCGCGCCAACGCTGTCGTCTGTTTCGCGCAGCCGCTGTGCCGCCAACTGCATCCGCCACCATTGGAGATATTCGGTCGGTGTCTGCCCGAGGCTCGCTTGGAAGCGTTCGAGGAACGCCGTGCGCGAGAGGTTTGCAAGCGGCGCCAGTCCCGCCAGCGTCCACTGACGCCCAGGTTGCGCATGCATCGCCGCCAACGCTGCTGCAAGCCTGGGATCAGACGCCGCTGCCATCCATCCGGTCACCGGTTGCGCTCCCAGCAGGGCTTCCCGCAGCGACTGGATGAACAGCACCTCAGCCACCCGCCGCAGCACCGCCGATGACACACCACCCGGATCGGCCGCCTCTGCCCGTATCAACGCCAGTACGGGCTCGACGCGCGCCCACGCCGCCGTGCCCGCACGCAGCGTAAGCGCCGAAGGCAATCCAGCGACAATCAATCCCGCCGACGGCGTGTCAGCGGCGAAGCTCGCGGTCAGGATCCGCGCGCGCACTCCACCGCCGCCATAGGTGAAGGTTGTCGCGATCCTGTCCTGCCCAACCAGGCCAGGAATGTCGCTGACCTTTCGTACCTTGCTGCCGGATCGATCAGCAATCGCATGGACCTCATCGCGCGGCAGCACCACAATGTCCCCGGAACAGAGGTGTATCGGTTCTGCCTCCCCCACGCGTTTCAGAACACATTCGCCCTCCAGCACCGCATGAACAGCGGCAAGACGTCCGCCCGGCAGTTGCAGCCCCCAGGGTGCAGTGAGGTCGCTGATGCAAAAGAACCAGCCATGGAATCGCAGTGCGTCGAGCACCTGCCCGACGAGCATCTCACGGGGCGGACGCCCTGCACCAATTTCCGCATTCCCGGACGCGCGTGTCTGCCGGCGCCCTGCTATCGTTCGTGTCATCGTCTGCTGCCGGGAAAATTCGATGAAAACGCTAACACAATTGACACGTCGCCGGGTAGTGCAACTCGTCGGCTACGCCACCGCGCTGGTGCCATTCACCACGATGGCCATGGACAGCATGAAGCCTACGCCAGCTGTCACCGTCGGGCCCTTCTATCCACCGGATCCGGCCGGTTTGCCCTTCATCGGGGCGAAGGCGCTGAACCCGTTACCGCAAGGCAATGACCTCACGCGCGGCGCCAACGGTCGAACGGCCCAGGGTGAGCATGTCCGCGTCAGCGGCCGCGTGCTCGACACGGCCGGACGTGCGCTCGCAGGCGCCAAGGTTGAGCTCTGGCAGGTCGATGCGCGTGGCCACTACGCCGTGGAGACTGGCGCTGATCACGATCCAGGCTTTGGCGGATATGGAATAACCCTCACCGATACGGATGGCCGCTACACCTTCACGACCATTCGTCCGCAAGGATACGCCCGTTACTGGGGACTGATTGAACGGACCGCCCATATTCACATGCGGGTTTCGGCTTCGGGCCGGGCGCCGCTCGCCACCGAACTGTGGTTCGCCGGCGAGCGCCGCAATGAAGGGGACACTTTCGTGAGCCGCATCAGGGACGCTGCATTGCGTCGGCGCATGCTCGTCCGGTTTGAGCCCGGTGATGGCGGACTTCCCATTGGCATATTCGACATTGTCCTTCCCAACAAATGAAATGAACCAGATGAAACTCGTGGTTTTCGGCGCTTCTGGCGCGACTGGGAGGCATGTCGTTCGGCTTGCCACGGCGGCGGACTGGAATGTGTTCTCCGTGGTCAGGGCCGCTGCGGCGCGTAGTGGCTTTGGTACGGGCCAATGGACGATGGTCGGTGACCCGACCGATCCGGCTGATGCTGCAAAGGCGGTTCGCGGTGCCGATGCGGTCGCCATCTGTCTTGGAATCTCACGGCGCACCCGCTCGCCATTCTCCTCCCTGACCTCGCCGCCCGACCTGACTTCACGCGCCACCGCAACCATTGTCGCGGCGATGCAGCGTGAGGGCGTGCGGCGCATCGTTTACATCAGCGCCTTCGGTGCCGGCGACAGCTGGGCGCTGATTCCATGGTGGGCCCGTGCATTCATCCGGATGAGCAATATCCGCTACTCGATGGAGGATCATACCCGCAGCGAGGTGCTCCTCGCCAACTCCGGCCTGGACTGGACGTCGCTGCGGCCGCCTACGCTCGACGACAAGCCCTCTGAACAGCCGGCCAGGCCCATGCGAGAAGGCGACTCCCTGCTAAGCCGCGTATCGCGTGAGTCACTCGCGCGCACGCTGGTGCAGGTGCTGGGAGACCCCTCAACTCATGGCCGTATCATCCCCCTTGCTCCCCCGGAAACCTGATGTGTCTTGGTCCGACGCGGCCATGACGGGCTGGGGGAGGGAGCACGCTGGCGTAAGGTTTTGCTGGTCAAAAGTGACGCAGCGTATGATTTTTGGTTGCGGGCGGGAATGGTTTGTTCCATATATGTTCCTGCATCGATTTCGCGTCGTTTCCGCTGTCGGAGGCCTCGGGTGGAAGTGGCGCTCACGGAATGGATGCAGGAGGTTCGTCTCCGGATGATGCCTGCGGTCCAGCTGCAGGCTGGTCCTGAAGCAGAATTCGCCTACCCCCCAGTCCAACCTAACCC
>JBILMZ010000138.1:0-9321 GCA_044375275.1 Micropepsaceae bacterium | reverse complement strand
ATTGGGGTGTGCCATCTCAGCATTTGGCGCCGCCCCCCTCCCGTGCTTCGCACGTACTCCCCCAAAACGCTGCGGCGTTTTGGGGGAGATGCGGCGATTTGTTCTCTTTTTGTTTTCGGCGATTTCGGCGATGTTCGGCGCTGTAAATCGATAGCGTCGGAATCTGTCCAGGGCTCAGGGCTGCTGGCAGACGCGGATTTGCCCTCATTTTTCCAAATCACAGATCGACCATTGCGACGTGCGCGCTTGCGTGCGGCGTCGCGGGAGTATTGACCCATGACTGACACACAACATCACACCAACGACCCCTGTCTCGCCAAACCCTCGCTGCTCATGCGGCGCGGGGTTGTCGTCGGGATCAGCTTGCTCACGGCGGCGGGCTGGCTTGTCTATGACATTGGCCATCCGGCCCAGCGCGCGCAGGGGTTGGTGGAGATCGGGCGGCATTTTCCCGAGATGCTTGAAAGGGCGGAGTTGCTTGAGAGAAGTGCCGCGCCGGCTGCGGCGCGCCCGGAAGGCGGGCGGCCTGACAGCGAAGAAGTGGCTCCCCGGGCCGGATTCGAACCAGCGACCAACCGGTTAACAGCCGGTTGCTCTACCACTGAGCTACCGGGGAATACCTGTCGCTCTGGCCTACCGCAAGGGCAGGGGCGTGCCTATATCAGAGCGTCCGAAGCGGTCAAAGCACAATTACAGGGTCCGAGGTTTTTCGATGTCGCATATCCGGATTGGCAAATACAAAGTCCGCGTTCCCCGCACAAAGACGGGGCGGACGGCCCTGGGCGGGGCGCTTCTGGCGGGTGGCGCCTTCTGGTGGCTGCCGGTGCTGGGGCTCTGGATGGTGCCGGCGGGGCTGGCGGTGCTGTCGGTCGATTCTCCGCGGGTCAGGCGATTCCGGCGGCGGAACGAGGTGAAGACGCTGCGCTGGTGGCGGGCCCGGCAGGAGAGGTTGAAGGCCGCGCAAGCGGCGAAATCCTCAAACAGCTAGACGCTGGCGCCGCTTTTCCCGAATACTCACGTCCGGACCAAACCCACAAAGAAAAAGGGCCCGGCGAACCGGGCCCGAAGTTGGGTAAATGGTGGGGTGTCTTCATGGGAAGACAGGAGCGACATTGGCCCCAGATGGTTAACAAATGGTTAACGGCCTTATTTCCACAGGGACATTTGGGACACAGAGGCTGGTTCTCAAGTTCATGAATTCGTTGATGGATTTGCGCTAAGCCCTTGTCAGCAAAGCTGATCGGGCGATCCGGTTTTCGGCTCAAAAAAACTGGCGAAGCCACGCAATATTTTGCGCGAAAGCCACGCGACGGGCGCGGCGGCGCCGTTCGAACGCGAGAATCGGAGGCGTCAGGCCTGCGCCGTGTTCGGAATCAGGGGCTCGGCGAGCAGGCGCTGGCGGTGATTCAACGCGACGACGAAAGCTGTGCCGCAAACGAGCAGCGCTGCGGCCGACTCGAAGGGCAGGCGGAAGAGCCAGGCCACCGACACGATGCTGATCGATAGCGCGAGGCCGCCGGCGACCGAGAGGCGCAGCAGCGAGGCTTGCGTCAGGCGCGCGGCTTCGTGGCGTGTCAGGAAGAGCGAGCGCAGCTGTGTCGTGATGATGAAGATCGCCGTCGCGAAGATCGCTGTTGCGAGCGCGCGCCAGAACCAGAGCGAGAGCGCGAGGAACGGGTTGGCGGCGTCGAGCATGCCGGCGGGCGAATAGCTGCCGGTGCGGATCATCAGGATGTTCGTGCCGTTGCGCATCTCGTAAGACGTGATGTCGTCTGGCGTCTGGCGGGCGAGGATCGTCACCGGCGCCGGGGCGCGCAGGATGCGCCACGACACGCGCAGGTCGCCGACCTTCGGCTTCACCGGGTTCAGGCCCAGATAGAAGCTGTTGGCGTCGCGGATCCAGCCGCGCGGTGTTTCGGTCGGCATGTAAGCCTCGCGCGGCTCGAGAGTGGCGAGCGTTTCTTCCGGCAAACGGAAGGCGCCGAGTTTTGCGTCGGTTGCGGCGAAGCGCTGCCGGGCCAAGTTGAAGGCCGGGTTGGTGTGCGGCGCGGGCACGCGGAAGCGCGCCGGGTCCTGCCACTCGGACGACCAGCGCGTCACGTATTTGTAGGAGGGACCGTTGGGCACTTCATGCCACTGGTACATCTCGACATGGCGCTCGACGACGAGCGTGTTGTTGAAGATCACGTCGAGATCGGTGTCCTGCACGGGCAACGTCGCGCGGGCTTCGCCTTCGGCATGGACCAGGCGGCCGTCATTGATCGGCATGGGTGTCGGGTCATCGAGGCTGACGGTCTGGATGCCGGCGTCGCCGAAGAGGCGGCTGATCGAAACGGCCTGCGTCTCGGCATGCCAGAGCACGACGGCGAGCGCGCAGAGGGCTGCGCAGGCAATGAGGATCTGGGCGAAGGGTGACGTCAGCTGCAGGGCTGGCGCTGCGGGACGCTCGGGCATCGTTGACACTTCTCGTGCTCTTGCTTTGCACGGAGCTTACAATACGGAGCGCAAACGAAGTCTTAAGTGTCCGCCGGAACCCAAGAAATTCTTGGTGGCTGGAAGGAGTGGAGGCGACACCCGGAATCGAACCGGGATACAAGGATTTGCAGTCCTCTGCGTAACCATTCCGCCATGTCGCCACCGGAAGAGGGCCGCCCGTATAGCAGAGAGAATGTGCAGTCTCAAAGAGGATTGCGACAATTCACGGGAGAATGGCGAAAGGCCCGATTGTCAGCAGGGTGGGGGCTGGCTATAAGCGACCCGGTTTCCTCAAGATTTCTCCCGGATTTCCGCGATGACAGACATGACCAAAGCCCGCCATTTCATGGTCGAGTGCCAGGTTCGTCCCAGCGATGTGACCGATACGCGCATCACCGAACTGATGAGCCGGCTGGAGCGCGAGCGCTTTGTTCCGGCCGCGCGCCAGGCGCTGGCCTATTCGGATGCCTGCATCGAGGTGAAGCCTGGTCGCTTCCTCATGGACCCGCGCAGCCTCGCCAAGCTGGTGCAGGCGCTGGAGATCCGCGAGAGCGATCGCGTGCTCGATATCGGCTGCGCGACCGGCTACTCGAGTGCGCTGCTTGCGGGCCTTTCTGCTGACGTGACGGCGCTTGAAGAAGACGAGGAACTTGCGAAGGCGGCATCGTCGGCGCTGCGTTCCGTGCCCAAGCTCGGACGCCTCAGTGGCGCGGTTGGTCCGCTGAAGCAGGGTGCGTCACAGCATGCTCCCTATGATGTGATCTTTGTAAACGGAGCTGTCGAAGAAATCCCGCAGGCGTGGGTCGAACAGCTGAAAGACGGCGGAAGACTGGGCGTCATCATCAATGATGGCCCGAATGGCAAGGCCAACTTCTGCGTGCGTAAAGCGGGGACACTGGGAAAGAGGGTTGTATTCGATGCAACTGTTCCCGTTCTTCCGGGGTTCGAGCGCACGCGCTCGTTTGTATTTCAGTAATACTTCGGTAATAGATTCTGTTGTCAAAACAGTCACTTGTTCCTAGAAGTTAAACCTGTGTTTACGGTTTTTCTTATAAACTGCTTAGCTATACGCAAGGCAGTAAGGGCAAAGTGGCTGTGGAAAATAACAAGATATCGCTTGGCAAAATAGCGTTTGGGATTCGCACGGGTCTGATGATCACCGTGTGCACGATGCCATCGGCATTCGCTGCAGACACGCTGACCGACGCTCTCGTCAAAGCCTATCAGAGCAACCCGCAGCTCATGTCAGAGCGTGCGAACCTCCGTGCAACGGATGAAGAAGTGGCGCAGGCGATTGCGCGCTGGCGTCCGACGATCACGCTGAGCGGCGACTACTCGCGCGTCGAAACGGAAAGCAAGACCGATCCGTCTCCGGCAAATCCGCTGGGCGTGAATTTCGAGCGCCGCAATGATCCGTGGAATGCGACCATCACCGCGCAGCAGACTGTCTTTGCCGGTGGCACGATCCTCGCGCAGCGCCGCCAGGCCGACGCGCAGGTACGCGCAGGCCGCGCCCGCCTTCACTCGACCGAGCAGTCGGTCATCCTCGACACCGTGACGTCCTACATGAACGTCGTGCGCGATGAATCGGTGGTGAAGCTGAACCAGACCAACGTCGAGCTCCTGAAGAAGCAGCTCGAAGCCGCCAAGGCCCGCTTCGACGTGGGCGAGATCACGCGCACGGACGTTTCGCAGGCCGAAGCCCGTCTGGCGTCCGGCCAGTTCCAGCTGACCTCGGCGGAAGCCAATCTCATCGCCAGCCGCACGTTCTTTGAGCGCACGGTCGGCGAAGCGCCCGGCACGCTCGAGACGAAGCCCGCCGTTCCGGCCCTGCCCGAGAGCGAAGTGGCCGCCCGCGCGACCGCCAACGGCGGCAACCCGACGCTTGTCGCGGCCCGCGAGGCCCAGGAAGCGGCGGACTATGCCATCGACTTTGCCGTTGGCCAAATGCTGCCGACGGTGACGGTCCAGGCCTCCTATGGCCGCAGCGGCCAGGAATTCGGCCCGGAAACGATCAGCGACGATACCAGCATCACGGCCGCCGCCCGCTTCCCGCTCTATCGGGGTGGTGCTGAATGGTCTGAGATTCGCCAGGCGAAGGAACTCTTCAACAAGGCCCGCATGGACACCGAGTTTGCCCGTCGCACGACGGACGAGCGCGTTTCCAACTCGTGGGAGGCCTATCGCGCCGCCAAGGCGTCGGTCGAAGCGAACCTGCAGCAGGTCAAGGCTTCGGAGATCGCGTTCGAAGGCGTGCAGCAGGAGCTGGAAGTCGGCTCGCGCACCACGCTGGACGTGCTCGACCAGCAGCAGGAACTGCTGAACGCCCGCGTGGCGCTGGTCCGCAGCGAGCGGGACGAGATCGTCGCCGGCTACTCGCTGCTGGCCTCGGTCGGCCAGCTGACGGCCCAGGAACTGCAGCTTCCGGTTCAGGTTTACGACCCCAAGGGTAACTACGAGATGCAGACGTGGCGCCCGCTGGGAGCGGCTACTTACGAAAACTAAGGATTTTCGCGGTATTCACTCTAAACGGCGAAGGTCGCACCTGATTTCAGTCCGGTCCTTTCATTTGGGAACGGCTTGGCTTAGTTTTGCGTCTGGGGCCACGAGCGAAAGTCTTTAGAGGTCATTGAAGCGATGGCTACGCCCTCGGCACAGCAAGAACCAACAATGGAAGAAATTCTCGCTTCCATTCGACGGATCATTTCCGAGGATGCGGATGCCAGCAAGGGCGGTCCGGCACCGGCGCCTGCGCCAGCACCTGCGGCGCGCGATGCCAATGAAGTCCTTGAACTGACCAACATTGTCCAAGACGACGGGTCCATCGGCCGGCAGGCCGAGGTCGCGCAGGAGCCGCCGCGTCGGCGACCGGCACCGCCGCCGCGCCACGAACCTGAACCTGTTCGTGAGCCTGCCCCTGAACCTCGCGTCTCTCGCCGGGCGCCTGCACCGGAACCACGCCACATGCGCAACCAATCGGATCTAGACATGGTCGAAAAAGATGACGGCATCCTGTCGTCGCAAGCCTCATCGGCGATCACCAATGCCTTCGGCATGCTGCAGCGCGAGCGTGATGTCACTGTGGGCGGCGGTGCCTCTCTCGAGGACATCGTCACGCAGATCATGAAGCCGCTTCTCGCCCAGTGGCTCGACGAGCACCTGCCCGAGATCGTAGAGCGCGTCGTACAGCAAGAGGTCGAGCGCGCTGCACGCAGCGGCGGCGGCCGCCGCAGGTAGTCGCACCCAAGTCAGCACCGCTCGACAAACACCGCGCAAGCCCCTAGGGCTTGTGCGCTTTTGCCGTTTGTCATCTCCGAATCCAGACGTGAACGATCATGCTCGAGAAAACATTCAGTCCCAAGGACGTGGAAGAACGCCTTTATGAGGCGTGGGAATCCAGTGGCGCCTTTCGCGCCGGCAACAAGCCGGACGCCAAGCCCTTCACGATCGTCATTCCGCCGCCCAACGTCACCGGCTCGCTGCATATCGGGCACGCGCTGAACAACACGCTGCAGGACATCCTCTCGCGCTTCGAACGCATGCGCGGACGCGACGTGCTCTGGCAGCCGGGCATGGACCATGCCGGCATCGCCACGCAGCTTGTGGTCGAGCGCAAGCTGCGTGAATCCCAGACGTCGCGCCTGGCGCTGGGCCGCGAGGAATTCGTCAAGCGGATCTGGGAGTGGAAGGCAGAGTCGGGCGGCACCATCACGCGCCAGCTGCGACGCCTCGGGTCGTCCTGCGACTGGTCGCGCGAGCGCTTCACGATGGACGACGGCCTGAGCAAGGCCGTGCTCAAGGTCTTCGTCGAGCTGCACAAGCAGGGTCTCATGTACAAGGACAAGCGCCTTGTGAACTGGGATCCGTCGCTGCAGACAGCCGTGTCGGACCTTGAGGTCGAGAATATCGAGATCAAGGGCAATCTCTGGCACCTCAAATATCCGCTCGCCGATGATGCGACGCAGTTCATCGTCGTGGCGACGACGCGGCCGGAGACGATGCTCGCCGACCAGGCTGTGGCCGTTCATCCGGAAGACGCGCGCTATACGCACCTCATCGGCAAGCAGGTGCGCCTGCCGCTCACGGGGCGCCTCATCCCGATCATTGCCGATGAATACGCCAATCCCGAGAAGGGCTCGGGTGCGGTGAAGATCACGCCGGGCCATGACTTCAACGACTATGAAGTCGGCCGGCGCCACAATCTGGCCGTCGTGAACTTCTTCACGCTGGACGGCAAGGTCGGGCCTGATGCGCCGGATGCCTATCGCGGCCTCGACCGGAAGGCGGCGCGCAAGCAGATCGTGGCCGACATGGAGGCGCTGGAGCTGCTCGAGAAGATCGAGCCCGTCACCCATGCCGTGCCGCATGACGAGAAGACGAAGACGGTCGAGCTCGAGCCGATGCTCACCGAGCAGTGGTACCTGAACGTGAAGCCGCTCGCCGAGAAGGCGCTGGCGGCGGTGCGCGATGGGCGCACGCGCTTCATCCCGCAGCGCTTCGAGGACGAGTATTTCCGCTGGCTTGAGGACATCCGCCCGTGGTGCGTGTCGCGCCAGCTGTGGTGGGGTCACCAGATTCCGGCCTGGTACGACGCCGACGGCCATGTGTTCGTGGCCGAGACCGAGGCGGAAGCCTTGGCGCAGGCCAGGGCCAAGCACGGCCGGGACGTGGCGCTGACGCGTGATCCGGACGTGCTCGATACGTGGTTCTCGTCGGCGCTCTGGCCGTTCTCGACGATGGGCTGGCCGGAGCAGACGCCGGAGCTCAAGCGCTATTACAAGACCGACGTTCTGGTCACGATGTTCGACATCATCTTCTTCTGGGTCGCCCGGATGATGATGATGGGCCTGCATTTCACGAACGAGGTGCCGTTCCACACCGTCTACATCCACGCCCGCGTCGTCGACGAGAAGGGCATGAAGATGTCGAAGACGAAGGGTAACGTCATCGACCCGCTGACCCTGATCGACCAGTTCGGCGCGGATGCGCTGCGCTTTGCGCTTGCCATCGCCGCGGCACCCGGCAAGGACCTGCGCATGGGTCCCGCCCGCGTCGAGATCTATCGCAATTTCTGCACCAAGCTGTGGAACGCCGCGCGCTTCTGCGAGATGAATGGCTGCGTGCGGACCGACGGGTTCGAACCCGGGCAGCTCAAGTCGGCGGTCAATCGCTGGCTGGTCGGCGAGCTGATCCGTACACGGAACGAAATCACCGCGTCGCTCGAGGCCTTCCGCTTCAATGATGCGGCCAACGGGCTCTACGAGTTCGTCTGGAACGTCTATTGCGACTGGTATCTGGAATTCATCAAGCCGGTGCTGGCTGGCACGGATGAGGCGCAGAAGGCCGAGACGCGGGCGACGGCATCATGGGTGCTCGACGAGATCCTGCGCCTCATGCATCCCTTCGTGCCGTTCATCACCGAGGAACTCTGGCGCGTCACGGGCGAGCAGGGCCCGAAGCGCGAGCGCATGCTGATCCAGGAGAGCTGGCCGGACTATACGGCAATCGCGCGGGATGCCGCTGCCGAGGCCGAGATGAACTGGGTGAAGACGCTGATTTCGGAAGTGCGCTCGGTGCGCGCCGAAATGAACGTGCCGCCGTCGGCGAAGCTGCCGCTGGTGCTGAAGACGCCGAGTGGTGTCGAGCGCGAGTGGCTGACCCGGCACAATGACATGATCCTGCGCATGGCGCGGCTCGAAACTGCAGTCGCCGGGGACACGTTCCCGAAGGGCGCCGCGCAGATCGTCGCCGGCGATGGCACGGCCGCGCTGTCGCTCGAGGGCTTCATCGACTTCGACAAGGAACGCGCGCGGCTCACGAAGGACCTGAAAAAGGCCGACGAAGAAGTCGGGCGCGTCGATCAGAAGCTCAACAACGAGAACTTCGTCTCACGTGCGCCGGAAGATGTGGTGCAGGAACTGCGCGACAAGCGCGTGGAGCATGAGGCGACGCGTTCGAAAGTCGCCGAGGCGCTGAAGCGACTGGGGTAGGGAGGTTGTTGTGGATCGTGCTGCGGGGGTGTTTGGATTGCTGGGTGCCTTGGTCTGGCTTCTGGCTCCCGTTTACTTCTCGCCGTTGGACCCCAATTTCGATGCCACTCGTGACATCATCGGAGATTTAGGCGCAATTGGGGCGCCATATGCGATCGAAGTTCGGTGGCTTTGGTTCCTGCCGACAGGGTTGCTGCTGACATGCTTTGCTGTTTGCGCATTGATCGCACTACCAAGATCTGCGCTGACGCTCCTCGGCATGCTTGGGATCATGGCGTTTGCTGTTGCCTACGTTGGCGCAGTGTTCTTTCCCTGCCGACTCGAATGTCTGGGGCTGCGGCCGGGTGTGCCCTATTGGTTGCACGGCTATGTCGTGGGATGGGGTTATATTTTGCCACCTATCACGATGTGGTTCCTTGGTTATTCGGCCCGTCAGTGGCCGGGCGGGCAATGGATCGCTTTTTTGGGTTACGCGAGTGCGATGGCGGCGCTCGTTTGCCTGCCTGCAACGCTGGATCCTTACGGTAACACCAATGGGGACTGGCAGCGTGCGCTTGAGGCATCCATCATGGTTCCGGTGATGGCGATCAGTTGCTATCTGCTGATGCGATCGAAGTCATCAACTGCAGTGTGATGTGTTTTCTTGATGTGTGGTTGCGAGGTCTTGGACTGATCGACCATTCAATCGGGTAAGAACTGCACGCTACGCTCCGCCACGAGGGTATAGATTGTTTCCTCCTCCCGCTTCAGCGGGAAGTTTGCAGAATTATCGATCTGTGATTCAGTTTTTGGGTATCCAGGAGATGATTCGATGGCGGCCAAAACAACGTCTCAACTGAGTTTTGCCGATGGGCTG
>JBILMZ010000137.1:0-9392 GCA_044375275.1 Micropepsaceae bacterium | reverse complement strand
GTGAGGAAGAGAACAGTGTGCGGCTCCTCCTCACGGAGTGAGGAGGTGGCTGCGCGCGCCGCAGGCGTGCTACAGACGGAGGAGTTACCCACGCCGGAGGACTTGGCGCCAAGGAACTCCATCCCCTGCAGCACCTGCGGTGCGCAGGTACTTCCTCACTGCGTGAGGAAGAGAACAGTGTGCGGCTCCTCCTCACGGAGTGAGGAGGTGGCTGCGCATTGCGCAAGCAATGCTGCAGACGGAGGAGTTACCCAACGTGAAAGCATGGCGCCAAGAAACTCCATCCCCTGCAGCACCTGCGGTGCGCAGGTACTTCCTCGCAAGCGAGGAAGAGACAGCGGTTTCGTCACTTCTTGCGGAGTTCCACTGCGGTTGCGATCACGTATTCCAGCACCCGGTCCAGGTCGCGAAACACTTCTTCGTTGGACACCCGGATCTCGCGCCAGCCCTGGCTCTCAAGGAACAAGCGGCGCTGTTTGTCGCTTGCTTGTGCAGCCTCGGTCCTGTGTATTGAGCCATCCACCTCAATCACCAGCCTGATGGCCGGACAGGCGAAGTCGGCGAAGTACGGGCCAATGGGAAACTGCCTTCGAAAGCCAAGGCCGAGAACGGCTTTGCGACGGAGATGAGACCACAGGACGACCTCTGCTGCTGGCATGTGCTTGCGAAGCGTTCGGGCATAGGCCCGTGTTCCGAGTTGCTTTTCCATGTGCCCATGAGAGTCGAAGTTTCAGGGACGGGGCAACGTTGAAATTGTAACAGGATGTCGTGCGGGGTTACTCCATCCCCTGCAGCACCTTCGGTGCGCAGGTACTTCCTCGCAAGCGAGGAAGAGACAGGAGCGTGTTTCCTCCTCACGGAGTGAGGAGGTGGCTGCGCGCGCCGCAGGCGTGCTGCAGACGGAGGAGTTACCCACGGTAGAAGTACTGGCGCCAAGGAACTCCATCCCCTGCAGCACCTGCGGTGCGCAGGTACTTCCTCGCAAGCGAGGAAGAGACAGGGCTGTGGCTCAGCCTGAGCCACTCGCAAAAACAGCCGCGGAGGCCACGGCTGTCGGAAAGCGTGGGACCTTACGCGCGATGCGCTAGGTCCCCGGCGCCTTGGCGTTGGGCCTTGTGGACATGCGCTTGATCCACCATTCGCCAGTTGAACTCTTGATCCAGGTCGCTTCGAAGCGGGCGGCGGAGTTCACGGTCTTGCCGTTGGGGAGCTTCACCGTCTGGATGATGTCCCCGGTCTGCACCACGGCAGGGCCATTGTAGGAGATGTATGATGTCTTGATGTCCACGGCCTGCACGATCACGCCGTTCGAATTGGCCAGCGCGTTGCGAATGGCGTCGCGGCCTGTCAGCGGGCCACTCGTGCGCTCCCAGATGCCATCGGGCGCGTACATGCTGGCGACACCGCTGGCATCCATCGACAGCAGAAGCGTGCCGTAACGCTGCATCGACTTTTCGATCTGGCGTTCCGTTTCGGGGCCATAGGCGATGGGCGCCGTGGTTCCAGGCGACGACCCGCGCAGGAATGCCTGGTCGCAGCCGCCGAGCGTTGTCAGGGCCAGTGCCAGAACAGCAAAACCAATCCGACGCATCGCGTCTCCTCCCCTGCTTCTAGTGAACGACTTCAAAGAGGCCTGCTGCCCCCATGCCGCCACCGATGCACATCGTGATCACGACGTGCTTGGCCTTGCGGCGGCGACCTTCGATCAGCGCGTGGCCGACGAGACGCGCGCCCGTCATGCCGAACGGATGTCCGACGGAGATCGAGCCGCCATTGACGTTCAGCTTCTCGTGCGGAATGTCGAGGCGGTCCATGCAGTACAGGACCTGGCTGGCGAAGGCTTCGTTCAGTTCCCAGAGATCGATGTCCTGGACCTTGAGGCCCGCGCGCTGCAGGAGGCGCGGCACGGCGAAGACGGGACCGATGCCCATTTCATCCGGCTCGCAGCCGGCGACGGCGAAGCCCTTGAAGATGCCGAGCGGCTTCAGGCCGCGCTTCGCTGCTTCGCCGGCTTCCATCACCACGCTGGCCGAGGCGCCGTCCGAGAGCTGGCTGGCGTTGCCAGCGGTCACGAACTTGTCCGCGCCCTTGACGGGCTTCAGGCCTGCCAGACCTTCATAGGTCGTGTCGGGGCGATTGCATTCGTCCTTCGTGACCGTGAAGGGCACGTTCTTCGTTTCGCCGGTTTCCTTGTTCGTCGTCGTCATGATGGTTTCCATCGGGACGATTTCGTCGGCGAACTTGTTGGCCTGCTGGGCAGCGGCCGTGCGCTTCTGGCTTTCCAGGGAGAAGCGATCCTGGCGTTCGCGCGAGATGTTGTAGCGCGCGGCGACGATGTCGGCCGTGTCGATCATCGGCATCCAGAGCGCGGGATAGGTCTGCATCAGCTTTTCTTCGATGATGCGGTTCATGTTCATGTTGCCCTGAACCAGCGAGATCGATTCAACGCCGGCACCGATGGCAATCGGCACGCCTTCGTTCAGCACACGGCCCGCGGCCATGGCGATCGACTGCAGGCCTGACGAGCAGAAGCGGTTGACTGTTGTTCCTGATGTCGTGACCGGGCAGCCTGCCCAGATCGCGGCGTTTCGGCCGACGTTCTGGCCGGTTGCGCCTTCCGGCAGGCCGCAGCCCATGATCACGTCTTCGACTTCGCCCGGCTCGATCTTTGCGCGCGCGATGGCGTGCTTGATCGCGTGGCCTGCCATCGCCGCGCCGTGCGTGTTGTTGAAACCGCCCCGATAGGACTTAGCCAATCCTGTGCGCGCTGTTGAAACGATGACGGCCTGACGCATTGGGGAACTCCTCAGTCGATGGATGCGGGTTGCTGAGCCGGGAACCTAGCCCGGCCCATGGGGTCTTGGCGAGAGCTTTGTTGCCTCTATACTCGCGCTTCCGCCAGACCTCCCAAGCGCGGAACTCAAGGAGTTGCCCAGCGCATGACATCATCCCTCAACGCCCTGCGTACGCCGGACGTCCGGTTCCAGAACCTTCCCGGCTTTTCCTTTGAACCGCACTACCTGGAGAATCTTCCGGGATATGGCGGCCTGCGGATGCATTACCTTGACATCAACGCTGACAGGGGCTCACCCCACATCTATCTCTGCCTGCATGGCGAACCGAGCTGGTGCTACCTCTATCGCAAGATGATCCCGGTGTTCGCCGCGGACGGGTCACGCGTTGTGGCGCCGGATTTCTTCGGCTTTGGCCGTTCGGACAAGCCGCTTGACGATAATGTCTACAGCTTCAACTTCCATCGTAACACGCTGCTGCGGTTCATCGAGCGGCTGGACCTGCGCAACATCACGCTGGTCGTGCAGGACTGGGGCGGGCTGATCGGGCTTACCGTGCCAATGGCGATGCCGGAGCGCTTTGCGCGGCTCATCGTCATGAACACGACGCTGGCGACGGGCACCAGTCCCGGCCCCGGGTTTGAGGCCTGGAAGGCTTATGCGAAAGCCAATCCGGACATGGATGTCGGCGCGCTCATGCATCGCGCGACGCCGATCCTGACCGAAGGCGAAGTTGCGGCCTATAACGCGCCCTTCCCCGACCAGCGCTACAAGGCGGGCGTGCGCCGGTTCCCGCAGATGGTCATGGTGTCACCGGAGATGGAGGGCGCTGATGTCTCGCGGCAGGCCGCGACGTGGTGGTCCCAGTCGTGGTCCGGGCCGACATTCATGGCGGTCGGCATGATGGATCCGGTGCTTGGCCCGAATATCATGGCCCAGCTGCGGCAGACGATCAAAGGCTGCCCTGCCCCGCTGGAAATTCCGGAGGGCGGGCATTTCGTGCAGGAGTGGGGCGAAGAAATAGCGCGCGCGGCGGTGGCGGCGTTTGCGAAGGCCTAGCTAGCTGAGCCGTGGCCGCGGATGGTCCAGAGGAAGTCGAGGCCGTTTTCCTCGATGACCTGCTGGGCGTGTTCGTAGCCCTGGTTGATGGCGGCGTCGAAGGATTGCCATGACCGGAGGCCGATGCCGGGCAGCGGCGGGTCGAAGAGGAGATCGGCCTGCTCGCGGGCCTGGCGGCGCTGGACTTCGTTGCCGACGGTGCCCGAGCGCATCAGGATCGAGACGATGGAGGGGGTGCCCTTCAGCTGCTGCCGGAACAGCGGCAGCCAGGGCTGGTCGTTGAAGTCCTCGGCTTCGGCGACGAGGGCTTCATCGCCCGCAACGTCGACACCGATCACGGGGCCCTGCGCCATCGTGGCCATGATGTCGACGGGCATGTTGTTCATGAGACCGCCATCCACCAGCAGGTTCTTCTCGTGCACGACCGGCGGCAGCAGGCCAGGGATCGCGACGGTTGCCCGCAGCGCCTTCCAGAGCGGGCCTTCCCTGTGCACGTGGGCGCGGCCCAGCGTCAGGTTCGAGGAGACGCAGAAATAGGTTGTCTGCAGGTCCTCTATGTTCATGTCCCCGAAATGATCGTGCAGAAGCTTTGAAACCTTCTTTCCGCGCAGAACGGCGACCAGCGGTAGCGTGAAGTCCGACAGCGGGTTCGTGTCGACGAATGCATTTCGCATGCGCTGCGACAGTTCCTGGCTGTCCCAGCCCATGGCGAGGCCGGCCGCGATGATGCCGCCCATCGACGAGCCGCCAACGAAGTCGAAGGGGACGCCTGCTTCCTGAAGGGCGCGGATCACGCCGATATGCGCAAATCCGCGGGCGCCGCCACCGGCGAGCACGAGGCTCACGGCCCTGCCCGACAGGATGCGCGCGAGGCGATCAATATCGGGGCGATGGCCTTCGCGCAGGTAATGGTGCTGGCCGACCATGGCCTTCTGGCCGAGCGCGGTGGATGACATGCCGCCGGCGTCCTTCGCGCGGAGCAGGATCACTTCCGGATGCTGGCGGCGGAGACGCCCCCGTGTCTCGGGGTTGTGAAAGACGTGGGCGGCGGATTCTCCGGCGCGGGCAACGAGGAATATCCTGTCGGCCTGGCGCACGCAGAGCTGTGTCCACGGGCTTTCCGGCGCGTCGCCCATGTAGAGGACGATGTCGTTGTCGGCTTCGCAGCGCGCGAACCAGTCGCTGGGCTGGCTGGCGGCCTCGCGGCCGACAGCGCCTGCCTTCAGGGCGATGGAGCGGAACGCTTCCTGCAGCTGCCCGCCGAGCTCGCGGCAGTCAATGCCGGGATGGAGCGGGACAAAGGCGATGGTGCGCGCGGGCTGCACGGCCGACGCGCGGCGCGAGGAGTGGCGCAGGCGGCGCACGAGGATCCGCATCAGGTTCAGCGACAGGCGCGGATGGCGCGCGAGCAGGCGCTCGAACTCGGTCTTGCCAATGCGCAGCAGCTCGCTGTCGCGCAGTGCGACGAGCTTGGCGGAGTGGCCGTCGCCGGTGATCACCGACATTTCGCCAACCGTCTCGCCGGCCGGGACCTGCGCAATGAAGTGATCGCCGCCGTTTTCTTCCTGCGTGAAGACGCCAAGGCATCCTGTCACCACGATGAAGACGGCCTGGTCGTTGTCACCCTCGCGGGACAGCGTGGCGCCGCCGGGCAGCGAAAACCATTCGGCCTTTGCCACCAGCGCGTTCAGGGCCCGCTGGCCGATCTCGCGGGTGATGGGAAAGTGCTGGAGCCGCTCGCGCAGTTCCGGCGGGATGTGGGCCTGCTGGTCCTGCTGGGGACGCAACTTGGTGACGAGCTCGACGCCCTTGCGGGCCGCGCTTCGTGCCGGCTGGGGGAGCAGGCTCTTGAGGTAGCTGAAGCGCGAGGTGGTCATCTGGTCGTGTTTCAGGCGGCGCGGCCGATGCGGTCACCCTGCAGCATGGCCGTGGATGCCCGCGGCATGGCGGCGTTCACGCGGGCGATCTCGTCGGCGCTTAGTGGCGGGCGACGGAACCTGGCGATGTTCAGGGCCAGTTGGGCCGGGCTCCTGGCGCCGGCGATCACGCCGTGGATCCAGGGCTGCGCGCGCACATAGGCGATGCAGAGATCCGCCGGACAGTCGCGGCCCATGCCTTTGGACATGGTCCAGAGCGTGAGGCGCAGGGCCTCCGGGTCGATGGCGTTGAAGGCCGGCCACTTCGCGCCCGGCGTCCCGGCGAGGATGCCGAAGAGCAGTGCCGAGTGGGCGTGGACGAGGACGTCGGGGCGGGATGCCAGTGCGTCGATCACGCCGGCTTCGCGCCAGCGCCAGTCGAGCGCGTTGAACTGGAGCTGCAGGTAGGTCACGGCCGGATCGGCCAAAGCCTGCATGGCCTCTTCGGGCGACGACACGCAGACGCCGAGGTCGTAGATCGTGCCTTCATCGCGCAGTTCCTTCAGCGTACGCCACAGCCTGCCGTCGTGCACCTTCATTTCGGTGACATTGTTGAGGGCCAGCACGTCGAGGCGACCGATGTTCAGGCGGGAACTGGCCTGCGTGACTTCGTCCTCGATCACGCTGCGCGAGGCGTCGCGCAGGGCCGCCGGGGCGAGCCTGGTGATGATGTGCGCACGGCGGTCGCCACGGAACGCCTGACCGATGCGGATCTCGCCGTTCGTGTAGGCGGGCGATGTCTCGTACCAGCGTATGCCGGCATTCATCGCGGCGGCGAGGACGGGCCTCGTCGCGTCGGGTGAACTGACGCCGCCCTGCGGGTCGCCGAGTTGCGCGGTGCCAAGAACGAGTTCTGCGGGGGTGTGTGCTGTGCTCATGGAGGCGAGCATGGCAGACAAATCTATGCAGAGTTTTAACCAGCTAACCAGTTAAGGTCCTGGTAACACTTCAGGCCTTGGGCCAGGTCCGCCAGACGGCGGTGGCCGTGAAGACGATCTTGTCCCCCACCCTGAAGTCGCCGCGCATGAAGACGATCTCGCGGGTCCTGCGGACCACTTCCGGCAGGCAGGTCACGAGGTCGCCTTCCATGGCGGCGGCGATGAACTGGGTCTGCTGGCCGATCGTCACGCAGGGCGCGCGGTCGGTGGCGTCCCAGAGCGCATAGCCGAGCGCTGCGTCCGCAAAGGTCAGCAGCGCGCCGCCATGCGCCACGCCCTGCGCGTTGGTGTGGCGATCGTCGATGATGAAGGCGAACTCGCGCCGGCCCTCCTGCCATCGCTCGAAATAGGGGCCGAGCGCGGCTTCGAACGGGTCGAACTGGTCGGCGGGACGCCATCCTGCCGGCGCCGGAATGTTCCGGGCGGGCGGCAGCGGCGTTTCGTTGTAGTCGGACATGGCCCTTGCCTACTCGCTCCCGAGGATCTTCCAGATGCCCGTCGCCGTCATGATCGGCTTGCCGGCCACCGACAGTTCGCCGGCGATGAAGACGATCGAGCGCGTGCGGCGGGTGATCGTGGCCCGGCCGATGATGCGGTCGCCGAGCTTCGAACCGCTGACAATGTCGCAGCTGAGCGAGATCGTCAGCGCCTTCGCGCCGTCGAGCGCGTCCCGGACCGTGCGGCCCATCACGATGTCGGCCAGCGCCATAGCCATGCCGCCGTGCAGCGAGCCGCCGCCGTTCAGGTGGACCTCGCGGACGTCGAAGAGATATTCGGCGCCATCTGGTGCGCGCCAGACCGGGCCGACATAGGCGTTGAAGCCCGCTTCGGGAAAAACTTCAGTGTAGCCGGCGGGTACCGGCTTTTGTTCAATGGCCATGCTCGTGTTCCGTCACATCGCCTTGCGGACGGGGAAGAGGTCTTCGTAGACCGGGTCCCGCTTTTCCTGCTTGGCGCGGAAGCTTTCGAACATGTCCGAGGTGGGGTTGAACATGCCGGACTGCCAGGTCGCGACGTAGTCGAGGCCGTCGGCGATCGAGTGGTCGCGCGCGTAGTTGATCATGACCTTGGAGCCGTGCACGGCGAGCGGCGACTTCGAGGCGATCTCGCGGGCGATTTCCATCACGTGGGCCAGCATCTGCTCCTGCGTGTCGAAGAGCTCGTTGACGAAGCCGAGTTCCAGCGCGCGGTGCGCCATCAGCCTGCGGCCGGCAAAAGCGAGCTCGCGCACCAGGCCCTGCGGCAGCAAGTGGCAGAGGCGCGGGAAGGTGCCGACATCGGCGGTCATGGCCAGGTTGATCTCCTGGATGACGAAGAAGGCGTCCTTCGTGGCGTAGCGCATGTCGGCGCAGGTCGACATGTCGACTGCCCCGCCAATGCAGCCGCCCTGCACGGCCATGAGGACCGGCATGCGGGCCTCGTCGAGGCAGTTGAAGGTCTTCTGGAGGCGCATGGCCTCGGCGCGGAGCGCCAGCCTGGAGCGTCCCACCTCGTTCTTCGGCGTGTTGCCGGCGGCCACGCCCTGCCCGTCCGTGAAGACCGACAGGTCCATGCCGGCGCAGAAGTGCTTGCCGGTGGACGAGATCACGATGACGCGGGCCGAGGCCTCGTCATTGATGGCGTTCACGATGGCGGGCAGCTCGTTCCAGAACGCGCGGTTCATGGTGTTGAAGGCTTCCGGGCGCTTGAGCCGGATATGGGCTATTTTGTCCCGGATCTCGACGTCGAAGCAGGTATGGGTCGTCATGGCTTTTCATTCCTTAAGGGCGAATAGATGTTGAGGCCTACATAGCACGCCCCGGGAAACTGCCAAATTGACCCGTTTTCCTTGCTGGACAGGTGGGCCACAAGCCCCTATAAACCCGCCCCTCTGAGTGCTTGCGATTAGCCTGGGTAGCTCAGTTGGTAGAGCAGCGGATTGAAAATCCGCGTGTCGCTGGTTCGATTCCGGCCCCAGGCACCATTTTCCGCCCTTCACCTTCGATTTTCGATGCCGACGTGATCGCCGGGCGGTGGTGTCGTGCGTGCTGGGTGCGGGTGTTGCGGTAGCGGGTTCCGGGTCCGCGGGGGGAGGCTCCGTTGGTGGGCAGGCGTGCATGGTCCAGCCCTCCTCGGTCAGGATCGAGACCCCATAGAATGTGCCGCGCCGTTCGAGGCGCATGATGCCGGGACCGTCCTGGGCGGTCCGGCAGAAGTCGCAGGTCATTTGTTCTGGTCCTTGTGAGTGTCCTGGCGGCCATGCGGGCGCGCGCGGGGCGCGTGACGGTGGCCGTTTGCAGGTGATGAGAATTGTGTCGGGTTTGGGAGATTGAAGGTCGCTTGCCCTGAGTGGCTGAACCCCTGAACGGATTCCGACGCTATCGATCTACAGCGCCGAACATCGCCGAAATCGCCGAAAACAAAAAGTGAACAAATTGACGCAGGGGGGGAAAGGTTTCACGCGAAAGGCGCGAAAGGGGCGAAGGACGCGAAGATGGGCTGGTCGATGTTGGAGGGGCCCCCATCCGGTGCAGCCTGCCTTCGCCAAGGCTTCGGCAGGCGCACCGACTTCCCCCGCTTCAGCGGGAAGTTTGCGGAAATGGGTTGGTGTGAGCGCCTGGTTCATGGCGGGAGCTGATGCTACCGCTTTTGCTTTGAACCAATGTGGGGGAGCTTCGCGTTGGCTTGCTCCGTCGGCCTACACCTTT
>JBILMZ010000341.1:0-2501 GCA_044375275.1 Micropepsaceae bacterium | reverse complement strand
GCATCTGTGACCGACAGGCCGGAACGCTTCATCGGCGTGCACTTCATGAACCCGGTGCCGCTGATGCAGCTCGTCGAACTCATCCGCGGCATAGCCACGGAGGAAGAGACGTTCCTGACGGTCCAGGCGCTGGTGAAGCGACTGGGCAAGACCTCGGCGAACTCCGAGGACTTCCCTGCATTCATCGTCAACCGCATCCTGCTGCCGATGATCAACGAGGCCGTCTACACGCTTTATGAAGGCGTTGGTACAGTTGAAGGCATCGATACTGCCATGCGCCTGGGTGCCAATCACCCGATGGGGCCGCTGCAGCTGGCGGACTTCATCGGCCTGGATACATGTCTTTCCGTGATGCAGGTGCTCTACGAGGGTCTTGCCGATTCCAAGTATCGCCCCTGCCCGCTGCTCGTGAAGTATGTCGAAGCCGGATGGCTTGGACAGAAGACCAAGCGTGGGTTCTACGACTATCGCGGCGACAAGCCGGTTCCTACGCGCTAGGCACCGGTTGACACGGGGAAAGCAAGACATGGCCGATTTTGCAGTACCCACCCTTCCCATGCGGGACCCGAAAGAGACCCGCGCGTTCTATGAGAAACTCGGCTTCGTCTGCGCGCATGAAGTGGAACCTCCCGATTCCTTCCTGTTCATGATCCGCAACGGGGTGCAACTCCAGTTCTTCCAGTCCCCCTTTCTCGACGGCACGCTGCGGGATCACACCTGCTACATCTACGTTGACGACCTTGAGAAGACCTATAACGAGTTCAGGAAGGCTGCCGTCGGCAAGCTGTTGCCGATCGAAAAGAAGCCGTGGGGCGTGATGGAATTCGTGCTCGTAGACCTGAATGAAAACATGCTGCGGGTCGGATGCCCGCGCCTGGAAATGTAGCCTGACCGAGGCTATTTCGGCGCTGCCATCGCGCGTCGAACCAGATCCACGGCTGCAGCATCATCCCACTCTGCCGGACCCACGAGGCGACCGCGCTCGCGGCCCTCACGATCAATGATCAACGTGGTCGGCAGGCCCAGTATTCCAAGATCCGATTGGGCGCGCATGGTCGGATCGACGAAGACCTTGAGGTAGCTGACACCCGTCTTTGCGTAGAACTCCTTCACGGCTTCCTGCCCGCCCCGGTCGATGCTGAGCGCCAGAACAATCGCGTCCTCCTCTCCCAGCTGCTGCTGCAAGCGGTCGAGCGTGGGCATTTCGGCGACGCAGGGCGTGCACCAGGTGGCCCAGAGATTGAGCACCACGACGCGTCCGCGGAAGTCTTCCAGGGTCATGACGCGGCCGGAGGCATCCGTGAAACGGACCGCCGGCACGGGCTTCAGTTCCTTGGCCTCGACGTAGTTCGCGAAGCCTCCCTTCCGGGACACAGGCGCGCTGTCGGGGCTGGCCAACCAGATGTAGACGGCTGCGCTCAGGACGGCCAGAATGGCCCCGGCAACAAGGATGATGGCTGGTCTTCGGTTCATCTGCATCCTGCGTATCTCAGACCCGGATTACTTGATCGGCATGACAAAGAACGAAATGTGGGGCGGAAGGTTCTCGCAAGGCCCCAGTGAGATCATGAAGGACATCAACGCCTCCATCGATTTCGACCGTCGACTTTCCGCCCAGGACATTATGGCGTCCAAAGCGCACGCACGCATGCTGGCCAAGCGCGGCATTATCGCGCAATCCGACGCTGATGCGATCCTTTCGGGGCTTGACCAGATCAGGGCCGAGATCGAGGAAGGCCGATTCACCTTTTCACGTGACCTCGAAGACATTCACATGAATGTCGAGGAGCGCCTGAAGCAGATCGTTGGTGACCCCGCAGGCCGCCTGCACACGGCGCGGTCGCGCAATGACCAGGTCGTGACGGATTTCCGACTCTGGGTAAGGGATGCCGTCGACCGGATCGATGCCGGCCTCGTTGCGCACCAGCGTGCCCTCGTAAACCTTGCGTCGAAACACGCTGCGACGATCATGCCTGGTTTCACCCACCTGCAGACTGCGCAGCCGGTCACTTTCGGGCATCACCTGCTGGCCTATGTCGAGATGGCAGAACGTGACCGTGCGCGATTCAGGTCGGTGCGCGAGAACACAAACATCAATCCCCTGGGTTCGGCTGCCCTTGCCGGAACATCCTTTCCGATCGACCGCGCAATGACGTCCAGCGATCTTGCGTTCCGCGAGCCCATGCGAAATTCACTCGACGGTGTCTCCTCGCGAGACTTCGCCCTCGAGTTCCTGGGCGCGTGCTCGATCCTGATGACACATCTGTCGCGACTGGCCGAGGAATTCGTTCTCTGGACGTCTCCGCCGTTCCGCTTCGTGCGCCTTTCCGATGCCTTCACAACCGGCTCCTCGATCATGCCGCAGAAGCGGAACCCCGATGCCGCCGAACTCATCAGGGGCAAGACGGCGCGGGTCACCGGATCACTGGTGACGCTCTTGGGGGTCATGAAGGCCCTGCCCCTGGCCTATGCAAAGGACATGCAGGAGGACAAGGAGGCGA
>JBILMZ010000136.1:0-9428 GCA_044375275.1 Micropepsaceae bacterium | reverse complement strand
CACGATGACCGAGGTACAGACGAACATGAAGGCGAGCAGCGTTCCAACCGATACGAGTTCGCCCAGGACGTTCAGCGGAAATATGCCAGCGACAACAGCCACGAAGCAGCCAATCAGCAGGGTACTCTGTGCAGGCGTATTGAAGGTCGGATGCACCTTTGCAAAGACCTGCGGCAGGAACCCGTCCCTCGCCATCGCGTAGAAGATGCGGGTCTGGCCGTAGAGCGACACAAGAATGACCGTCGAAAGGCCCGTGATCGCCCCGATGTTCACCCATGGGCCCAGCCACTGAAGGCTTGCGCCGCCCGAGGCAATGGCAACGTAAACGGGATTGTCCACCTTCAGCGTCGAGTAATGGGCGAGCCCCGTCATGGTCAGCGACATCAGGATGTAGAGCACAGTACAGAACGCCAGGGATCCGAGGATCCCGATCGGGAGATCACGTTGCGGGTTCCTGGCCTCCTGGGCGGCCACGGACACACTGTCAAACCCGATATAGGCAAAGAAGATCACCCCTGCCCCCGCAAGGATACCCGACCAGCCAAACTCGCCGAACTTGCCGGTATTCTCGGGAATGAAAGGATCAAGGTTTGCCGGTGCAATAAGCGGCAGGCCAAATCCGATCACAAGGAGGATGATGGCCACCTTGAGCAGCACCATCAGGCCGTTGACCGAGGCCGACTCCCGGATACCCACGGAAAGCAGGGCCGTCAGGAACAGCACAATCCCCATGGCAGGCAGGTTGATGAGTGCGCCCGTGGCTATCATGTGACCATTGCTGTCCGTTCCCACGGGAGCAGTCGATAGCGCAGCAGGCAAGACCACACCGGCATCCGCAAGAAAGCCCTTGAAGTAGCCGCCCCAGGACACCGCCACTGTCGCCGCGGCAATCCCGTACTCGAGCGTGAGATCCCAACCGATGATCCACGCAGCAAAACTGCCAAATGCAGCATAGGTGTAGGTATAGGCGCTTCCCGATTGCGGGATCATGGACGCCAGTTCCGAATAGCAGAGCCCGGCAAAGACGCAGCCAATGCACGCCAGGACAAACGACAGTACAATCGCCGGCCCGGCATGCTCGGCCGCCGCCGTGCCGGTAATGCTGAAAATTCCGGCGCCGATAATTGCGCCAATTCCGAGCCCGACTAGCTGGACCGGTCCCAGCGTTCTCTTCAGTTCTCCGTGCCCTGCCGCGCTCCCTGCCGGCGTGTGCTCGTCTGCAGCCATGTTCGTTTTCTCCCTTGACCCCGTTCGGCGCGCTCTCCCTGAAGCACGCGAAGCGTGTGCGCTCAGTCTGCCACGTGCCTCGCGGTCGCACCACCTGTGGAAAGAGCCTTGTCTCCGGTCTTGACAGGTCGGAACATATAGTGAACAATAGGTTTACAAAGAAGGAGCCCCCCATGCTGTTCTCTCGAAAAGCCGCCGCCAGCCCCACAAAAGTCCTCCGCCTGGTCAAGACCCAGCAGTGGCGCCAGGGAGAAGCCCTGCGCATCACCACCCGCCCCCGCGCACAGGTGAACCCCGGCGCACGCCGCCTGGTGATCCGTCGCGAAGGCCTGGGAGAGCTGGCCCTTTCCCCGATGCGCTGGGGCCTGAGGGGGGAAATTGACGGCCCCTCGATCCTCGCCCACCCACTGACATCCACCCGGACGGACGTGCTCAAGGCCAATCCCGAATGGCGCCGCCTTCTGAACGCGCAGCGCTGCATCATTCCGGCGGAACAGTTCTTCGAGTGGAAGCGGGTAGCCGAGGTCAAGACCCGCGAGTATTGCATCCGGCTGAAGTCGGGAAAGCCAATGATGATCGCAGGGCTATGGAACCGGTCCGACAGCTGCGGGGAGACCTTTGCCTACATTTCCTGCGCTGCCAATCCGCTGGTCTCCCTGATCCACGACCAGATGCCGGCCCTGCTTGACCCGACCGAAGTCGCAAACTGGTTCAACCCGGATGCGACACTGGAATCCCTGCTCTCCAGCCTCAAGCCAGCCCGCGTGGAAGAGATTGAACTTTTCCCGGTCGCCCAGAAGCGCGCTGCGGCCGACGACCAGCAGCCCTCGCTCTTCGACAGGGTCGCCGCCTAGTCCGGGGCGCCACCCGTCACCCTCACAGCAAAACGCCGGATCCCGCGGGACCCGGCGTTGCAATCCAGAGGCTGCCAGACAACGGCAACCCGTAACTTCAGTCCTCAGGCCTTGCGGGCGTGCCGGCTCAAGGCAATCTCGTCGATCTCGGCCTGGACCTGCCGTGCATATTCGACGCGATCACGCTGCGCCTCGGCATCGGCCACGATCTCGTACTTCTTCAGCTCGCGATACGCATTCTGGAGTTCTTCGGTAACAGTCGCAGCCTGCTTGTCGACTTCATCGATCGTGCGCTGGATGTTCTCGCGGCGAGCCATGACGGACCGCGCAAAAGTGGGATAGGCCAGACGGCCCAGGTCACTCTGCAGCGAGCGGCGCTGCTCTTCCTGGACCATCGTCTCCAGATCGGTCATCTTCTTTGTCAGATCCCCGCGCATGTCATCCAGCGACTTCAGCCGCTTGCGGATTTCGTCAACCCGGAACTTGTTCAGCCTGATCAATGCTTCGCGAGACTTCATGGTTCCCCCCTGCTCCTCTTTTTTCTTAATGAGCGCTGTTTAGAATTTCGGCTATGCGCTGATAGCCGGTGACAAGATTTCCGCGTTCCGCCTTGCCCTGGGCAAGATAGGCTTCGAGAAGCGGATAGAGTTTGATGGACCGGTCGACCTCGGGATCGGAACCAGCCTTGTACGCACCGAGGCGAATGAGCTCCGCCATGTTGTCGTAGACCGACAGCACGCGACGCGCTTCATTGATGAGCGCCTGCTCTTCCGGCTTGTTGCAGCCCGGCATCGTACGTGAAATGGACTTGAGGACATTGACGGCCGGAAAGCGCCCGCGCTCGGCGATCGCACGCTCAAGCACGACGTGACCATCAAGAATGCCTCGGACGGCGTCGGCCACAGGTTCGTTGTGGTCGTCACCCTCCACCAGCACCGTGAAGAGCCCCGTGATGGAACCGGATCCGGGAACACCCGGACCCGCGCGCTCGAGAAGGCGCGGCAATTCTGCAAAGACGGACGGCGTATAACCCTTCGATGCCGGCGGCTCGCCGCTCGCAAGCCCAATTTCGCGCTGGGCCATCGCAAAGCGTGTGACCGAATCCATCAGGCACAGGACGCGAAGCCCCTGGTCCCGGAAATATTCTGCCGTGGTCAGCGTCATGTAGGCGGCCTGGCGGCGCATCAACGCGCTTTCATCCGAAGTCGCGACAACGACAACGCTGCGTGCGAGCCCTTCGGGCCCGAGGTCATCTTCGAGGAACTCCTGGACTTCACGTCCGCGTTCGCCGATCAGCCCGATGACAATGACATCGGCTTCCGTGTAGCGGGCAATCATGGAAAGCAGCACGGACTTGCCCACGCCGGATCCGGCGAAAATGCCGAGGCGCTGTCCCGTGCAGACAGTCGTGAATGAGTTGAGAGCCTTGACGCCCAGGTCAATCTTGCCGCCAACGCGCGTTCGGGCATGAGCAGACGGCGGACCATTCTTCAGGCGGTATGGCTTGGTGCCACGTTCGAGCAGGCCTTTGCCATCCACGGGTTCACCAAACGCGTTGACGACGCGACCAAGCCACGCGCGGCTCGGACGAACCTCTCCGGATTCAGGCTGTACAAAGGCCTTGCAGCCCATACGCACGCCTTCAAGTGAAGAGAAAGGCATCGCGAGCGCGCGCCCGTTCTTGAATCCAACCACTTCCGCAGCCACATCACGCTTGTCGGAAGAATCAATCGTCAGACGCGTGCCAATGCCGAGCGGATCCATCGTCCCGGCAACCTCAACGAGCAGGCCATTGACGCCCGTCACCCGTCCATAGGAACGGGAACGTTGCGTTTCATCGATTGCCGAGATTAGAGCCTGCATGAGTTAGTCCGCCTAAACCACGGACAATATGGCTACATTTGGCTTAAGGTTGCCCTAAAGTGTAAGTGATGCCCGAAAGTGTCATAAGTCCGACAAATTTTATCGATCAGGTTTACGATAGAGGCCTCCGAGTTAAGCTTTCTTAAGTATTACCACTTAGATTCGTTGGTGAACGAGCCAACAAGGGCACCGGTTGTATCCGGGCTGCGAGGGGAGACTGAAAGCATGAGAGTTCTCTTGATCGAGGACGATAGCGCAATGGCGCAGAGCATCGAGTTGATGCTCAAGTCCGAGGGTTTCAATGTCTACACGACCGACCTGGGCGAAGAAGGTGTAGATCTTGGAAAGTTGTATGACTACGACATCATCATTCTGGATCTTCAGCTGCCTGACATGTCGGGCTTCGACGTTCTGAAGCAGCTTCGCGTCAACAAGATCGCCACCCCCATCCTGATTCTCTCGGGTTCAACCCAGATCGAGAACAAGGTGAAGGGTCTCGGCTTTGGCGCCGACGACTACATGACAAAGCCCTTCCACAAGGATGAACTGATCGCGCGCGTTCACGCGGTTGTACGCCGTTCAAAGGGCCATTCGCAGTCGGTCATCCAGACCGGCAAGCTCACCGTGAACCTCGACACCAAGACGGTGGAAGTTGACGGTCAGCGCGTGCACCTGACGGGCAAGGAATACCAGATGCTCGAGCTGCTGTCGCTGCGCAAGGGCACGACCTTGACCAAGGAAATGTTCCTGAACCATCTCTATGGCGGCATGGACGAGCCGGAACTCAAGATCATCGACGTATTCATCTGCAAGCTGCGCAAGAAGCTCCAGGCGGCTGCCGGCCAGCACTACATCGAGACTGTCTGGGGTCGTGGCTACGTTCTGCGCGATCCGCTTGAAGGCAAGGCTGCCTGACAAGGCTTTAGGACCGGGGGGTCTGACGAAGGGCGTTGCCGGAAACGGCAGCGCCCTTCGAGTTTATGGGGACACGCTGGAGCGCGGAAAGCCCGGCGTTCAGGCCGACGCTACCTTGGGCGCCGAGATGATGGGCTTCATGGCGGCCTTGTTGGCCTTCACGCTGACGCCACGCGCCGACTCGTGCGGCACGAAAGTGTTTGTGACACCCACGACCGATTCGGCCGCGCCCAGCAGCAGATAGCCATCATCCGGCAGCAGCTGCGCCATGCGGTCAAGCACATTGCGCTTCGTGGCTTCATCAAAATAGATCAGCACATTGCGGCAGAAGATGATGTCGAACGTGCCAAAACCGGTGAACGGATCAAGCAGGTTGGCCGGCTTGAGCTGAACCGCAGAACGGATGTCTTCCTTGAGCCGGAACTGGTCGCCTTCCTTGGTGAAATACTTCACGAGAAGCTGGACCGGCAGGCCACGCTGGACTTCAAACTGCGAATAGAGACCCGCCTTTGCACGGTCAAGAACCTCGGTAGACAGGTCCGTGCCGAAGATCTCGAACTTCCAGTCCTTCAGCAGCAGGGACTTTTCCTTCAGGATCATCGCAAGCGAGTAAGGCTCCTGCCCCGTCGAAGCCGCAGCACACCAGATGCGCAGGCGCTTCTGCGAGGCGCGGCTCTGGAGCAGCTTGGGGAGCATGAGCTTCTCGAAGTGCTCGAACGGCGTCTTGTCGCGGAAGAAGAACGACTCGTTCGTCGTCATGGCTTCCACGACATCACGCGTGATGCGCTCGTCATTCGCGCGCATCTTGAGGGCAACAGCTTCGACGTTGGGCAGGTTGTGCTTGCGCAGCAGTGGAGCCACCCTGCTTTCAATCAGGTAGGCTTTCTCCGGCGTCAGCACCAGGCCCGAACGACGCTTCAGCACTTGCGAGATGAAGTCAAAATCAGCTGGCGTCATTTCGGTCTTAGCCCCAGGTGTTTGCGTATTTCAGTTCCAACGCTGTTCAGCGGCAGCACGGCTGCAGCAAGCCCGGCCTGTGCAACAGCACCAGGCATCCCCCATACAACACTGGTCTCTTCGTCCTGCGCGATGACGGTACCTCCTGCACCGACAATCGAACGGGAGCCTTCTCGCCCGTCTGATCCCATTCCGGTCAGCACAACGGCAAGTGCCGATGCCCCGTAGGCCGCGGCGACACTGCGAAACAGCGGATCAACGGCAGGCCTGCAGAAATTTTCAGGCGGATTCTGGTTGAGCTCGATCGGCCCGCCCTTCCCCTTGATGACCATGTGATAGTCGCCCGGCGCCACATAGACGCATCCACGTTCCAGCATCATGCCATTCGCACCCTCGACGCACTTCAGGCCCGAGACCCGTGAGAGGGATTCCGCAAGAATGGAGGTGAAGGTGGCCGGCATGTGCTGCGTGATCAGCACGGGAACGTTCAACTGCGGCGCAATGGCCGAAATGACCGCGACAAGCGCCTGCGGACCGCCGGTTGAAGACCCGATGACCAGGATCTGCGGCGGCAACAAGGCGGACTTGCGAAGCTGGATGGCAGCGCGAGCCGGCACGCTAGTATCGTCAGTAGAAACAGGAGCATGAGGCGCACGAATGGGTAGCCCGGCAGGCTTCACGGGAACCGAAGGCGTCTCAGCGCGTGAAGTGGGCGTAACAACGGGTGGCACCGGCGGGAATGGCGCACGCGGCGCAGCCTCGGCCGTCGGCGTGGGTCGCGGCGCAGGCGTCCGGCGAAGGCGCTTCCCGCCAAGCGCCGTGATGCGCGCAAAGAGCTCGCGACGAAAATCTTCGGCAGCTTCACCACCGCCCAACGATGTGGGCTTGGGAACATAGTCCGCAGCGCCCAGCGCAAGCGCCTTGAGCGAGATCTCGGCATTCCGGCGCGTCAGCGTCGATGCCATGATGATCTTGGCCTGAGGGCAGGCCTTGAGCAGCAACGGCAGCGCCGAGATACCATCCATGCTCGGCATTTCAATATCAAGAACGATGATGTCGGGCTTGTCGGTCTTCACGCGCTCAAGCGCGTCCTGCCCGTTCACGGCAGACCCGAACAGTGTCGTTTCGGCAGCAGCCTCGATCCATCGCGAGACAATGCCGCGGATCACGGACGAGTCATCGACGACCAGAACCCTGATCGCGTCGGTGCCCTGCGCCGAAGCCGTTGTACGGGAAGCCAAAACCTGGCTCATCTCAAGGGTGTTCCTTTAGCAGAGCCCGACTTCTGAAAGCTTGGACTCGATGATTTCCCGGTCAAAGGGCTTCATGATGTATTCGTTGGCTCCCGCTTCCATCGCCTGCGTGATGAAGGAGAACTCGCTCTCGGACGTGCAGAACAGCACAACCGGACGGTCTCCATCCTGTTCCTTGCGAAGGGCGCGCAGGAACTCGATGCCGTTCATGTTCGGCATGTTCCAGTCCAGGAGTATTGCATCAGGCATGTGCTTGCGGCAGGCATCCAGCGCAATCTGGCCATCCTCGGCCTCGCTGATCTGGAACTGCAGCTGCTCGAGAATCTGGCGGGCGACCTTGCGTACAACCCGGCTGTCATCAACGATCAGGAATTCTTTCATCGGCGTTCACCCACCCCATGTCATGCGTCCATGCCCTTCGGGACCGGCTTTTACCGGCATTTTTACAGGCGCAGGCAGTCGCGCTTCCCGAAACTGTCATGAAAGCTAGATCAAAAGCGTAAAAACGCATTGAAGGCGGGAGCCACAAATTCAACCTGTCCAATGGCAGAAACCCAGGCGTTTGCCACCCGGGCGCGACCTTCATTGGCTAACAGGAAGTAAACAGCCTGAATTCCAAAGCGGCATCAGGCTGCAGCCTTGCGCGAGAAGTCGAGAAGGACATTGATGTCCAGCAGGACGAGCAACCCGCTCTCCATGCGAAACACGCCCTTCGAAACCGTTTTCCAGTGCGGGTCAAGATTGACCGGCGTCGGTTCAAGCTGTTCAGGCGAGAAGCGAAGCACCTCTCCCGCCCCGTCAAACAGCAGGCCATAATGGTCGCCATCACGCTCGACACCCACGGCCATGAATTCGCTGCCCAAGCCGTCCTCGGAAATGCCGAGCCGGCGGCGGCAGTCGATCATGGTGACGATCCGTCCGCGCAGGTTCAGCACACCGGCGATATCGCGATTGGAGAGGGGGACCTTCGTGAGCCGCTCCGGCTTGAAGATCTCGTTGACCACATCGATGGGGATGCCAAACAGCTGCGTCCCGATGGTCACCGTTACATACTCATTGGTCTGCCCGATGGCGCCTGTCTTGCTCATGCTGCGCGCTCCTGCGAATTGATGAACCCGCGAACCGTTTCAATCAGCCCGTCCCGGTCGAACTTGCGCGTCAGCGCATCGAACCGGCCACGATCATCCCCATCCGTGTCTGCCGCGAGGCCGACAACCGGCGTCGAGCGCCAGTAGGGATCCTGCTTGATCGCTGCCGCGAATTTGTGGCCGCCCATGCCGGGCATCTGGATATCGCTGAGGATGAGGTCAAACAGCTTGCCTTCATCCTTGAACTTCAGCGCCAGCTCGGCATTGGGCGCTTCAGTCACGTCATAGCCTGCTGCAGCCAGCAGCGGCGCGACCATCGTGCGGAAAAACGGACTGTCATCAACGAGCAGCACGTGACGCTTCTGCTGTGCCGTTGGCCGCTTCGTGAACCAGTGCTGGAACACGTCGCTGACATGGTAGGCGATGTCCACCACTTCAGTGGCCTTCTCGCGCACGACTGCAGTGCCGACAATGCCAGAACCAGCCGCCGTGAGTTCAAACTTCAGGGTCGCATCCACGATGTCCAGGATCTCGTCGACGGCGACACCAACCGTCTGGTCGCCTTCGCTGAACACGAGCACGGACTGCGGCCCCTCCTCGCGCAACGAGCCGACAAGCGATGTCACGATCGGCATGAGACTGCCACGATACTGAAGCACGTGACGTCCGTCCGAACGCTCGAACTTCTTCGCATCGACAACTTCGAGACGGGTAACAGCACCCAGCAAGACGGCCTTCGGCTCCATCGAGCCGGCGCGGAACAGCAACAGTGCCTGCTTCTGCTCGCGGCCGCCCACGATGGCAGATGCCGCATCCTCGGCCGCGCTGCGTGTCGCGACTTCGCCGGAAACCGCTGCCGCAACACCATTCGGATCCAGGATCATGATGACGCTGCCATCACCCAGGATCGTGTTTCCGGAGAACAGCGGAATGTCCTTCAGGATCGGGCTGACAGGCTTCACAACGATTTCGCCGGTATCAAACACCGTATCGACCACGATGCCGAATGTCCGGCCACCCGCCTGCGCCACGACGATATAGGCTTCCGCGGATTCCACGCCGTCTTGCGGCGAGATGTTCAGCACTTCCGACAGGCGCACCAGTGGCAGCAGTCGGTCGCGAAGCCGCAGGACGCTGGTCTTGTTGATACGCTCGATCTTCGTGTCCGAACCGTCCGAAGCCCGGACAAGTTCCAGGACGCAGATCTGCGGAATGGCAAACCGCATGTTCTGTATGCCGACGATAAGGGCGGAGATGATCGCCATCGTCAG
>JBILMZ010000344.1:0-2520 GCA_044375275.1 Micropepsaceae bacterium | reverse complement strand
CGATCTGTCTGAAGCGAGTTGCGTCGCCCATCGCCCAGGTGAGACTGTCCGTCGCGTACTCCAGCGTGAAGTCGATCCCTTTGGCACGGGCCTGCTGCTGGCTCAGGCCAATAGCGGCGACGATCTCGGATGAGACGTCGAATGGCGCGTAGCTGATCCGCAACTTGCCGGCATCGGCGCTTGCGAGGTCAATCAAGTCGCCCAGAAGCGCCTCGAGGGTGCTTCCAGCTGATCGTATCACATCGATCTTGGACTTGATTGACTGGGGAATGGAAGGAGTCCCAGCGATGATCTCGGACATACCAAGAATTCCGTTGAGCGGATTGCGGATCTCGTGGCTCACGTCAGCCAGAAACTTTGTCTTTGCCCGATCAGCGGATTCGGCCGCAGCCCGCGCCAGATGCAACTGCGAGATCAGCGTCTCCGCTTCGACCAGGCTGTTGCGCTGCAGCTCGGCAACGAGAATGGCGTCAAGCGAGCTGTCCAACTCCGAGAAGTCGTCAAAGCGAAGGCTTGAGGGTTCTCCCACACGATGATGGTCGATTGCTGGGCTAAGGAGGAGGAAAGTCTGATCGCCCGAATTGACCACAATACCTTTCAGCCGAAGATTGCCCGCTGCTGGCATTGCCATGATGAGACGGCCTTGCGTCGCCCGAAGAGCCTCGAACGAGAGGACAGATTTCGGGCGCTCGATCTTGACGACCGTCAGGAACTCGGACCCGACAATATCCGCATCAAGGCGGCGGCGCAGTGCGGGCCCTACACGGCGTATGCGGCCGATCGCGTCAAGAACCGCATGAGCCGGGAAGATCCGGTCCAGCTCTGGCCCTTTGAGCAGGAGGGTCATCTCCACCTCAGACGGCGCGAGGCTGGTGGTAGGCAATGTCGAATACTGGCGGAGCGCCATCGGATGACCAGCTTACCTCACCATCAATCCCGAAACGATCGAGGAGTCCCTCAAGCAGCCCGGCAACAAAGGGCTCAAGTCCGGAGCGATCAGAGATGTATCGAACCGAAAGGCCAGTCTCATCATGATGGACAAGTGCGAATTCGGGCAAGATGGCGCTGGGCATCGACGACTGTAGCGTGCCATGCATGCGATTAAGGTTTGAGATGAATGCCGGAAGATCATCTCCGGCCATCTCCATCACTGAAGCAAACGCACTTTCACCCGCGAATCTGATCCAGTATTGCCCGAAATCGCGCAATACGTCGGCGGTGCCTGTGCCCGTCGCGACAGCAGTCGCATCAATGATCGAGAGCGTGATGCTGTCTTCGTAAGTAGCGCCGCTGATGAAGTGATCTTCGCTCACGCCGGCCGCCGCTTCGATCTGACGCCAGACGATGGCTCCCAACTGCTCGGTTACCATCTGACGCGCTGCGCGATGAATCATTCCGTACATACAGTTTCGCTCCACTGATGATGGCGCAGGCTACAAATGCGCTCTCAAGATTGCCCTAACGCCCACGTGTAGTGTCAGACAACTGCATTTATCCCTGAAGCCCTCGCGCCTGCGGGATTGTCACATGCCGCTAGAGGGAAAGGCTCTCGCGCCGCAGCTTTTCGCGAACGTATGGACGTTCGGACTATGCATTTGACTATGTATCCTGCTGACCTGAACTGGTGTCGACTGATTTTAACGGTTGTCTGCCGTCTGCGAACCTGTTGCTGGGCGGTAGCAATTCGACCGCTTGTTCGGTCCAGTCTCGTCGGGCGGGTCAGTTGGTTGGCCAAGAGCATACATGCTGCAAGACTTTATACCCCGGAGGCTCTTGGCGTGACGCAGGAAACCGATCTCCTTGTTACCGCGTCAGGACGCTGGCCGGACTGCTAGCGGGCCTCGTTGAAGAGCTCAAAAGGGCTGGCAGCATGTCGCGCGATCAGTTCACCCGGCGATCTGAAGCATCGCTGCGGGCGCTATCAGCACAAACGAACCACGACCGCAGAGCCGCAGACAAGCTCGAGGCTGAAATCATGGTGGAGCTTCTCATTGTCCTTGCGAGACCAGCCTCAGTCCCTGGCCGCCCGACGGTGGTCGGTGGTCGGTGGAATTTCATCGGAGTGTTAAACTCCTATGCAAGCCACAGGGAGCGTGAAACGGCGTCGGGTCACGGTGCCGACAAGCGCGCTTAACTATTGGTTCCGTAGCAAGCCGAGGGGGCAGCTTGCGATGCCTGTACACACCCGCAGCCTGGATACCATCCGAAGGCAAGAAAATGGCACTCACCCGTTTCTGGCACACGAATCGCTAGCTCGCGAAGCAGCTCTTCAACTGGGACGCACTGATATCTCGAACCGCTTCAGAAGTCTGGCATGACAAATGCCGTCCGCAACTGGCGGTGAGTTCAACTGATCGACGCAACATGTACCTTACTTTGAGGATGTGGAGCGAGAGTCATGAAGCGGAAGTACGATACTGCAGCGGAGCGCGCCGAGGTCTGGGAACGCTGGAAGAGAGGCGAAGGGCTGATCGAGATCGGCCGCGCACTGGGTAGGCGGCATTCCAGTCTTTTCGAGCT
>JBILMZ010000340.1:0-2534 GCA_044375275.1 Micropepsaceae bacterium | reverse complement strand
GGCCATCAAGTACTACCTGGGCCTGATCGGATATGGCGAGGCGCAGCATGTATTGCGGGCGACGCATGGGGCGTCGGTCCATTACTCGCAGTCGCCGATCTGGGGCGACTCCTCGAACAAGCTGTCGTGGCTGATCCCCGTGCTGGACCGGCTCTTTCCCCATGCGCGCTTCGTGCACCTCGTGCGCGACGGGCGGAAGGTCGCGAGCTCCTATTTTCACAAGCTGTCAGAGGAATGCTACGACGATTACTCGGTCGCCGTGCTGCAGCGCTACTATGACTCGCACGGCCAATTGCCGGCGCCCCCGCCGGAGAAGAAATACTGGTGGCCGGTTCCCCCACGGGGACATCCGCAGGAGCTGGAGTTCATCACCTACAACCAGTTCCAGCGCATCTCGTTCCACTGGGCGCAGATCAACCGCACGATCATCCATCACCTCGAAGCGATCCGGCCCGAACGTCGCCTGACCGTCAGGCTTGAAGACCTGGTCTCGCGCGCGGAAGCCCGTCAAGGATTGCTTAACTTCCTCGGGCTGCCGTGGGATGACCGCATCATGGGCCTCTTGAACCGTCCCCACAATGCGAACCGGCCAGAGGACTATCCACTCACGCCCGAGCAGACCGAGCAGTTCAACATGATCTCCTCCGACATGATGAGGCACTTCGGCTATGACCGCCGGCAGGAATATCGCGTCGCCTATTGAGACGACCTTTACCAATTTCGCGCACCGTTAGGGGCTGGAAAACCATATGCGCGCCCTCGCGCTCCCAAAGGCCCCTCGATGACCCCTGCCTGCGATCTCTGCGCGAGCCCTTCGCTTTCACAAGTCTATGCGGCGCCTGACTCGACGCGCAAGCTGACGGTCTGGGTGTGCGGCCATTGCGGGCTTTCCCAGAGCCTGCCCCGCATCGACCGCGCCGAACGTCGCGCCGCAACCGTGTCAGCCGGCGCCGACTGGGGCAACCTGCGCTATGGCAAGGGCTTTCGCACCGAGGCGAACTTCGCGACGCTGAAGCCCTACCTGAAAGACGACAAGCCGCTGCGGGTTCTGGATGTCGGCACCAACCGCGGCGCCTTTGCGCTCAAGCTGCTCGAGGCCTTTCCCAATGCGCTGATCACCGGCATCGAGCCCGACGAGCGCGTTGTCGAAGCCTGGGCCCGCAAGCCTTCCGTGACGTGGGTGCATGCGCGGCTCGAAGAAACGCGGCTGGCGAACGAAAGCTTCGACGTCATCTATTCCTGCCATACGCTGGAGCACGTGCGCAGTGCACGCGAGGCGTTGCTGCTGCATCATGCGGCCCTTGCGCCCAATGGCTACCTGTTCATCGAAGTCCCGAACCTTGCCGTCATCAGCTCCGTCGACATGGTCGAGGAGTTTTTCATCGACAAGCATCTGTATCATTTTTCGCACCGCACGCTCGCGCGGCTGCTGACGGCCTGCGGCTTCCGGGCGATCGCGATTGCTGATCCCAGGGACACCACGAACATCACGATCGTCGCCACCAAGACGGCGATCCCCACCGGGGCCGTTGCTGCGGACCCGCAGGAAGTGCAGTCCGCCGCCGGGCTCATCTCGGATTACAATGCAACGCGGCTGCGCAACCAGCAGGCCCTTTCGCAGGTTGCGCGCCTCATCAGCGGCCTTGCGCCGCGCAAGGTTGCGATCTGGGGTGCGGGGCGCCTGCTCAACAGCCTGATCGAACATGGCGGGCTCAAGCCACAGACGCTGGCGGCCGTCGTCGACAAGAACCTGATCAAGTATGCAGCGGAAGTGCACGGCGTTGCGCTGACGGCACCTGAAGCGCTGTCGGACATCCGTCCGGACGTGGTCGTCGTCATGTCGCGCAGCTTCGCCGAAGAAATACGCACCGAAGCGCAGCAGCGCGCGCCCGGCTGCGAAGTGATCCTCTATTCGGACCTCCTGCAACGCGCCAAGGCCCAGTCGGCCGCGGCCTGAGGACTTTCTGATGAACGCCAACACACACCTGAACCGGCTTGCCTCCAGCCTCGCCAGCGATGCCGGCCTTGCCAGTCATCTGGCCACGAAGGCGGCGCTCACGCGTCGGCTTGCGGTCGCCGGGATCTATCATGCCGGCTCGGGTCATCCCGGTGGCTCGCTCTCGTGTGCCGACCTGCTGTCGGTGCTCTATGGCGCCGAGCTGAACATCGAGCCCCGCGCAGGCCTGCAGCCGGACCGCAACCGGTTCGTGCTGTCGAAGGGTCATGCCGCGCCTGCGCTTTATGCCGTCTGGGCCGCCTATGGCCATATTCCGGCACATGAAGCGCTGGAACTGCGAAAGCTCGGGAAGAAGGCGCAAGGTCATCCGCATGTGATCGACTATCCGCTGAGCGAGACCAGCACGGGTTCGCTGGGGCAGGGTTTTTCAACGTCGATCGGCATGGCGCTGGGCCTGCGTCACCAGAAGATCGCGGCGCGCGTCTACACAATCCTGGGTGATGGCGAACTCCAGGAAGGCGAAGTCTGGGAAGGTGCGATGAGCGCCGGCCATTTCGGCCTGTCCAACCTGTGCGCC
>JBILMZ010000016.1:0-29702 GCA_044375275.1 Micropepsaceae bacterium | reverse complement strand
CTCACGGAGTGAGGAAGTACCTGTGCACCGAAGGTGCTGCAGACGGAGGAGTTACCCACGGTGAAAGCAAGGCGCCAAGTAACTCCATCCCCTGCAGCACGCCTTCGCCAAGGCTACGGCGTGCGCAGGTACTTCCTCGCGAGCGAGGAAGAGACTTGTTAGGCGAGTGATTTCCACAGCAGCATCACGGCCGTTGATCGCCAGGGGCGCCAGGATTCGGCGATCTTTTGTGCCTCGCGCTCCGGGGCCATGTTGAGGGCCTTGCGGACGCCCAGGTCGGAGGCGGGAAACGCATCCGGGTAGCCGAGGCGCATGGCCATGTAGTGTGCCGTCCAGGGGCCGAAGCCGTTGAGGGCGACCAGGTCCTCGACGAAAGTTTCGAGCGGCTTGGTGGTGTCGAGCAGAGATGGCGTGTCGTTCACGGCGCATGCGAAGCCTGTGATCGTGGCGGCGCGGCGCGTGGTCAGGCCGAGGCCGCCGAGATCCGCGCCTGCGAGGTCTCCGGGTTCGGGAAATACGTGCGTGATGACGCCTGCCCCGCCCTTCAGTTTCTGGCCGAACTTGTCAGCGATGCGACCGGCCAGGGTCGTCGCGCCGGCCACGGATACCTGCTGCCCCAGGATTGCGCGCACGCCGAGCTCGAAGGGTTCCCAGCATCCGGGGACACGCAGCGTGCGATTGGCGGCAAAGGTCTTCGCGAGGATCGGGTCCTGCCGGAACAGGCGCGCGGCGCCGGCATCGATCGGGGACAGGTTGAAGAGCCGCGTGAGCCGCTCGCTCGAAGCCGACTGAACCGCGGCCTGCCCTGCCCTTGCGTGCCGGACCGTCACGCCGATCGCCTTCCGGCCCACGGTCGCCTCGACGATACCCGCCACCCCGGCGCTGACGAAGCTGCGGGCATAGGTGCTTCCCGTGACCTGCTCCACGCCCTTGATGGCGCGTGGCCTGAAGAACTCCAGCGTCAGTCCTGCATCGCAGGCAGCCGGGAGCTTCAGTTCCAGCTGCGCTATTCCACGCTCAGTCACCGGCGATGAAAACCGTCATGCGCCAGCGGCCCCGCTTCTTCTCGAAGACGGCGCGGTAGTCGATGGGGCTGCGATACTGGCTCGCCTTCACGTAGCCGCGCTTGCCGTCCTGCGTCTTCACTTCCGACCAGTCGTCGTCGCCCGCCTCGTGCTGGGGCTTGCCGGCACCCTTGAGGACTTCCACGATCTCGAAGCCGAGCTTGCGGATGGTGCGGCGGCTTTCATGCGGGCCGTCCAGCAGCTCGGCCTTTGGGTGAGTGATCACCACGTTCTCGAAGGCGTCGATGTCGTCGGGCCAGGCGCTGAAGACATAGGGGGCTGCAAACTGTGTCCTGCTGTTGAAGTGGCCGCCATTGCCCACGACGATGGCAAGCGCCTTCCAGACCTGCGTGTCGGGGCTTTTCACGTTCCAGTTCTTGCGGAAGGTCGCGAGGCCTGCGCCGCCGCCGAAGTCGAGCTTGATGCGCGGGTCCATGAGCTTTGTCACCGCGGCGACGTCCTTGCGGGTGATCGCGTCGAGGAGCTTTTTCCGGTAGGCGGCGAAGGACGGGTCCTGCGCGGCTTCGTCGGCGGGTTTGATTTGTATCGGTGCGGAAGGTGGGGTTGCGGCGAGTGCGGGGGTGGCGAGGAGCGTGAGGGCGAGGAGGAGGCGCAGCAGCATGTGGGGGCTCGTGCGGGGTTGTTTGTGGCAGGATAGTTGATGGGGGGGCGTGGGGGAAGGAAGAAGGGGTTCACGCGAAGACGCGAAGTAGAAAAGACGCGAAGAGGAAGAGGCGCCTTTCGCAATCCCTCCCCTTATCCCTGTCATGGTCTGCGAAGGCAGACCACCCACGACTTTTCGGTCTGGATGCTCGCGCCGCTAGTCGTGGGTGGTTCGCCTTCGCGAACCATGACAAGAATGGGATAGGCGCGCGCTGCGCGCCACTCACTTTCTGCTTCGCGTCTTTCCTCCTTCGCGTCTTTGCGTGAAACCCTTCTTCACACCATCCGCAACGACGGCCAATGCTGCAGGTAGCGTGCGCACTTGGCCTGGTATTCCTTGCGCGGTGGGCCCTTCCAGAGCGGGTTGGGGCGCAGGGTTCGGGTGAAAATGTCGTCGAGGCCGAGCGGGGCGTAGATGTCGAGGACTTGCCGGCGTGGCTGGCGCACGGCGATGACGCTGGCCTGCACGAGGAACTGGTCTACGCCGTCGCAGGACGACATCAGCTGCGGGTATGGCAGGCCGAACTTGCCCGGATACCAGAGGTGCACGCGGGCCTGGTTGCGCAGCTGGACGGGATGGGCGGCGAAGGCGAAGTGGCTGGCGGATTTCCGGATCCAGGCGTCTTCGGCCTCTTCCGATGTGTCGGGATCGTAGTAGAAGAGATCGTAGTCGTTGATACCGTGTCCCCGCGGCTGGCCATCGAGCACGTTCCACACGGTCTGGAACAGCGCGCCGCTGACGAGCCAGAGGTCGGGGGCGTCGAAGGTCTCTATTGCATCGAGCATGGCCTGCAGGCCGGGGTCGGCGCGGAGGATGGTGTGGAAGGCGGGTGTGAGGCTCATGTGGCGGAACTCCATCCCCTGCAGCACCTTCGGTGCGCAGGTACTTCCTCGCAAGCGAGGAAGAGACAGGCGTGCGTCTCCTCCTCACGCAAGTGAGGAGGTGGCTGCGCACCGCGTCAGCGGTGCTGCAGACGGAGGAGTTACCCACGGTGCAGGCAAGGGCGCCAAGTCACTCCATCCCCTGCAGCACGCCTTCGCTGAAGCTACGGCGTGCGCAGGTACTTCCTCACTTCGTGAGGAAGATTGTGGAGAGTTACTCCGCGGCCTCTGCCTTCGGCGCCGGCGGTACCCAGCGCAGGACCGGTTTGCGGGCCGCCGCTGTTTCGTCGAGGCGGCGGCGTGGGGAGAAGTGCGGCGCGCCTTCGAAGCGGGCCTTGTCGCCGGACTTCGCTGCCTGCGCCAGGCCCTTCATCACGCGGATGAACTCGTCGAGCGCGAATTTGGACTCCGTCTCGGTCGGTTCGATCAGCATGGCGCCGTGGACGACGAGCGGGAAGTACATCGTCATCGGGTGGTAGCCCTCGTCGATCATCGCCTTGGCGATGTCGAGCGTGGTGACGCCGGTGTCCTTCAGGAAGCTGTCGTCGAACAGGGCTTCGTGCATGCACGGACCCGTGTGTGCGAACGGTGCCGACATCTCGCCCTTGAGCGCGGCCAGCACGTAGTTTGCGTTCAGTACGGCGTCGCCCGCAACGGCCGCGAGGCCATCGGCGCCGTGGCTCATCATGTAAGCCATGGCGCGCGTGAACATGCCCATCTGGCCGTGGAAGGCGCTCATGCGGCCATAAGGCTGCGCGTCGTGAGCCTTCGCTGCAGCCTGGTCCTCGACCAGCTGAAAGCCGTCCTTGCCATGCACGATCAGCGGCAGCGGTGCGAAGGGCGCGAGAGCCGCCGAGAGCACCACCGGACCTGCACCCGGACCGCCGCCGCCATGGGGCGTCGAGAAGGTCTTGTGCAGGTTGATGTGCATGGCGTCGATGCCGAGATCGCCCGGGCGCACGCGGCCCACGATCGCGTTGAAGTTCGCGCCGTCGCAATAGAAATAGGCGCCCGCGGCGTGCACGGCCTGCGCGATCTCGATCATGTCGTTCTCGAACAGCCCGCAGGTGTTCGGGTTCGTCAGCATGATCGCGGCCACGTGGGGCCCGAGCTTCGCTTTCAGCGCCGCGAGGTCAACGCGACCCTTCTCGTTCGCCGGCACTTCCTCGACCGTGTAGCCGACGAGGGCGGCCGTGGCGGGGTTTGTGCCATGGGCGGATTCGGGGACAAGGACGACATTGCGCTTCTGGCCACTGGCCTCGTGCGCCGCCTTGATCGCCATGAGGCCGCAAAGCTCACCGTGCGCACCGGCCTTCGGGCTCATCGCCACGGCCGGCATGTTCGTCAGCAGCTTCAGCCAGTGCGCGAGATGGTCGATGAGACCGAGCGCGCCCTGGATCGTCGAGACCGGCTGCAGCGGATGGATGTCGGCAAAGCCTGGCAGGCGCGCCATCTTTTCGTTGAGGCGCGGGTTGTGCTTCATCGTGCACGAGCCCAGCGGATAGAAGCCGCTGTCGATCGCGTAGTTCTTGCGGCTCAGGCGCACGAAGTGGCGCACCACCTCGGGTTCGCTGAGGCCCGGCAGGCCGATCGTGCCGCGGCGGCGCAGGCCGCCCAGGCGATCAGCTTTCAGTTCCGGCTCGGGCAAATCAACGCCACTCTTGCCGGTGCGGCCGAGTTCGAAGATCAGCTTTTCCTCGTGGTCGAGGCCACGGTGTCCCGAGATCGTGGCGAGCTCGGTGTGTCCGCCTGCGCTGCCCGTCGTGGGGCGACCTTGTTTGTTCATCATGAGAGCACCTTTGAGAGACCGGCGGCGAGCGCTTCGATATCGGCCGGCGTCACGGTTTCGGTGACAGCGACCAGGAGGAGGTTTTCAGACGCCTTGTCGGCGGGCTTCAGGCGGGACACGGGGACACCCGCGATGATGTCCTGCTTCGCCAGCGTGTCGACGACTGATGCTGCCGGCTTCGACAGTTTCACCGTGAACTCGTTGAAGAACGCCTGTGTCACCACCTCGACGCCCTTCACCTTTGCCAGGCGGTCGGCTGCCATCACGGCGCGGTCGTGGTTGAGGGTTGCCAGCTTGCGGAAGCCGTCTTCGCCTAGCAGCGACAGGTGGATCGTGAACGCCAGCACGCAGAGGCCAGAGTTCGTGCAGATGTTCGAGGTCGCCTTTTCGCGGCGTATATGCTGCTCGCGGGTGGAGAGCGTCAGCACGTAGCCGCGCTTGCCTTCGACATCGGTCGTTTCACCGACGATGCGGCCTGGCATCTGGCGGATGAACTTCTGGCGCGTGGCGAAGATGCCGACATAGGGACCACCGAAGTTCAGCGCGTTACCGATCGACTGGCCTTCGGCGACGACGATGTCCGCGCCCATCTCGCCGGGCGGCGTGATGGCGCCGAGCGAAACGATCTCGGTCACGACCGCGATCAGCAGCGCACCCTTGGCGTGGGCGGCGTCAGAGAACGGCGTGATGTCACGGATGCTGCCGTAGAAGTCCGGGTTCTGGACGACGAGGCAGGCGGTCTTGTCGTCGAGCGCATTGTCGAGGCCTTCCACGACGTCGATGCCGCCCATCTCGCAGGTCGTGCGGACGGTTTCGGCATATTGCGGGTGCAGCGACGGGGACAGGACAACGCGCTTGCGGCCCGTGACGCGCACGGCCATCAGCACGGCTTCGGCCGTGCCGGTGGAGCCGTCATACATGGAAGCGTTGGCCACCTCCATGCCGGTCAGCATGCAGATCTGCGTCTGGAACTCGAACAGATACTGCAGCGTGCCCTGCGCGATTTCCGGCTGGTAGGGCGTGTAGCTGGTCAGGAACTCCGAGCGCTGGATCAGGTGATCCACCGATGCGGGGACGTGATGGCGGTAGGCGCCTGCGCCGCAGAAGAACGGAACGGAGCCTGCCGCGGTGTTCTTGGCGGCGATCTTTGACAGCTGTCGTTCAACTTCGAGTTCGCCGGCATGCATCGGCAGGTCGACGAACGTCGTCAGGTAGGCCTCGCGCGGCACGTCGCGGAACAGGTCGTCGATCGACTTGGCGCCGATGACGCCCAGCATCTGGCGGCGGTCGGCTTCGGTAAGCGGCAGATAACGCATCAGAGACCCTTTACATAATCGTTGTAGGCGGCTTCGCTCATCAGATCCTTGAGCTCGGCGGTGTTGGACAGCTTGAGTTTCACGAACCAGCCGGCGCCGGTGGGTTCGGCGTTGACTTTGGCGGGCTCGCCTTCGAGTTCGCTGTTCACGGCGATGACTTCGCCCGTGAGCGGTGCATAGACCTCGGACGCGGCCTTGACGCTTTCGACGACGGCGGCTTCACCGCCCTTCGTCACCTGCTTGCCGATGGCGGGGAGTTCGACGAACACAACGTCGCCGAGCTGCTCGGCGGCGTAGGCCGTGATGCCGACGGTGGCGGTGGTGCCGTCGACGCGGACCCATTCATGGTCTTTGGTGTAGAGCGTGGTCATTGTGTGGCTCATCGGGTTGTGGAGTTGGAAGAAAGGGTTTCACGCGAATACGCGAAGAAGTGCGAAGACGCGAAAAGGAAGAAATGAACTTTTTCGGCGCCGCAGGCGCCTGCTCGAACGTGGAATAGGCGCTGCGCGCCGAAGAGATGCGCTTCTTTCGCGCTTTCTCTTCTGTTCGCGACTTTGCGTGAAATCTTCCTTCTCATCCCTTGTAGAACCTCTTCGGGACAAAGGGCATGGCGACGACGCGGGCGGGCAAAACTTGCGTGCGGACCTTCAGGCCCAGCGCCGTGCCGTCCCTGGCGTATTGCGGGGACACGTAGCCCATGGCGACGGGGCCGTTCACGCTGGGGCCGAAGCCGCCGGAGGTGACGCGGCCGACGACCGTGCCTTCGGCGTTGACGATCTCGGCGCCTTCACGCGCCGGAGCCTTGCCGTCGGGCTTCAGGCCCACGCGCACACGCTTCGCGCCGTTGAACATCTCGTCCATGATGCGGGCATCGCCGGGGAAGCCCTTTTCGAGTTTGCGGCGCTTGCCGATGGCCCACACGAGGTCGGCCTCGACGGGTGTCGTTGCTTCGTCGATGTCGTGCCCGTAGAGGCACAGGCCCGCTTCGAGACGCAGGCTGTCGCGCGCGCCGAGCCCGATGGGCAGGACAGCGCTGTCGGCCAGCAGCACGCGGGCGAAGGCTGTTGCCATCGCGCCGGGTACGGAGATTTCGTAGCCATCCTCGCCGGTATAGCCAGAGCGCGAGATGAACAGCGTCTGGCGCTCCCACTGGAACTTGCGCATGGTCATGAAGCCCATCGTCGCGACGCCCGGAACAATGCGCTCGAGCACTTCAAAGGCCTTCGGGCCCTGCAGCGCGAGCAGCGCGCGGTCCTCGAGACGCTCGACGCGCACGCGGCCCTTCAGGGCGGACGCGATATGCGCGAAGTCCGCGTCCTTCGTGCCGGCATTGACGACGAGGAACAGTGTCCCCGCTTCTTCCGGTGCGAAGGGACGCGTGGCCATCAGGTCGTCGCGGATGCCGCCCTGGTCGTTCAGCAGCAGCGTGTAGCGGATCTGGCCGGGCTTCAGCGTCTTGAGTTCGCCGGGGACCAGGGTTTCGAAGGCGGTGGCGATCTCGTCGTGACCGCCTTTGCCTTCAAGATGCAGGATGGCCTGGCCCATGTGCGAGACGTCGAACAGGCCGGCGCTGGCGCGCGTGTGCAGGTGCTCCTTCAGGATGCCGGTCGGGAACTGCACGGGCATCTCGTAGCCGGCGAAGGGCACGATCTTGCCGCCGAGCTCGACGTTGAGCGCGTAAAGCGGGGTTCGCTTCAGATTTTCTGAACTGGCCTGGTCGGCCATGGGCGGTCCTTCCTGTCGACGTCAAGGTTTGCACGCTGTCACCGGATCGACGCCTGCATGGCGCCATTCCGTTGCTGTCGTGCCCTTGTCTGTCATGAGGACCTGAGAGATTTCGCGGGACGCTGCCCAGATGTGGTGCGCCTTGCCTACCCCGTCGGTGGAAGCCTGCGCGCCGGTTGGGCCCGCGTCTTCGCTTTCCAGACTGTCATCGCCTTTGCGGTCCCGGGTGCCTGAGAGATTCCAGGGCGGTTGCTCCTTCGGCGGCGCTTGGCCTCCGCCCTTCGGGCGGCGGCGCGGCGCACTCTTCCGCAGAGGGTCGAATGTATGGCCAGCCCGAACAGCGCCTTCACGGCGGGTCTGGGAGGTGGGGGGATCGTGGCGGGGCCGGTGACCCAAGTCAACGCGGCGGGTTGGGTAAATCTGGGGGTTTGGGGCGCATTTCCCAGGGGTGGGCGCACACTCAAGAGGCGATCCGAGGGGATTCTGGTGCGCCTGACAGGGGCAAAGAAGTCGCCGGTCAGGAGATTTGGCTGAGCCGCCTTCTTGCTTGACGGGATTTTCGTGTCGTTTGCGTACGGCGCCGCTTGGAATCATCCTTGGATTGACAAGGGCACATTGCCAATCCGGGACGCCACATCTCTAATCAAGCGAACCAGCCGGGGGGCGGGGACATTCAGCGCGGGAACAACCGTGACGGGCACAGCGCTTCGCGCGAAAGAAAACTGACGACGCATATGTTTTACGCCACGACCAACAGACCATTCTGTTTTGCAGCAGCGCCAACTTTGGCAGCGTCGCGTGCAACCGCTTGCGCGTCTTCCGGGGACTGATCAGCGTGGCGGGACCCAGTGGCATCAAGCTGAACGACCTTCATGTGACGGATCGCGGTCACACGACGGAGATGTTCAGCGTAAGCCGAAAAATTGGCAAGAAGTCGCCCCTCCTAGACAAGCTGGATGCCAAGAGCAAGTCATGGCATCTCACATTTCGTAATTTCGTTTCGACACTCTTCTGGACTTGTTCAACCGTTGCCTTTCTCCTGCTGTGCTACCTCGGTGCGGGCTGGCTGCTTGAATGGGCCGACACCCAGGGCGAACAATTCCACTCTGTCACCGCGTTCCTGAACTCGGCGCTAGGTACAACCGGAACAAAGTCGGTTACAGCTGCAATACTCGCCGTCAGCTTGCTCGCCCTTCTTGAATTTTCGGGCGCACTTCGCTCCCTGCGCGGAAGTGTGCGCTTCGAAGACCCGAAGACGCTTGAAGATGATGCCTCCTTTGGAAGCGTCATGAAGCCCAAGTCGGACATGATCCATTTTGGAAATCTTCCGGTGAGCTATGACTACACCGAGAAGGGTTTGGTGGTGCGCTCGCTGGGAGACCGCTTTGTTGCCGTCTTTGCGCGAACGCCGGAAGTCAAGGTGACGCTGCAGGAATTCGAGACAGCTAAAGAGGAATTGAAGCCGTGGTTCGGCAGCCAACTGACCCCGCCCGTCATTGTCGTGCTTGAAGAAGGCAGCTACAAGTCAAGATTGGTGTTGCATGGAGCCCATTTCGAAACGCCAGGTGCCAACCAGCGTGAGAGCGAGAACAAGGCTGAAAAATTCAAGAAAGCGATTGAGACGGAACCCCGCCCTGACCATGGAGGGAGTGGTTCCCATTGACGCTGAACTCAAGGGTGCCGCATCGACCGTCTGCACAAACATGATTCAGCCCGAATGATTTGCAGCGATGCGCGCTGTGAGCCACGCTACCGCGTCACATCCTCTCCGGCACCTCGATCCCAAGCAGGTCCAGCAGCGTTTCCAACTCTCGCAATGCAAGGCGGCAGGTGGCGAGGCGGTTGGATCTCAGGGTTTCGTTTTCTTCGCTCAGGATGTGGTGGGCGGCGTAGAAGCGGCTGAAGGACTGGGCGAGTTCGAAGGCGAAGGCGCAGAGGATGTTGGGGGCGCGCTTTGTTATGGCCTGGTCGATGGTGTGCGGGAGGCGGTCGAGGGCTAGCAGGAGGGCGCGTTCGGGGTCGGAGAGTGTGGCCCCCTCCACCATCGCTGCGCGATGGTCCCCCTCCCCCGACTTCGCGGGGGAGGAAACTGACGTGGTCGCGCGGCTGCCGGAAACGCCTTGGGCTTCTGCTTTTTTCAGGAGGCTCTTGATGCGCACGGCGGCGTATTGGAGGTAGGGGCCGGTTTCGCCTTCGAACCTCGTGAAGCGCGTCAAATCAAAGATGTAGTTCGTGAGCCTGTGGTTCGAGAGGTCGGCGAACTTGATGGCGGCGAGGCCGACCTTGCGGGCGATTTCCTGGCGTTCGGCTTCGGGGTAATCCTGCGCGAGGTTGAACTCGTTCAGGCGCGCGAGGGCTTCCTGCCTGGCCTGCTCGATCAGGTCGTTGAGTTTCACCACGCCGCCGGCCCTGGTCTTGAAGGGCTTGCCGTCGGGGCCGTTGACCGTGCCGAAGCCGACGTGCTCGAGCTCGGCCTTGCCGGCGAGGCCTGTCTTCCTGGCGCCGCGGAAGACTTTCTCGAAGTGGTCGTGCTGCGGCTGGCCGACGACGTAGAGCATCAGGTCGGGGTTCACCGTCTTCACGCGGTCGATGATCGTCGCGAGGTCGGTTGTTTCGTAGAGCGCGGCGCCATCCGTCTTCTGCACGATGAGCGGGGGCAGTTCCTTCTTGTCCGTCGGCTCGGTGATGTGCACGACGAGGGCGCCTTCGCTTTCCACGGCGAAGCCGCGCTGCTTCAGGTCGGCCACCATGGGCGCGACGATGTGGTCGACGTCGCTTTCGCCCTTCCACCAGTCGAACTCGACGCCGAGCGCGCCGAACTCGCGTCGCACGCCTTCGAAGGAGACGCCGCGGAAATGTTCCCAGAGCGCGCGGTAGCCCGGGCGGCCGGCCTGGAGTTCGGCTGTCGCCTTGCGGGCTTCGTCGAGGCGTGCGGGGTCGGCCTTGCACGCGGCCGAGGCGCGCGGATAGAGGACTTCGAGTTCATCCATCGTCACGGGCGAGGTGTTCGGGAATGGTCCGCGGTTGTTCTCGTCGAAATATGGAAGGTTCGGCTGTTCAAGCTTGAGCTCGGTGATGAGCTGGCCCATCTGCAGGCCCCAGTCGCCAAAATGCACGTCGCCGATCACCTTGTCGCCGACGAAGCGATGGAGGCGCTTCAGCGCGTCGCCGATGATGAGCGAGCGCAGGTGGCCCACATGCATCGTCTTGGCGATGTTCGGTCCACCGTAGTCGATGATGATGGTCTTCGGCGTTTCTGTTTCAGGGACGCCGCAGCGCGGGTCATTGCGCAGCGCGCGCGTATGGGCGGCAATCGCTGCGTCGGTCAGGCTCAGGTTGATGAAGCCCGGGCCGGCAATCTCGAGCTTCGAAAAGCGCGCGTCCGTCTGCAGGCGCGCCATGATCTTCTCGGCGATCGCACGCGGGTTGGCCTTTGCGGCCTTCGCGGCGGCGAGCGCGCCGTTGCACTGGAACTGCGCGAGGTCGGGACGGTCGGACGTCGTGACGTGGCCGTGCGCGGGGTCGAGGCCTTCCGCGCGGAAGGCGTCGGCGACGAGATCGGAAAGGATTTTTGTGAGGGCTGCCATGATGGCGGCGGGTTTAGCGCGGCTGGGGCAGAAAGGGAACCCGGAGGTTGAGCGCGCCGCCGTTTGGTCGCAGAAGTACGGCCCTCCTGCCCGTTCGACGCGCACGCGCGCGCCGCTTCAACGTTAACCCGCAGACGCGCCGTCGCGGAATTCAATCCTTGCGCGGAGTTCACTGAGCGACGCGCTGAAATCCACCTAGAAAAGCCGTGGCGGGATTCGCGCTTGCGGGCTGGTACGTGGCTACGACCAACCGGAGGCGCCTGGGGCAACACGGATGTTCATTCGACTGTGGAGCCTGCATGGAATCCTTCTTTGCCACGCTGATCAGCGCGAGCTTCTTCTTTTCGTTCGTCGCCGGTGAAAAGGCCGCCACCTTCGGCCAGGGCTGCGAGGCCAGCCCGCTGCATGTCATGGCGTCGCTGCGCAATGCCGAGACGCTGACCGACGCGCCGCTGGCGCCGTTTGGGCGGCCCGAGCAGGGATGGCAGGTCTATGCGCCTCAAGTGGCGGCGACCATCGGCACGCGCTGTGCGCCGCATACGCCGCGCTTTGCCGCTTCGCTTGCCCGATGGCAGGCGCGTCATGGTCTTTCCCCATCGGGGGCCGTGACCGAGGGGACGCTCGCGGCGCTCAAGGCGCGCTGGCAGAAGGCCCGCCCGTTCATCGCAAACTTTGAACCGGGATCCTGTCCGCCGCCGGTTGCGGAGCACAGGCTGGCCGACATCCGCCCGACGGAAGGCTGGATGGGCAAGAAGGGGCAACTCGAGCGCCAGGCGCTTGCGAGCCTGCGCCGCATGGTGGCCGATGCGCGTGCTGCCGATCCCCGCATCGCGCGTGACAGGCACATGCTGACCGTCGTGTCCGCGTATCGCTCGCCCGCCTATGACGCTGCCAAGTGTGCCGGAGGGCGCTGCAATGGCATCGCGAAGGCCAAGTGCTCGGCCCATCGCACGGGGACGGCGGTTGATCTCTATGTGGGCGCAGCGCCGGGTCATGGTCCGGTTGATTCAGCCAACGAGAACCGGCTGTTCCTCTCGCGCACGCCGACCTATCGCTGGCTGGTCGAGAATGCGCACCGGTATGGCTTCGTGAACTATGTGTTCGAGCCCTGGCATTGGGAATGGGTTGGTGAGGAGGCGAGTTTGAGCCAGTGACTACGCCCGAAGTGCTGTCCTCATCCGTCACGCCGCACTGAGGTGCGGCGTGCCACCTTCTCCACCTTGTGGAGAAGGGCTAGTGTTTTAGCTTGCCCCTCTCCACTCGGTGGAGAGGGTGGATCGCTGCGACAGCAGCGAGACGGGTGAGGAGCCTGCTAACTACTTCGCGGCGGTGCGGTTGTAGGCGACCTGCTCTTCCGTCAGCTGGAAGCCGATGGTCACCGAATAGTCTTCGGCCTGCTTGCCGCTGGCGATCGGGATGTCGATGCGGGCGATGGTTTCCTTGACGAAGACCTGACGGTCGCTGCCGGCGAAGGGCAGATTGAGTTCGAAGATCTTCTTTTCGATCACCTGGCCGTTCGAGATCACGGCGACGAAGTAGGGAACCGTGCGGGCGCCCACGGATGCTTCGGGGGCGATGGCGCTTTTCACCATGAAGCTCATGTTCGACTTGGCGGTCGAGCCGGAGACGGAGCAGTCCAGTTCCGGGGTCACGATCTCGGCCTTGAGGTCGACCTTGCCTGACTGCACGAGCGCGAGGCGCGCGGCATCTGCCAGGATCGAGATCGAGGGACACGCACCAGCGCGGGCCTGCGACTTCGAGTGGGCGACGGTGGCGGTGATGGCAAGCGCGAGGCCTGCGGCGATGAGAGCGGATCTGGACATGGTACGCATCGTGTCCTGCATGCGGGGATGGGGATTAAACAGCGCTGACCCTAAAAGGTGATTTTTGTCACGTCTACTACGCACCAAAACGAATCGCGCCGCATGGTATTTTGGTGTCAGGCCCCTTATGTTTGTGCATCGGCCTGCCCTGCAACCCTTGATACCCGAATGGCATCGTGAACCCTGTGTCCAAGCGCCCCCTGACCATCCTGCTCGCTGCGCCGCGTGGCTTCTGCGCCGGCGTCGACCGGGCCATCCAGATCGTCGAACGCGCGCTCGAGAAGTATGGCGCGCCGGTCTATGTGCGGCACGAGATCGTCCACAATCGCTATGTCGTTCAAGGGCTTGAGCAGAAGGGCGCCGTGTTCGTGAAGGAACTCGATGCGGTCCCCGAGGGTGCGCCGGTTGTCTTCTCCGCCCATGGCGTCCCCAAGTCGGTTCCCGCACATGCACGTGACCGGAGACTGCTTGCGCTGGATGCAACCTGCCCGCTTGTATCGAAGGTGCACGTCGAGGCCGAGCGTCACCATGCGGCCGGCCTTGAAATCATCCTCATCGGTCACGCGGGGCATCCGGAAGTCATCGGCACGATGGGACAACTGCCGCCCGGTGCCGTGCGGTTGATCGAAACGGCGCAGGATGCCGAATCGTTCGAGGCCCGCGAACCGTCGAAGCTCGCCTACATCACCCAGACCACGCTGTCGGTCGATGACACGGCCGAGATCGTGAACTTGCTCCGCCGCCGCTTCCCCGAGATCGCCGGGCCGCACAAGGAAGACATCTGCTACGCCACCACGAACCGGCAGGAAGCGGTGAAGGCGATCGCGCCGCGCTCTGACGTCGTGCTCGTCATCGGGGCCCCGAACTCGTCGAACTCCATGCGACTCGTGGAGGTTGCCTCACGTGCCGGGGTGAAACGGTCGTCGCTGGTGCAGCGCGCATCGGACATTGACTGGAGCATGATCGGAGACGCCCGCGTGGTTGGCCTGACCGCCGGCGCCTCGGCGCCCGATGTCCTCATCCAGGAAGTGATCGACGCGTTCCGTTCGCGCTATGACGTAACGGTCGAGGAAACCGAGACCGCACGCGAGACCGTCCAGTTCAGGTTGCCGCGCGCACTCCTGAACAACTAACCGTTCACGCGGGTTGCGCGGGGCATTTGTACTTTCCGGCGAAGCGCTTTATGACGCCGGGCATGGCCGTATATACCGACGTTACCGACACCGACCTGCAGGCTTTCCTCGAGGCGTTCGACCTCGGTCCGGTGCTTGCGTTCAAGGGCATTGCCGAAGGGGTCGAGAACTCGAACTTCTTCCTGCGCACGGAGAAGGGCTCGTATTTCCTGACGCTCTACGAAAAGCGCGTGCGGGAAGAGGACCTGCCGTTCTTCCTGGGGCTGCTGGAGCATCTCTCGGCACGGGGCATTCCCTGCCCGCTGCCCGTCCGGGCGCGTGACGGAAAGCCCTGGCGCCTGCTGAACGGCAAGCCAGCGGCGATCGTGACATTCCTCAGCGGGCTCTCGCCGCGCAAGCCGGACGCGCAGCAATGCGGTGAGCTGGGAGCCGCCCTCGCGCGCCTGCATGTTGCCGGTCACGACTATCTCCTCCATCGGCCGAATGCGCTTTCGGTGCAGGGCTGGAAGACGCTCGTGAAGGCCTGCGAGCCCCGCGCCAATACCGTCCACATGGGCCTTGCCCAGACGATCAGCGCGGAGGTCAAGCTGCTGGAGCAGCGCTGGCCCACGGGATTGCCGGAAGGACTGATCCACGCCGACCTGTTCCCGGACAACGTGTTCTTCATGAACGGGCGCGTGAGCGGCGTTTTCGATTTCTATTTCGCCTGCAATGACGCGTTCGCCTATGACATTGCCGTGGCGCTGAATGCCTGGTGCTTCGAGCCTGATGGCGCCTACAACATCACCAAGGGACGTGCGCTGCTGAGTTGCTATCGCTCGGTGCGCCCGCTCACGGGATCGGAAGTCGCGGCGCTGCCGACACTGGCGCGCGGCGCTGCCCTGCGTTTCCTGCTGACGCGCCTTTATGACTGGATCCACCGCGAGCCGAATGCGCTCGTCACCGTCAAGGATCCGATCGAGTACGTGACCAAACTCCGTTTTCACCAGGGCGCCACTGGCGCTGCCGCCTATGGATGGCCCGAATGAACCATGTCGAGATCTACACGGACGGTGCCTGCTCCGGAAATCCGGGGCCTGGCGGCTGGGGCGCCATCCTGCTGTTCAAGGACTCGCGCCGTGAGGTGTCCGGTGGCGAGAAGCTGACCACCAATAACCGCATGGAGCTGATGGCCGCCATCGCCGCGCTTGAAGCGCTGAAGCGTCCCTGCGAAGTCCATCTCCACACGGACAGCATGTACCTGAAGGACGGCATCACGAAGTGGATCAAGGGCTGGAAGGTCAAGGGCTGGAAGACAGCTGACCGCAAGCCCGTCAAGAATGTCGACCTCTGGCAGCGGCTTGATGCGGCCTGTGGCGAGCACAAGATTTCGTGGCGCTGGGTTCGGGGACATAATGGTCACGAACTGAACGAGCTCGCTGACGCGCTGGCCCGCGCAGCCGTTCCGGGCGCCTGAAGTACCAGCAAAACAAAAAACCCCCGGCAAGCTGCCGGGGGTTTGCATTCGTTGACGACGTGGCGTGCCCTATCAGAGCAGGCCGAGAACGTGGTCAGCTGCCGACACCTTGAAAGCGCCCGGCTCTTCCACTTCCAGATTCTTCACGACGCCGTCCTCGATCACGGCGGCGTAACGCTGGCTGCGCACGCCCATGCCGAACTTCGAAGCATCCATTTCGAGGCCCAGCTTCTTCGTGAACTCGCCGTTGCCGTCGGCGAGCATCTGCACCTTGCCATCGGCATTCTGCGCCTTGCCCCAGGCGCCCATGACGAACGCGTCGTTCACGGACAGGCACACGACAGCATCGACGCCCTTCTTCGAGAAGTCGGCAATGTGCTCGACGTAGCCCGGCAAATGACGCGCCGAGCAGGTCGGCGTAAAGGCGCCGGGAAGCGCGAAGAGGACAACCTTCTTCTTCGAGAAGAGCTCATCCGTGGTGACGGGTGCCGGACCCTTGTCGGTCATGTGCATGAGCGTGACCGAAGGAACCTTTTCTCCAACCTTGATTGTCATTGTCTGGCCTCTGTTTGCGTTGCGGCGGAATGAAGTTGGCGTTCATGTAGGCGATCCGACCGCCCAAGGGAAGGTCGCTGAGGCAGGCCGCAATTCCCCCAAATGGGTTAGGGCTGAGGGATGTCCGTGGTTGTCGCGACCGGGGTCAGTCCCGTGCCGGCAGCCGAACTCCCGGCCGCACCGACGACCCAGATCTGCTCCAGCGCGCGGCTGCCGTCGACAATGGTTATGCGAAGCCGCTTTCCCGTGAGGCGCCTGATGGTGGCGCTTTTGCCCAAGGTGAGGTTCACCGATACCTGCTTCGGGTCAGCCATGCGACGCGGTACGACCTCAGATGCCTGGAATATCCCCGGCCCCTCCACCAGCATGAAGGGGCGACGGGTCGACGGCAGGCCCTGCAGCCTCACACCGATCCGGGCCACGTTCTGGTGATGTGTTTCCCAGACTTCCTGGATCTCGAAACCTGTGGATAAAGGATCGGACGATGGCTGCTGGTTGGCGTAGGTCGAAATCAAACGCACGTTAGACGCCGAGCGGGAACGCTTGCCCGTCGTCGACGGCGCGATCGCCAGTTCGTGGTTCACGGATGCCGGCACGCATACGTTGCGGCAGATGCCGTAGGTCAGGCGCAGGCTCAGCTTCACGGGCTTCGCGGGATCGAGTGCCCGGAACTCCACCGGGAACACGACTTCGTCGCGGTAGAGGTTCAGCGGCTCGCCATAGGCAATCGTCCGCCGCGGGACAGGCCACTTAAGTTCCGGTTTTCCAAGAATATTCTTCGAGCCTGTCCAGTCGAACACCGGAGGAATGCCGGACGATCCGGGGGCTCTCCAGTATGTCCACCAGCCGTCGCCGAGCCGGATCTGCACGCCTGCCCGATTGGTTCCTGTCGCCGCCAGCGCGTCCGCTTCCAGGATGATACGGCTGTTTGAATCTCCGGCTGGCTTCCACGCCGATGCAAAGTCTCCCGCTGTCGCGGCACCCGCGAGCAGGAACGAAAGACAAACGAGGGTATAGTCCGTGCACTTCATGGAACCGTCAGTCTACTGAATGGATTGCCACCGGTGGCAATGAAATCGTCATGCACGTGGTCAAAATTCCGTGAGAAAAAGTTGCAGGATTCCGACAAAATGCTGGTTACCGGGCTTCCCGCTCAAGACGAAGCAGTTTACAATCGCGACATGGGATTTTTCGGCAAATCACGGCAGCCAAAGCGTCCGGCGACAGGGTACCTTGAAGGCCAGGTCCTCATTGCCATGCCCAACATGCCCGACCCGAAGATGGAGCAGGCGACAATCTTCCTATGCGCCCACTCCGAGCGCGGCGCCATGGGCCTGGTCCTGAACAAGCTCGTCGGCAACATGTCTTTTGCGGAACTCCTGCGCCAGTTGCGGATCATGCCGCCTGCGCGCCGCATCGAGGGGATCCCCGTCCAGTTTGGTGGTCCGGTGGAAACCGGTCGCGGCTTTGTCCTGCATTCGGGCGAATACACGGCCGGCCCGAGCACGATGAAGGTTGGCCAACTGGCTGGCCTCAACCTCGGCCTGACGGCAACTGTCGACGTCGTGAAGGAGATCGCCGAAGGACGCGGCCCGAAGGCATCCATGCTGGCACTCGGTTATGCCGGCTGGGGTGCGGGTGAACTTGAAAACGAGATCCGTCGCAATGCCTGGCTGACCTGCCCGCCGGATGACTACCTGCTGTTCGGCCATCACTACCAGAACAAGTGGGAACACGGCATCCGCAAACTGGGCATTACGCCCTCACAGCTTTCGCGGGACACGGGACGGGCCTGATCCACCACCCGGACGCGGCAGACCGCGCGGTGCCGGTGCCGGTCTCATTCTTGAAGAGATGTAGTTGAACGCCTGGGTCGCCGTCATCGGTGCGCCGAACAGGAAGCCCTGCGCAAACTCGCATTGAAGTGCCCGCAGGCTCGATGCCTCGGTCTGGGTCTCGACGCCCTCGGCCACGACAGACATGTCGAGATCGTGCGCGAGGCGGATGATCGAGCGCAGCACGACCGGTGTTTCGTCGTTGTGCGCCATGTCGGTGATGAAGCTGCGGTCGATCTTGACGGTATCGAACGGAAAGCGCTGCAGGTAAGCCAGCGACGAGAAGCCGGTGCCGAAATCATCCAGCGCAAGACCGGCGCCTGCTTCCTTGAGATGCGCCAGCGACTCCGCCATGGATTCGGGGTTCTGCATGATGACGCTCTCGGTCAGTTCGAGCTTCAACGTCAGGCGCGCGGGCTGCTGGCGGTCGAGGATGTTGATGACGTCGTCAAAGAACTCGTCACGCAGCAGCTGGCGCGCGGACACATTCACGCTGCAGAAGATCGGATCGCGCATCGGGAATGATGTCTGCCAGCGGCGCAGCTCGACGGCGGCACGCTCCACGGCGTAGCTGCCGAGCGGGACGATCAGCCCCGTCTCCTCGGCAAGCGGAATGAAATCTGCCGGCGAAAGCATGCCACGCTGGGGATGACGCCAGCGCATCAGCGCCTCGAAGCCGGCGATGGAATTGTCTTCCAGGCGGATGATCGGCTGGTAGTGGATTTCAATCTGCTGGCGCTCCAGCGCCGTGCGCAGGTCGGTGTCCATGCTCAGGCGGTCCGGCGAACGCGGCTTCATCTGGGGCTGGAAGATCTCGAAGCCGCCGCGACCTGCCCGCTTGGCGTGGTACATGGCGAGTTCGGCTTCGCGCAGCACGTCTCCGCCCTGGCGATGTCCGGCCTCGATCAGGGCGAGCCCGATGGAAGCTGCCGGATAGATGTCCCGGCCGCTCACGGTGACAGGCTGGGTCAGCGCATCGCGGATACGCTGCGCGACGCCCGCGCCGTCTTCATCACCCTGGCTGCCAAGCGCAAGGACGGCGAACTCCTCGCTTCCCAACCGGGCCACGGCGTCATCCGGTCCCACGGCATGGTCCAGGCGGCGGGCGATCTGGGACAGGAACCTGTCACCGGCATCGTGTCCCATGCTGTCGGTCACGGCGCGCACGCGGTCCACGTCGATCGCGAGAACCGCGCCATGGCGACGTGACTTGCCGCTCTTCATGCCGGCCAGCATGCCATCGAGACGCTTGAGGAACGTGTTGCGCTGCATGAGTCCGGTTGCAGCATCCGTGGCATCGTCTGCCGGCTTCTGCACTTCCTGGTTCTTGCGGGCCGTGATGTCGCTCACCACGCCGATGCAGCGAATGGCCTTGCCCTTCGAGTCTGCCACGCAGCTGGCGCGCAGCTGCACCCACCGGAAGCCGCCCTTGGCGTGGCGCATGCGGACTTCCAGCGTGAAAGACGAGTTGCCCTGGCGGCGATGCGCATTCAGCGAGTCGGCATAGATCTGGATGTCTTCGGGGAGGATCAGGTCGGCCCATTTGCGTTCGGACGTTCCCAGCGCACCGGAGTCGAGGCCGAGGATTGCTTCGACAGATGGCGAGAGGAACAGCGCGTCCGTTTCAAAGTTCCAGTCCCACAGGCCCTGGTGCGCGGCAGCGAGGCCCAACGCATAGCGATATTCCGCCTCGCGTGCCTTGCGACCTTCTTCGGACAGCTGCTCGCGCGAGGCTTCGTCGAGTTCGGGCTCGGGAGGGGCGGCTGCGCCGAAGCTCAGCGCGAGCGCACCGGCCGTCAGGATTGCGTCATTGAACAGCTGGAAGTTCGGCACGAGCTCGATGAGTTCCGCCGGGAGCATCAGGGGCAGCATGGCAGCGAGGGTCAGGATGGCGATGCCGGGCAGCAGGGCCCTCGCCCTGGCCCCGAAGCGGCGCGCATCAATCACGGCGATGATGCCGGCCAGGGCGGGGCACACAAAGATCAGCCCCGCGAGGACGGGCCACGCATATGTCACCCCGGCAGCTGCAATGCCGGCAAAGCCGAGCAGGGCAAACGAAAAGCCATCAAACAGCACCGACATGCCGGGCCTGAAATGGTTCCAGTGCAGGTGGGCGTTCAGGTAGCGCAGGGTCGATGCGAAGAGCGCCGCACCCGTCATGACAAGTACCTGTGTGGGTAGCGTGATGATGCTCTGCCCGAGAATGAGGACGACAAGACAGGTCAGGGCAAAGGCTGCCCACCCCGGCTCAGACGAGTTGCGCAGGACGGCCAGTCCGGACAGCCACGCAATCATCACCAGCAACGCGCCTGACAGAAGGCCCATCACCAGGGTCTCGTTGCGCTTGCTGGCGGCCAGCGCTGCAGGCTTCCAGAACTGCCACACGGCAGACGCCCCGGTGCCATCGACCTGCACGCCGAAGCGCGCCTTGGCAAAGGGGTCGAGATGCAGTTCGGCAGCGGTTCCGCCATCGAGCGAGATCATGTCGATGCGGGCGCCCTCTCCGACGGCCTGAACCGCGGTGACTTGATGCCGGCCGCCAACAGCGAGGAAACGAAGGATGCCGCCACCGCTGGCATCGATCGTGATGATGCGATGAAGCACGTCCTTCTTGGGATTGACGATCTCGAGCGAACTCCACTTGCCTTTCGCGGCGGGCGGGTCCTCTGCGCCCGGTTCTGCGGGCACATAGGGCTCGAGCCAGGGGGTTACATCAGAGACGTTGCGTTCGATCCGGATTGGCGCTGCGGCGAATGCTGTCGTGGAGATCGCCGGAAGGCAAAGGGAAAGCAGTATCGCCAGTCGTGCCAGCAGCCACAGACCGGGAAGCAGCGGCCTGCGCCACGTCTTCAATTCCTGATCCATAACGCGGAGAACATGAGGCACAGGACGATGTCGTCAGTTGATCCAGTTACCGGGCCACCCCTTATACGGCATGACCCATGATCTTGCGGTTAATGAAACAACAACATGCCGCGGCTGGATGAAACGAAATAAGCCGGGATTGCGGCCGCCTGACGGGGGGCCGCAATCCCGGTGCTTAAGGGAGGTTACTGTACCTTTATCAGTTCAACTTCGAAGACCAGGGTCTGGTAGGGCGGAATGGCGCCCGGGGCGCCACGCGCGCCATAGCCCAGTTCCTGCGGGATCACGAGCTCGGCAGTCTCGCCTTCCTTCATGAGCTGCAGGCCTTCCGTCCAGCCGGGAATGACCCGGTTCAGCGGGAAGCTGATGGGTTCTCCGCCTACGGACGAGTCGAACTTCTTTCCGTTGATGAGCTTGCCCGTGTAGTGGACCGTCACCACACTCGTCGGTCCCGGCGCCTTGCCCGATCCGCTCTTGAGGCTGCGGAACTGAAGCCCGGTCTCCGTGATCGAGACGCCGTCCTTCTTGCCGTTGTCAACGAGGAAGGCCTCGTTCAATTCCTTGCTAAGTTCTGCGGGCACTTCAGCCTCCTGCTGGTTAAAATCGGGAAGAACGTTTTCTTCCGTTGTTGCTTCTATTTCCGACGGGCTGGTCAGGCCGGACAGAAGTCCGCCTGGCCCGAAAATCGCGAGGGTCAATAGTATGCAGACCGCACCGCCGCCGATAGACGCCTTTGTCAGTGTGGTCTGGCGTTGCCACCAGGATTTGGACGGCTTGCTCTGATTCATCTGATTCAATCCCTAAACTTGGGTGTGGGGATGGGGTCCCCTGCGATGATGGCAAATAGCAAATGGTCCTGCCATTCGCCATTGATTCTCAGGTATTTGCGGGCCGTTCCCTCGGCCGTAAAGCCGCACTTCTGCAGCACCCGCCGCGAGGCCGTGTTGGACGGCAGGCAGGCGGCCTCGATGCGGTGAAATCCGAGGCGGCCGAAGCCATGACGAAGCACCGCCGTCACGGCGTCCGACATCAGGCCCTGCCCTGCATAACGCTGGCCGATCCAGTAGCCCATCGTCGCGGCTGACTGCGCGATTCCCTGCCGGATGTTCGACAGCTGAAGGCCGCCGACGAGGTCGTTTGAAATCCCGGAGAAAATGAAAAACATGTGGGCCGCGCCGTCGCGCTCGGCCTGCTGGTAGCGGCGCAGGCGGCGACGCCAGGACTCGCGCGAGAGTTCATCCGGGGCCCAGGTCGGTTCCCACGGAACGAGGTGCTCCCGGCTTTCATCGCGCACGGTTGCCCATTGCAGGTAGTCCGTTGCCTGCGGGCAGCGGAGGCGCACACGCACACCTTCGACGGTGAACGTGCTCCTGTTCCGGGACAAGGCTGAGCGCAACGCCATTTCAAGCAAACCGCGATGCAATTCGGTCGTACGAACCCAACTCACCCGCCGGCCCCAGCACGGCGATCGACATGGGGCCGGATGCGAGGATCTTGGCCCCGATGCGCGCGACGGCGTTCGCATCGACGGCCTCGATGCGCGCGATCAGCTCACTCGACTCGAAGAGGCGACCGAAGGTCAGGTACTGCGCGGCCATGTGCTCGCAGCGCGCGGAGCATTGCTCCATGCCCATGAGAAGTCCTGACTTGATCTGCGCCTTGGCGCGCAGCACCTCGTCTTCGCCGGCTGCACCCGCCAGCGATTTCATCTCGCCCGCAATGACGTTGACGAGCTCGGGTGCGTCCTTCGCACTGGTGCCAGCGTAGACGCCAAAGAGGCCGGTGTCGGTGTAGCTCGAACCGAAGGATTGAATGGAATAGCATAGGCCGCGCATTTCACGCGCTTCCTGGAACAGGCGCGAGGACATGCCGCCTCCCAGAACGGTCGAGTAGACCTGCATCGCGTAGAGTTCCTCGTCGCGCGCATGGAAGCCGCGGAACGCCAGCGCGATGTGCGCCTGCTCGAGGTCCTGGGCGTCGCGAAACTCGCCACCCGCATAGGTGCTTGCGGCTGCTTCGGGGGCTGCGCCGCCCGGCAGCTTGCCGAGATGCCTGCGTGCGAGTTCAACCATCGTGTCATGATCGACAGCACCGGCCGACACCAGCAGCATCGCCGGCGCGCGGTAGTACGTCGAGATCTGGCCGACCAGCGTCTCGCGCGTGAAGGAGCGCACGCGTTCCTCGCTGCCGAGGATCGGGCGGCCGAGGGGCTGGGCGGGATACGCCTGGTGCTGGAGATGGTCGAAGATCACGTCATCGGGCGTGTCTTCGGCCTGCCCGATCTCCTGGATCACGACGCCCTTCTCGCGCTCGAGCTCCTCGAGGTCGAAGGTCGAATTCTGGAGGATGTCGGCCAGGATATCGACGGCGAGCGGCACGTCGTCTCGCAAGACGCGGGCGTAGTAAGCCGTCTGCTCGCGCGCGGTATAGGCGTTGATGAAACCACCGACGCGTTCGATTTCCTCGGCGATGCCGCGCGCCGTGCGCCGTGCCGTTCCCTTGAACGCCATGTGCTCGAGCATGTGGGCGATGCCGTTCGTGTGCTCGGTTTCGTTGCGCGCGCCTGCGCCCACCCACACGCCCACGGTTGCCGACTCCAGATGGGGCATCTGGTCGGTGATGACAGTCAAACCATTCTCAAGCCGGGTAATGGACGGGGGCAATCGCTGGACCTTTCAGTTCGGGTCGCCCTTACATAGAGCATTGACCTGCGGTTTTCATGGGTCCGCGGGAGGAAATTATGCGGCCCGTTTCTGCGCTTCTCAGTGGGAGAAGGGCTTGCCTTCAATGTAGGACCGCAGGGCGGCGATGTCGGCAGGCAAGGTGTCACAACGCTCGGTTGCAGTATTGATCCACTGCATGCGCTCCGGCAGGTCCGGCTTTGTGCCCGTCGCCAGGTTGACGACATCGGGAAACTTCGCGGGATGGGCCGTGGCAAGCGTCACCACGTCTTCCTCGGGGCCCGCAATGCGGGTCGCCGTCAGGCCCACGGCCGTGTGCGGATCGAGCAGCAGGCCGGTCTTCTGGTGGACGAGCTTCATCGTGGCCACTGTTTCGGCTTCGGTAACGGCATTCGCAGCGAAAACCTTGCGCATCTCTGCGACAACCGGCTCGTCGATGGTGAGCGAACCTGACTGCTCGAAGGATCCCATCAGGGCGCGGGTACGGACTGCGTCACGTCCGTGGAACTCGAACAGAAGGCGCTCGAAATTGCTGGAGACCTGGATGTCCATGGCTGGCGAGACCGTCGCGTGGACGGTGCCGCGCGCATAGGTCCCGGTGTTGATCGCCCGTGCCACGATGTCGTTCATGTTGGTGGCGATGATGATGCGGCCGATGGGGCTGCCCATCTTTCTCGCCACGTAGCCGGCGAAGGCGTCCCCGAAATTTCCGGTCGGAACCGAAAACGACACGTTGGGGCGATCCAGTGCCATCTGCGACGACACGTAGTAAGCCGCCTGTGCTGCGATGCGGACCCAGTTGATCGAGTTGATGGCTGCGAGGCCGTGCCGCGCGGCGAAGGCATGATCGGCAAAGGCGGCCTTCACCATCGCCTGCGCGTCATCGAATGTGCCTTCGACGGCGATGTTGCGGATGTTCGGCGCGGTCGTGGTCGTCATCTGCCGGCGCTGGACATCCGAAATGCGGCCCTTCGGGTGGAGGACGATCAGGTCGATGTGCGGCTGGTTGGAGATCGCGTGCACGGCAGCGGCTCCCGTGTCGCCGGAGGTGGCTGCAATGACCAGCGCCCGCCGTCCCTTGCGCGCGAGCGCTTCATTCATGAGTGGCGCAAGTACCTGAAGCGCGAAATCCTTGAAGGCCAGCGTGGGGCCGTGGAAGAGTTCCAGCAGCCAGCGGTGATCACCCAGCGGGCGCAATGGCGCGACACGCGGATCGTCAAAGCGCGCGTAGGCCTGCTTCGTCGTCCGGTCGATCGCCTCGAACCAGGCGGGGTTGCCGGCGAAGTGGGCGAGTACCGTTCCCGCGAGCACCGCGTAGCTGAGATCAGGCTTGCCGCGCAGGCGACGGAAATCGAGCGCGGGCCACGTCTCCGGCATGTAGAGACCGCCATCGGGCGCTGGTCCCGACAGAAGCACATCCTCGAATGAAATCGCGGGCGACGCGCCGCGCGTGGAAATGAATTTCATTGCTTTCGGGTTCCCAGGCGCCCCTGCTGCTTGTGATAGATCAGATAAATCGCGACGAGTACGGCGGCGAGCGAATACCACGTCAGGGCGTAGTTCAGGTGGTTGTCGGGGATCTTGACGGCGGTGGGCAGAGGCTCCGGACCGCCTTCCACGCGCGAGGTGGCTTCGAACACGAACGGGGTCCGCAGCGTCAGCGCGTCCTGGCGGGCGATGTCGAGCGTGCTGCGTGCGTAGAATGTGCGGGTGTTCAGATCCGGTGGCGGCGTGAAGGATGACCCCGCTGCGGGCTTCCTGAAGGACCCCTCGATTTCGGTCTGGCCTTCAACCTGTCCCTGCTTTCGCGTGTGTGGCGCCTTCAGGTCGGCGGGCACCCAGCCGCGATCGACAATGATGATGTCACCGCCTGTGAACCGGAACGGCGTGAGCACGCGGTAGCCGGGGCGCGTTGGCCCCGTGTCGGCGCGCGATTCGATGACGTAGGACTCGGATGCATTGAGGAACAGGCCTGTCGCAGTCGTGGGGCGGAAGAGCGCGTAGTCGCCGACGGGGAGGATCAGCTCTGCCGGTGCCGGGGGCATGGACTGGCGCTGTTCGATCTGGGCGAGCAGTTCGTGCTTCTCGGCACGGCGCTGCATCTGCCACGTGCCGAGGACCAGCAATATGGCGAGGCTGATGATGGCGGCGATCGTGAGGCCTGGAAGCGGGCGAAAGTGCATTATTCCCAGCGACCCTCGTCATGGCGGAAACGATACTGAAGTGCGATCAGCAGGGCCTTGAAGACCGGCAGGAGGCCGAGGCACAGCGCGATGGTCAGCGGCCCCCAGATCAGGGCATGGACCCACAAGGGTGGTGTGTAGCGCAACTCGACGAACATGGCACTGCCGACGATGATGGCTCCGGCAATGAGAGTGACGAATACGGCGGGACCGTCACCCTGCTCGGCAAAGGACAGGTCAAGCGCGCAGACCGTGCATCGCGGTGTCACCTTGAGGTAGGACGCATACAGGCTTCCCAGCCCGCATCGGGGGCAGCGGCACAGCAGACCCGATCGCCATAACGGGGCTACACGCTGGTTGGGCATCGGGATCCTGTCAACGGGCCGGACTGGCCTTCGGCGAGTATAGCCGATCGATCAGGCTATGGGGGCTGCGGCAGGAAAAATATCTGCCGCAGCCTCAACCGCGGGTTCGCGGAAAGCTAGTGGGCGCCAGCGACGTGGGCGCCTTCGCCCCACACGTAGATGGCGGCGAAGAGGAAGAGCCAGACCACGTCAACGAAGTGCCAGTACCAGGCGGCAGCTTCGAAACCGAAGTGGCGCTCCGGCGTGAAGTGTCCGGCGCGGGCGCGCAGGAAGCAGACGAACAGGAAGATGGTTCCCACGATCACGTGGAAGCCATGGAAGCCCGTCGCCATGTAGAACGTGGCGCCATAAATATTGCCGGCAAAATCGAACTGGGCGTGGGAGTACTCATAGGCCTGCACGCAGGTGAAGATCAGGCCGAGCACGATCGTGAGGCCGAGACCACGCACCGCATCCTTCTGGTTGCCGGTCTGGATCGCGTGGTGAGCCCAGGTAACGGTCGTGCCCGAGGTCAGCAGGATCAGCGTGTTCAGAAGCGGCAGTGTCCACGGATCGAACGTCGCGACGTTCGCCGGCGGCCAACCGGTAAGGCCGACGTCTGCGGGAAAGAGGGCTGCGTTGAAATAGGCCCAGAACCACGCGACGAAGAACATGACTTCAGACGCGATGAACAGGATCATGCCGTAGCGCAGGCCCAGCTTCACGACGGGCGTATGGTCGTGGTTGACCACGGATTCCTTCACGACGTCGCGCCACCAGCCATAGAATGTGTAGAGCAGCAGGCCGAAACCCATGATCAGCAGCCAGGGGCCCGACAGCACCCCGAACAGCGGGGCTGCACCCTTCAGCGTCTGGAAATAGGCGATCGCACCAACCGCAGTTACGAAGGCAGCAAGCGAACCGACGAACGGCCAGGCGCTTGGTTCAACGAGGTGGTAATCGTGTCTGACTGGATCATTTGCCATGGTACGGCCCCTACGGAGTTTTCAATGCGGCGACGTCGGTGGTGTCGCCTTTTGCTGGAAAGAATGTGTATGAGAGCGTGATTGACTTGAGGTGTTTCGTTTCCGGATCGGTTGCGATGGCCGGATCGACATAGAACGCCACACCAAGCTTGGTTTTCTCTCCGGCCTTGAGCGGCTGACGTTCAAAGCAGAAGCACTGGGTCTTGTTGAAGTACTTGGCGGCCAGGAGTGGCGTCACGTTGAATGTCGCCGTGCCGACGATCTCGCTTGAGGATTCGTTGTGTGCAACGTAATTCGTGAAGCCGTTTTCGCCGAGATGGAGCTTTACGGAGTTCTGCTCGGGCTTGAACGCCCATGGCAGACCCTGTCCGATATTGGCATCAAAACGGACTTCGATCATCTGGCTGGAGCTCACGCCTGACGCGGCGATCGCCCGCATCGGCGTTCCGTCAAAGCCCGTGACCTGGCAGAACAGGCGATAAAGCGGGACCGACGCGTACGTCAGCGACAGCATCGCACACAACATGCCGATGCACATCGCCAGGACACGGTCATTACGCGACATCTTCCGCATCAGTGCATCCTCCTACATCGCGCGCTGGGCGATACTGTCGCCCAGCTTCACAAGGGTGACCACGAAAACCAGAATGACGAAGGCCACGAGCATGCCGGCCATCGCCCAGTTGCGCTGGGAGAGCTTCCGCTTTTCCTCTGGTGTCAGTTCCATGCCGGGCCTCAGACCGCGATCGGGGAAAGGCCGACGAGCCTCTCCGCCGCCACGGCGGTGAACAATGCGAACAGATACAGGATCGAATAGGCGAACAGGCGCAGCGCGTCCCGGCGTTCATTCGCGGCCGATGCGCGCCAGAGCACGGCGGCCAAAGCCACGAAGCCCACGCTGAACACGGCAGCCGTTGTTCCATAGACCGGTCCAAAAAAGCCGAGCGCCCATGGCGCAACGGCCGACGCTGTCATGATGATGCTGTAGCCGAGGATCTGGTTGCGCGTGGCGCGCGATCCGTGGACGACAGGATACATCGGCACCTTGGCGCGCGCGTAGTCTTCGTTGCCGGCAAGGGCCAGCGCCCAGAAGTGCGGCGGTGTCCAGAGGAAGATCAGCAGGAACAGTGACCAGGCTGCCGGATCGAAAGCATTTCCGGTGACGGCGGCCCAGCCGATCACGGGTGGAAGCGCGCCGGCGGCGCCACCGATGACGATGTTCTGCACCGTCCAGCGCTTGAGCCACATCGTGTAGACGAAGACGTAGAAGCCGATGGTTGCCGCGAGCAGCAGCGCCGGCACGTAGCCTACACCGACTGCCATGGTCAGCACGCTGAACAGGGCCAATGTCGATCCGAACTCAAGCGCTGACTGGCGGGAGATCAACCCTGCGGGAACCGGACGGGTGCGCGTGCGGGTCATGATCGCGTCAATGTCGGCGTCGTACCACTGGTTCAGTGCGCCGGAGGCGCCTGCGCCAACGGCCACGCAAAGAAGCGCGATGACGGCGATGACCGGATGCAGGCTGCCGGGTGCCGCGATCATGGCTGCAAGCGACGTGAAGACTACGAGCGACATCACCCGCGGCTTCAGGAGTGCCAAATAGTCGGAAGGGCCCGCGAGCGATGCGCGGGCCCCATCCATTTCAGGAACTGTCACGGCAGTGTTCAATGGCCGTGCCCCTGGTCAGTGATGCGTGGCAGGGTATTGAACTGGTGGAACGGTGGCGGCGACGGGAGGGTCCACTCCAGCGTCGTGGCGCCAGGTCCCCATGGATTGTCCGCGACCTTGCGCTTCTTCATGAACATTTCAATCACCACCCACAGGAAGATCAGCGTCGCCGCAGCCGACATGAACGACCCGATCGAGGACACGTAGTTCCAGTAGGCGTAACCGTCGGGATAGTCGACGTAACGCCGTGGCATGCCAGCCAGACCCAGGAAGTGTTGCGGGAAGAAGGCCAGATTGACGCCGACAAACGTCGTGTAGAAATGAACCTGGCCCCAGAATTCGCTGTACTGGTAACCCCACATCTTCCCCGCCCAATAGTAGAAGCCGGCGAAGATGCCAAACACGGCGCCAAGCGACAGCACGTAGTGGAAGTGCGCCACCACGTAGTAGGTGTCATGCAGTGACGTATCGATACCCGAGTTCGCCAGCACCACGCCCGTCACGCCGCCAACGGTGAACAGGAAGATGAAGCCGATGGCCCAGAGCATCGGTGTCTTGAACTCGATCGAACCGCCCCACATCGTCGCGATCCAAGAGAATATCTTGATGCCCGTCGGAACAGCGATGACCATCGTGGCCGCGAGGAAGTATGCTTCGGTGTCGACGCCCATGCCCGACGTGTACATGTGGTGTGCCCACACGACGAAGCCGACCACGCCGATGGCAACCATCGCGTAGGCCATGCCCAGGTAACCGAAGACCGGCTTGCGCGAGAAGGTGGACACGATCTGGCTGATGATGCCGAAGGCCGGCAGGATCAGGATGTACACTTCAGGGTGGCCGAAGAACCAGAACAAGTGCTGGAACAGCACAGGGTCGCCGTTGCCGGCCGGGTCAAAGAAGGTCGTGCCGAAGTTGCGGTCCGTCAGCAGCATGGTGATGGCGCCGGCGAGAACCGGGAGCGACAGCAGCAGCAGGAACACCGTTACCAGGATCGACCACACGAACAGCGGCATTCGGTGAAGCGTCATGCCGGGTGCGCGCATGTTGAAGATCGTGGTGATGAAGTTGATGGCGCCCAGAATGGACGAGGCACCTGCAACGTGCAGCGCAAGGATCGCAAAATCCATCGCCGGGCCCGGCG
>JBILMZ010000135.1:0-9609 GCA_044375275.1 Micropepsaceae bacterium | reverse complement strand
ACCGGACGACCCGGCACCCTTTTGCGGCCACGCATCTTGATCCAGCCGATCTCGAGCAGGATATCGAGCGTTCCCCGGCTCATGGTCACGCCGCGAATGTCCTCGATCTCGGCCCGCGTGACCGGCTGGTGATAGGCAATGATCGACAGGGTCTCCATCGCCGCCTTGGACAGGCGCTTCTGCTCCACGGCATTACGCTGCAGCAATCCGGCCAGGTCAGGCGCCGTACGAAACACCCAGCGGCCGGCCACCTTGACGAGGTTGACGCCGCGTCGGGCATAGGCCTGCTCGAGTTCGGCGAGCAGCGCCGGGACATTCGCATCCGGCGGCAGACGTTCGATGATCGACGTCTCGTCCAAGGGCTCGCTTGCGGCGAAGAGGACGGCTTCAAGCATGCGCATGTGGGCCGATTCAAGTGACAGGGTCTCGCCGGCATTCGGGCGCGCGGGCCCGGCCGACGACAGCAGATGCGTCTCTTCTTCGTTCATGTCCTGGTCGAGCGTTTTGGCATTCACCGGGGCTGGCGTCATGTCGGGGTCTCGCCTTCAGATATGGGGGGCGTTTCCTTGCGCCGCACGTAAACGGGTGCGTAAGGCCCCATCTGGCGCAATTCCACATGGCCATCGCGAACCATTTCCAGCGTCGCCGAAAGGATGCTTGCAATGCCGGAGCGCCGGGACTTCCCGCTGCCGAACTCTTCGGGCAAAAACTGGTCGATCACCGACCAGTCGACGATCACGCCCAGCATGCGCTGGAGCCGGTGCCGCGCATCCTCGATGGCGAAGAGCTTCAGCTTCTGGATCTCGTAGCTCGAATGCACGATCTTCTTCACGCGCTGCGTGGAATAGGCTTTCAGCAGGTCAAGCAGCGTATCGGCATAGCGCGGGGTCTTGATCACGCGAATGCCTTCCGGTGAGCCACGCCAGAACACATCGGTTCCAAGCTTGTCTCGTGCCATCAGGCGTGCAGCCGCAATCCGGATGGCCTCAAGGCGTTGCAGCTGGAGGGTGAGGCGTTCCGCCATTTCCTCCGCAGAGGGCTCACCAGGCTTGTCATCCTGGGGCAGGAGAAGCTTTGACTTCAGATAGGCAAGCCACGACGCCATCACGAGATAGTCTGCCGCCAGGTCCAGCTGCCGGATGCGCGCGGCCTCGATGAAGGTCAGGTACTGCTCGGCCAGCGCAAGGATGGAAATCCTGCGCAGGTCCACCTTCTGCACCCGCGCCAGCGCCAGCAGCACGTCAAGCGGCCCTTCATAGCCGTCGACATCAATGATCAGGGCCTCGCCCGTTTCGTTTGCGACTGCCGCCGCTTCTGTGAGATCGGTTTCCATCGTGGGGCCCGGCCGTGCCTAGCCGCTCAAAGCGGAGTCGATGCGCGACTGCACGGACGCAACCTCCAGCGGCTTGGGCGCAGCGAGGGCCTGAAGCGCACGTTCGGCGCGCTCGCGTGCCTTGCCGCTGAGCACGGGCGTTGCTTCCGCGATCTCGCGCATCTCGTCCATGTTGCGCGTGCAGTGAAGGATCATGTCGCATCCGGCAGCGATGGACGCCTTCACGCGTTCCGCCAGAGACCCCTTGAGGGCGCGCATGGTCAGGTCATCGGTCATCAGCAGATTGTCAAAGCCGATGAAGCCGCGCACGATCTCGTCGATCACCTTCTTGCTGGTCGTCGCCGGTGCTGTCGCATCGATGTCGCTGTAGACGACATGCGCCGTCATGCCGAGCGGCGCACGCGCGAGCGCACGGAACGGCGTGAAGTCCGTACGCTCCAGTTCTTCACGCGAGGTATCAACGACCGGCAGCTCCATGTGACTGTCGGCGCGGGCACGACCATGACCGGGTATGTGCTTGACGACCGGCAGGACACCGCTGTCCATCATGCCGTCAATGACGGCCTGGCCGAGCGACGCGACGACCCAGGGATCATTCGCAAAGGCGCGGTCACCAATGATGTTGTGAGCGCCCTCGACCGGAACATCAACACAGGGCGTGCAGTCGACATTGACACCGAGGTCGAGCAGTTCGGCGCCCATGACGCGCGCATTGTCATAGGCAAGGTCGCGGGCCGCACGCGGGTTCTGGCGGCTGATTGTGCCAAAGGCAGCAGCAGCCGGACGCGGCTTCCAGTGAGCGCCCCGCAGGCGCTGCACGCGTCCGCCTTCCTGGTCGATCAGGATCGGTGCGTTTTCACGACCGAGAACTTCGCGCATTGAGGCCGTGAGGCGGCGAACCTGGTCGGGCGACCCGCAGTTGCGACCGAACAGGATGAAGCCCCAGGGCTTTACCTGCCGGAAAAACGCGATTTCGTCGGACGTTAGCTCATGTCCGTCACAGCCAAAGATGACGGCGCGCACTGACATGGGGGTGAACTCCGGGCAAAGCGAAAGGGAGCGAAGCACATGCCCCGCCCCCTGCGCTTAGATCACTTGCCCGCCAGGATGCAAGCTTGGCCGGCGGCCGAAAGCTGCTGGCAAACGCCTTTGGCTGCGGATTTGTCGGCAAAACCGCCAACGCGCAGCCGGTACCAGACGCCCTTGCCGGGAATTGAGGCCTCGACGATCTGCGGCGAATAGCTCCCCAGAAGCTCCTGGTTCGCCCCTTTTACCTTTGACCACTGCGCGGCCGCGAGCGCGCTCGACGGGAACGAGCCCAGCTGGATCGTGGCACCGCCACTGCTGGCAGGCGCAGCCTCTTCCGGCGCCGCAATGGCTCCGGCCTCTGGCGCGGACTGGATTTCAGGTGCCGGCGGCGCGATTGGGGTTGGCGCAATAGGCTTCACGGGGCGCACGGCTGAAGGCGCAGCCTGCGTGACGCTCGGGCGCGAGACGCTCGGCGTCGTGGAATCCTCAACGACCGGTCCGCTGCTGCCAGATGCCTGCGGCAGCAGGCCCGTCACGTCTTCACGGCCGGGCTTCGACATGCGTGTCGGACGATCCATGTTGAGCTGCGTCATGGCCGGACCGCTGCTGGGAACTTCCTCACCCTGGAGATTACCGGTCAGCTCGACCGTCGAATCCATGCCAGGCTCGATCGGAACGGACTCAGTCGGACCGCCGATAGCCTTTTCTGCGGGAACCACACGACGAACAACATCCTGCGAGGTCGGCACTCCCCTGTCAGCGCCAGCCTCCGGCTGTACCTGACCAGAGCTTGGCTCTGTCGACTCGCCGGCCCAAAGCCGCTCGTAACTTTTCTCTGGCGCAAGGTTCGCACCATTCTCGGCCGTCTGGATCGGTTCAACACGAACAGGTCCGGGGTCGGCCGTCAGCACGGGAGGATTCACTCCCCGCTGGCCCATCTGGACACCCTGGTTATAGGCAACCCACACAACGCCAGCGAAAGCCGCCAGCACCACAAACGCAAGCATGACAATGAGAGAGCGGCTGCGCGGACGCTCCGGCTCCATCTCGGTGTCGTAAAGCAGAGCGTCATCGTACGGCGGGTCGTACAAATTGCGATCTGGGTTCACCATGAAATTTTATCCCCTTATTCCGCGAGTGCAGTCGCACGAGGCGAATCGTGGCGTGCCTCTACAAAGTACACTGAGGTGTTAAAAAATATTGAAAGGTTTTGGCAAGCTACTCGTCGAGTTCGATCGCGAACAGACGACGATGCTCCTGCAATGCGAAACGGTCCGTCATGCCGGCAATGTAGTCTGACACCACACGTGCCGTGCGAACAGATTTGGGGACATCGCAAAGTTGTGCCCAGTTGGTCGGAAGAACATTGGGCTCGGCAAGAAAGAGATGGAAGAGGTCCGCAATGACCCGCTTCGCTTTCGACATGACGCGATTGACTTTAAAATGGCGGTACATGTTCTTGAAAAGAAAGGCCCTCAGCGCGCGATCATGCGCGCGCATTTCATCCGAGAACGCAACAACCATCTGCCCGCACAGTCTGACATCCTCGGCGGACTGCAACTTGAGCGTCGTAACTCGACGCCGCGTCTCAGTAAGGGCGTCGTCGATCATTGCTGTGATCAAACGCCGCACGCATTCATGCACGAGTCGCGAGCGCTCGATCGACGGATACTTGGTCATCACGTGCGTGAAGATGGGTCCGACGAGCGGAAGGACCAGCAACTCGTCGACGGTGAACAGACCCGCCCTCAACCCGTCGTCGATATCATGGTTGTTATAGGCGATGTCATCGGCGAGTGCCGCGACCTGCGCTTCGACGCCGGCGAACGAGTCCAGGCGAAGATCAATCACCTGGTTGAACTCCTGGATCGCCTCCGGAAGAAGCGCGCCCTTGGACTGTGGACCCGTGAGCGGTCCGTTGTGCTTGACGATCCCCTCCAGCGTTTCCCAAGTCAGGTTCAGCCCGTCGAACTCGGCATAGCGGGCTTCGAGCTTCGTGACGAGGCGAAGCGAATGGGCGTTGTGGTCGAAGCCACCGTAAGGCGTCATCGCGGCGGCAAGCGCATCCTCGCCTGCATGCCCAAAAGGGGCGTGCCCCAGGTCATGCGCCAGCGCCAGCGCCTCGGCGAGATCCTCATCAACAAGAAGAACGCGTGAAATAGAGCGCGCGATCTGCGCCACCTCGAGCGAATGCGTCAGGCGGGTCCGGTAATAGTCGCCCTCGTGGTACACGAAGACCTGCGTCTTGTGCTTCATCCGCCGAAAGGCGCCGGAATGGATGATCCGGTCGCGGTCACGCATATAGGGTGAACGCGTGGCACTTTCCGGCTCGGGCCACTGCCGACCGCGGCTGTGCTCGATCCGCGTGGCAATGGGGGCCAGGTGCCCGGATGCTGAAAAACCGCTCAAACCAGTGCCTCTCAAGGGGCGCAGCGCGCCAGGGGTTTGACTATGGGCGCCCAGCGCCTAAATAACATGCTACAACAGACACGTACCTAAGTAGAGACCGGTTAACCGAGCGTTATGAGCACACAGACCGCAACCATCCCCGTCACCGTTTCCGGCAACGCCGCGAAGCGCATTGCGACGCTGACATCCGCCGAGGGCCCGCAGATCATGTTTCGCATCGCGGTGAATGGCGGCGGCTGCTCCGGCTTCCAGTACGACTTCACCTTCGACGACACGCGTACGGGCGACGACATCCTGATCGAACAGGACGGCGCAAAAGTGCTGATCGACCAGGCCTCCCTCGAATTCATCGGCGGTTCGGTGGTGGACTACATCGAAGGCCTCATGGGCGCCCACTTCGAGATCCGCAATCCGCAGGCAAAGTCGTCTTGTGGCTGCGGAACGAGCTTCTCCGTCTGAGGCAAGCCGGTCAGCTGCCGCGGTCTTCGCCGTCCCAGTAGTCGCGCCGTGCATTCATGTCGAAGATCTGCCGCTTGCCGAGCGAGCGCACCATCACCTTGTCCGTATCGGGAAAGACAATCACATCGTGCCCGTTGCGCTCGCCCGCGATGATGTAGCGGCAGACGCTGTCGCTCTCGTTGATCATGCAGTGCCCTGCGCGCTGCCCCGCGGGAAAACACACATAGTCTCCTGCCACCATCACATGGCTTTCATCACCCAGCTTCAGCACTAGCTGCCCCTCGAGGATGAACACGTGCTCCTCCTCGTGCATGTGATAGTGCTTCGGACAGCTCTGCTTGCCCGGCGCGAGCTCCTCGATCGCAAACCCGACCTTGTAGGCGTCCCCGATGGTAGCCACCGTGAGGTGGCGGTAGCGCGTACCGAAGCGGCTCCCCTCACTCCATTCCTCCCACGCCACGTCCTCCGAGCGCACGGGCGGTCGGGGCTTCAGGGAGTTCTCGTCAGACATCGTGATGATTTCCGTCTCTGCGGAAGACAAGGTGCACACAGCCTCTGGCGGAATCAAGCCACGCTCCCAGCGGAACAGCGTCCGGGGCTGGCGAAAATTCCGCTCATCCGCTATTGCGTGGGCATGAAAATCGCCACGTTCAACGTCAATTCCATCAAGGCGCGCCTTGAGTCCGTGCTCACCTGGTTCCGCGAGGCATCGCCCGACGTCGCCTGCCTGCAGGAAATCAAGACCGAGACCAAGTCCTTCCCCACGGCCGAGTTCGAGGCCCTGGGCTACAACTGCGCCGTCTTCGGCCAGAAGACCTACAACGGCGTGGCGCTCATTTCGAAGCACCCCATTGAAGACGTGCGCATGGGCCTTCCCGGGAATGACGCGGACGAGCAGTCGCGCTACATCGAGGGCGTGATCACCACGAAGACCGGCGCCGTGCGCGTGGCTTCGATTTACGCCCCGAACGGCAATCCCGTCGACAGCGAGAAATATCCCTACAAGCTCGCCTGGATGGATCGCCTGATCGCCCACGCGCGCACGCTGCTGCGCGACGAGGAGCCGCTCGTCTTGGCCGGCGACTACAATGTCATCCCGACGGAACACGATGTCTGGGATCCCGTCGCCTGGAAAGACGACGCGCTCTTCAAGATCGAGTCACGCCGCAAGCTGCGCGAACTCGTCAATCTCGGTTTCACCGACGCCTTCCGCGCCTGCAATGCCAAGCCGCACCAGTATACGTTCTGGGACTATCAGGCCGGCGCCTGGCCGAAGGACCACGGCATCCGCATCGACCATCTGTTGCTGTCTCCGCAGGCCGCCGACCGGCTTCAGGCCTGTGCAATTGACCGCCAGATGCGCGGCCGCGACAAGCCGTCTGATCATGTCCCCATCTGGTGCGAACTGAAACCGTGACGGCAATAAGGCTTCAAGCATCAGCCGGCGGCTGCCTCTGCGGCGCCGTGCGCTTTGTAGTCCGGGGGACGGTCACCGAAAGCGGGTTTTGCCACTGCCGCACCTGCCAGAAACAAAGCGGCGCACCCGTCGTCGCCTGGTTCGCAATCGCGCCGTCCGGCTTTCGATATATCTCGGGGACACCAAAAAAAATTCCAGGCTTTCCCGCCCGACTTCCACATCTGGCACGAAAGCAGGATCACGTGGTTCGAAACCAGCGACACCCTGCCCCGCCACGCCAAGGGCAAGTCCTGAACCCTCAGATATCCGCGTAGACATGCCCCTCGGCTGCGCCACCCGGATGCGTGACAGCCCCCGCCCGCGCGGGTCCAACCGTCAGCGTGTATTTGTGCAGCACGCCCGACGTGTACATTGTCTTGCGCGGCTTCCACGCCGCCTTGCGCGTGGCCAACTCCTCGGCTGACAGCTCGACATCGAGCGTGCCCTTCTGGGCGTCGATGACGATGATGTCGCCATCCTTGATCAGCCCGATCGGTCCACCCTCGGCAGCCTCAGGCCCCACGTGTCCAATACACAACCCGCGCGTCGCGCCCGAGAAGCGCCCATCCGTGATCAGCGCATAATGTTCGCTGTCGCCCTGGCCATAGATCGCCGCCGTCGTCGACAGCATCTCGCGCATGCCAGGCCCACCCTTCGGCCCCTCATAGCGGATCACGATCACGTCACCCTTCGTGATGCGCCGCTCCTGAACCGCGGCAAACGCATCTTCCTCGCAGTCAAAGCAGCGCGCAGGCCCGCGATGCTGGAGATGCGCAAGCCCTGCTACCTTCACGATCGCCCCATCCGGCGCGAGCGATCCGCGCAGGCCTACAACGCCACCCGTCGGCGACAGCGGATTGGAGAGCGGACGAATGACATCCTGCGCCGGATTGAACGTCACATCTTTCAGGTTCTCGGCCAGCGTCTTGCCCGTGACCGTCATGCAGTCGCCATGGAGGTAGCCGCCATCAAGCAGGATCTTCAGCAACGCCGGAACGCCGCCCGCCTCGTACATGTCCTTCGCCACGTAGCGCCCGCCCGGCTTCAGGTCGGCGATATAGGGCGTCCTCTTGAACACTTCCGCCACGGCAAACAGGTCGAAATCAATGCCGCACTCATTCGCGATGGCCGGCAGGTGAAGCACGGCGTTTGTCGACCCACCCGTCGCCGCGACGACAACGGCCGCATTCTCCAGCGCCTTGCGCGTAACGATGTCGCGGGGCCGGATGTTGCGCGCCAGCAGCTCCATCACCGCCTTGCCGCTGAGCGTCCCGTAGTCATCGCGTGACGTATACTCCGCCGGCGGCCCCGCCGAGAACGGCAGCGCCAGCCCCATCGCTTCCGACACGCAGGCCATCGTGTTCGCCGTGAACTGGCCACCGCACGCACCAGCACCCGGGCAGGCATTGCACTCAAGGTCAAGCAGGTCGGCATCCGACATCTTGCCAGCGGCGTGCTGGCCAACGCCTTCGAAGATATCAACGACCGTCACATCCCGGCCCTTGAACTTGCCCGGCAGGATCGAGCCGCCATACATGAACACCGACGGCACGTTGAGGCGCACCATCGCCATCATCAGGCCCGGCAGGGACTTGTCGCAACCCGCAAGCCCCACGATCGCGTCATAGCAATGACCGCGCACGGTGAGCTCGACCGAATCCGCGATCACATCGCGGCTGACAAGTGACGACTTCATGCCCTGGTGACCCATGGCGATGCCGTCCGTGACCGTGATCGTGCAGAACTCGCGCGGCGTGCCGCCAGCGCTCTTCACGCCGGCCTTCACCGACTGCGCCTGGCGCATGAGCGCGATGTTGCAGGGCGCGGCCTCGTTCCAGCACGACACCACGCCGACGAAAGGCTGGGCGATCTCTTCAGCCGTCAGCCCCATGGCGTAGTAATAAGAGCGGTGCGGCGCGCGGGCCGGCCCCTCGGTGACGTGGCGTGAGGGAAGCTTGCTCTTGTCGAATTTGGAATTGGTCATGGAGGATCAGCCCGAAGCAGGAACAGGGGCAAACCCTAAACGCTCCCGCTCGCGCTTGCAGCAACGAAATCGGCAATCCCGGGTGACGTAACGTCCTGACAGCGTCAGTCTTCTTCGTCCGGTATCGCAAAGTGAAAGGCCCGCCCGCGCGAGAGCGGCTTCCATCCGCCGTCGATGGCCATGCGGATGCCGGCCTCGATTGTCGACGGAACGACATCGGGCCGCTCGAGCACCGATATGTAGCCGGTCGGCTTCTCGCCCGGATACGGCATTTCGAGGACAAGCTCGCGCCACGTTTCGTTGGCGATGCGGACCGAGAACGTCATGCCCTGGTAGCCATTCTCGGGCGTCCAGCGCAGCTCGCTGCGCAGCGTCCAGGTCATCTCCATCTCGTCGATCGTGCACTTGCCCGAGATCGATCGGTTCCGCATTTTGCTCACGACATGACCTTCCGCTTGCTTCTGACAAACTGGGGATGAAGTTCCGGCAGCGACGCTCTGGCCGGATACACCAGTTTCCCCCGGAACTCCTGCCACAAACCCATCGCCGGACCAAGGACCAAGAGCATGTCAGGCCAGCACATCAACCTTTACGGCTCACCTTGCTCCCTCTACGCCGGCCGCGGCTTGCAAAACCGCCTCAGCCATGCGTGACATGAAAATGCTGGCGGCGACGGGATAATTACCCACCGCGCAAGCGAGGGACAAACGCCTGTTTCTTCCCCCGCTTCAGCGGGGGAAGTACGTGCGCAGCGCAGCTGCTGCACGGGATGGGGCCCCCCTCCGTCTGCAGCATTGCTGACGCAATGCGCAGCCACCTCCCCCGCTAAAGCGGGAAGTTTGCGGAAATGGGTTGGTGTGAGCGCCTGGTTCATGGCGGGAGCTGATGCTACCGCTTTTGCTTTGAACCAATGTGGGGGAGCTTCGCGTTGGCTTGCTC
>JBILMZ010000134.1:0-9628 GCA_044375275.1 Micropepsaceae bacterium | reverse complement strand
CCCGCCCCTTGTTCAGTCGGATGGCAAGGATCGGCTGCGCCACGGACTGGCTGCCCGTAAGTTCATGCTCGATCACCGACAGCACGACCATCTTCGTCGCGTAGTCGGCCAACTGCTCCGGTGACGACGAATTCACGACATCCGCCACCCGCATTTCCATCGCGTGCTTGGCAATGTCGTCACCCGCCATGATGATCGCGCGCGACAGCGCCAGCGGCGCCTGCTGGAAAGTCTGCAGCACCGATTTGGCCAGCGCCGCATCCTTCTTCGAGATCTCGCTCGACACCGAGCCAAGCAAGGAATCGATCCCCTGCCGCATCAGCTGGAACATCAGGTACTTGTAGCCAGGCTGCGCGCCCCTGAGCAGGGCATCGATCAGGTCGGCCTGCGCATAGGACTGGATGATCGCAGGCTCCACATTGCTCGGCGCCCCGGCCGACACAAGCTGGTGTTTCACGATTCCGCCAAAGGCGGAACCGATCCTCAGATCTACATAGGACGGACGGACTTCATCACTTCCAAATCCGGCAAACACGACGCCCGTCTTGGGCACGCCCGGCGCCATCCAGTCCGTGAGGATGGATCCGATGGCAACTTCCGCCAGCTGGGTCTTCAGCGCCTGCGGCAGCACGCCGGCACCAAACAGGGAATCCGTCATCCCGTTCAGGAGCCGCTCGAGATACTGCTCGATCAGCTGCACGAGGCGCGGCGAGCTCTCACCGATCAGCGGACGCTTCTGCGGCGGCTGCCCATGCGGCAGGAACAGGTTCTGGAAATACTCGCCCGAATACTGGGTCTCGAAACGCAGCATGTCGAGGGCGCGGGTCAGGACGGCATCATCGGTCTGCCGACCCTTGTGGTCAGCCGCGAGCTCGACGCATTGCTGGAAGCGCTGCAGCAGCGCCGCCACGTAGATGGCAAAGCTCAGGCGCTCCTGGCCCTCGTCAATCGGCAGCAGCTTGCGGGCCTTCGCGTCGGCCCCGGACGTCCACCGTCCGAGAAACTGGACGACCGCCTGCGCCATCTTCGGCACGCTGTCCCCGCGCGAGGCCGTCGTGGTCTTGAAGGTCTCGAAGATCGATCCCCAAGGATAGCGGTAGAACTCCGCCACGTCGAAGATCATCGCGGCAACCGGCATCTTCTCGTCGAGCAGGAACACCTTGTCCACGCCGGTCTGGTAACGGACGGTTGCCGTTCCATCGGGATGGTACTCGATTGCCGTGAGCGCGCTGTCGGCTGCAAGGGCTCCCCCCTGCACATTCAGCAGCAAGACTTCGGACGTCATTTGCCCCCCAGCAAACCCGCACGCCTGGTGCGTAGCCCCAACCCCGTCCGGGGTCCCACCCCCGGCCGGTCATTACCCCCTCATTCAGCCAAGAAAAAGCGCCAAGGGCAATGGGCCCTTTGGCACACTTTCCCTGCAATTATTCCCTTGACGCACGAATTACCGGCAGCACCCGCCCGCCACCTGCCATTTACGATAGGAAGCGCGGCTCAGGCGCTTCCGTGGACGAGCGCCTCTTCGACGAAATCCAGCCGGTCCTGCCCGAAGAACATCTCCCCGTTGACGAAGAAAGTCGGCGCCCCGAACACCCCGCGCGCCACGGCGCCCTCGGTATTCGCCTTGAGCTTCTCCTTCACCTCGGCCCGCTCGATGCGGCCCAGGAAGTCATCGGGCTTGATGCCGATGTCATGCAGCACATGAGCGATCTCGTGCTGGTCATTCAGGTTGCGCGGATGCGACCACATCGCGTCGAACATCGCATTCACATAGATGTCGAACTGAGGCGTCTGCTGATAGGCCACCGCGCCCCGCATCAGCGGCAGCGTGTTGACCGGAAAGTGCGTGTTCATGTTCAGCACGACGCCATACTTCTTCGCAAAGCGGGCCATGTCGCTGTTCATGTACTTCGCCTTCGCCGGCACCATGGCGGGTGATGCATTGCCTGTCGCCTTGAACACGGCACCCAGCAGGATCGGCGTCCACACGATGCGCGCCCCGTGGCGCGCCGCAATCTTGGGCAGCTGCTTGTAGGCGAGGAACGTGGTCGGACTGCCGAAATCGAAAAGGAACTCAACGCTCTTGGTCATGCAGGGTCACCACTTCTCCATCCACGGTCTCAGGTCCAGCTCATGCGTCCACGCATCGCGCGGCTGACTGTGCAGCATTGCGTACATGTCCGCAATGTGATCCGGCGATAATATCCCCCCTTGGTCCTTCAGCGCATGGGTCTGAGGAAAATTGTCCCTGATGAAGGCCGTATCGATCGCGCCATCAATCACGACATGCGCCACGTGGATGCCCTGCGGTCCCAGCTCGCGTGCCATGCTCTGCGCCAGCGCCCGCAAAGCATGCTTCCCGCCCGAGAATGCCGAAAAGCCCGCAGCGCCTCGCAGGCTTGCCGTTGCGCCCGTGAACAGGATGCTACCCCGACCGCGCGGCAGCATGCGCCGCGCCGCCTCGCGCCCCATGAGGAACCCGCCGAGCGCACACATCTCCCAGACCTTCGTATAGACGCGCACCGTCGTCTCCGTGATCGGGAAGCGCACATTCCCACCGATGTTGAAGACAGCCACCTCGACCGGACCAATGTCGCGCTCGATCGTGTCGAACAGTTCGATCACCTGCGCCTCGTCCCGCGCATCCGAACCGAAGCCATGCGCGCGCCCGCCTTCCTGAACGATCTGGTCGACCAGCGCCGTGAGGTGCACCTCCTGGCGCCGCGTCACGCAGGCCGTGTAGCCATCCCGCGCAAAGCGGCGCGCGATCGCGCCACCCGTGGCATCACCCGCGCCGATGACCAGCGCCACTCCCTTTTCAGTCTGCGTCACGTTTCGTGTCCTGCCATTGTCAACTGCAGGACACTTTAGTGGAGCTACCCCTCCGCGTCTACGAAGGCCAGCGACTGCGCCGCGACGCGAAGCACATGATGGTTCTTGATGCCGTTCGACAGATAGCGGTTGAGCGCCGCCGCCAGCAACGCCTTGAGACGCGATGACGGTGCCAAACGGATCTCCTCCTCCACCGCCTCGATCATCTTGACCCGATGGCAGGCATAGATCGGCTCGCGGATCCCGTGATCATAAAGCGTGCCGCGCGCCTCGGTGATGAAGGCTTCCGCATTCGGCACAAACCACCCTTCATCCATGGCAGGCAGGAGGAAAGGCGCATTGCGTCCCAGGAAGCATCCCATCTGCAGAAGCGCCTGCGGCCACAAGACGGGATCGGCATCACACAATTGCCGCACGGCATTGCCGAAGGTCAGCATGTGGGTGAAGTCGAGCCAGCGCACATTGTGCGAGACGGGCTTGTCGACATGCTGGTCCACCGCGATGTCAAAGCGCAGCATCGCGATCGCGCTTGCTTCGAGCAGGATCGCGTATTTCTCCTTCGGCGTCCCCTCCATGCCCGACACGCGCACCAGCGTCATCGGCACAGGAAGCCCGACGAGATCCTGAGCCTGACAGGCCTCAAGCGGAACTTGTCCATGGCGCGCAAGCGCTCCGGCGTAGGAGCGAAACTCCGGGATGAGATCCTCGCGCGATGCGAACACGAGACTGCGCACCAGTGACAGCAGGACCGGTTCGGCAACGCCTGCCCCCAATTTCCCGATCAGTTCGAAAGCCTTGAGCACATAGATCGCAGAGTGGCCAAAGTCCTGGTAGTGCGCCAGCGCCGCCGTCGCAAACGCTTGCCGCATCTTGGCAGCCGGAACGCTTGCCTTCAGCGCGCCCCGCACCAGCGTCACGGCAAGCGCCTCGTTTTCATCTTCGATGGCGCGCACGAATTCCTGCGGCTCCCATTCGCGGTTGCCTTCGGCAAACGGAAACGGAGCTTCCCGCAGCGTATCCCACGCAATATGGGCGACAGGCTCCACAAGCGCTGCAAGCCGGCGCGCCTCATCACCTGCCTGTTCGTAAAGCGCGATCCAGCCGGGCGCTGCCGCGAAGGCATGCCCCATGCCATACTCCAAGCGATCGGCCCGCCCGGCAATGGTCCGGCGCAGGGGCTCCAGCGCATCCCCGCCCGCCTTCAGGTAGCGAGCCACCTCGCGCGCCATCCGGTCATAGTCGTTGTCAGCCACGGCTTCACCAAGACTGGACAGCGCGCGCGATTGGATCTCTTCTGCAGGCGGCTGCGTGACATCAACAAAAACGCGCCCCTCCCGAACCTCAACCGGATAGAGCACCAGGCGATCCCCGCCCACGAGCGTCTCTCCGCTTTCGAGGTTGAATTTCCAGTTGTGCCAGTTGCAGGTAAGCGTACACCCGTCACCAAGAGTTCCCTCGCTGAGCGGATAGCCTTCATGCGGACAGCGGTTGTTGCAGGCAAAGATCCTGTCGCCGCGCGAGACCAGCAACACCCGGCGCCCGCGCGTTCGAAGGTCCTCCAAGCTGCCTGCATCGACCCAATCCGCCATCGCGCACCTTTATGAAAGTAATCGCTTTACTTAATCTGCCACTCCCGGCTTGATATATGCAAGTTCTTTCTTTTATAATTCAGGGGATGAAACCGAACACAGACGCCACGCCGGCCCAGCGCACCGTGCTGGACCACATCAAGCTGAACGGACCCGCGCAGGTCGCGGACATCGCGGAAGCCCTTGGCATCACCGCCATGGCCGTGCGTCAGCACCTCTATGCGCTTGAGGATCAGGGGCTTGTCGAATTCGCGGAACCTGACCGGACGGGCACGCGGGGCCGTCCGTCAAGACGCTGGCGCCTGCGCGAGGAAGCCAGCAGCTACTTCGCCGACGCGCATGCGGAACTGACCGTGGAGCTCATCTCCAACATCCGCGACGTGTTCGGTGAGCGCGGCCTGCAGAAGCTGATCGAGCGACGCACCGATCACCAGTCGGCCGATTACCGCCACGCGCTGTCGGGCGCCTCATCGCTGCGCGAGAAGGTGCGCCGCCTCGCCCGCCTGCGCACGGACGCAGGCTATCTCGCCGCCTTCGAGGCCACCGAAGATGGCTTCCTGCTGGTCGAGAATCACTGCCCGGTATGCAAGGCGGCCCGCGCCTGCACGGGCCTCTGCCAGCAGGAACTCGATGTCTTCCGGGCGGCGCTCGGACCCGACATTTCGATCTCGCGGACCGATCACATTCTGGCCGGGGCCAGGCGCTGCGCCTACCATATCCGCCAAAAAAAGGCTGAACGCCGCTGAAATCATACGGCCGTTAAGTAACCGTTCCGCTCACTTCTGCGCTTTGCTTCGGACAAAAGCCGCGCTATGAGTCGTAACCGTCAACTTAATTCGTCGTATGCGCTAGGCAGCGTACGATGTGTCATTGAATGACTTGGGCAAGGACTAGCGGCTTACGATGCGAAAGACTGGAACTGTAAAGTGGTTCAATCAGGCCAAGGGCTTCGGATTTATCCTTCCTGATGGTGGTGGTTCGGACGTGTTCGTACATGTCTCCGCACTGGCAGCGGCCGGTACGCAGGGCCTCGGCGAGGGCCAGCGCGTGTCGTTCGAGGTTGCCCAGGACCGCGGCAAGACCATGGCATCCGAGCTCAAGCTCGAAGGCCCCGCACCAGCCCCGCAGGGCCGCGGCGGCTTCGGCGGAGACCGCGGCGATCGTGGTGGCTTCGGTGGTGATCGCGGTGATCGCGGTGATCGCGGAGATCGCGGAGATCGCGGCGGCTTCGGTGGCGACCGTGGAGATCGCGGCGGCTTTGGTGATCGCGGACCTCGCCCGCCGCGCCAGCATGGTGACGGCGGCGGACGCTCCTTCGGTGGTCGCCCAGGCGCCGGTCCGGGCGCCGGACCCCGGCCGCACGCAGGCATTTTCGATGCCCTCAACATGGTCGTCATGCGCGTGAAGGACCTTCGGGTATCGAAGGCCTGGTACGAGCGCGTGCTCGAGCTTCATGTTTCCGAGGAAAACACAGCCGGCCAGACCATTGTTCTCGACCTTGGCCGCGGCGCCAATCTCTGCCTCTGGCAGCTTGGCCCGGACGAAATGCTGGCAACTGCCCCAACCGCGGCAGCCTTCCCGAATTTCCGCACGGGCGATGTCGAAGGCACGCATGGCAAGCTCGAAGGTCTGGGCGTGCACGTCACGCCACTGCGCGACACGGGCGGCATGAAGTGGTTCTCTTTCTTCGATCCCGATGGAAACCGCATCGACGTGATGCAGAACCGTCCCCGCCCGTTCTGAGCGGGAACGGTCTCTGCCTGACGTGCAGGAACGCAGCGCAATGAAGCCCAGGATCCAGCGACGCAATCCCGACCTCGGCTCCGCCGTATCGGATTGGGTCGCACCGGGGCCATGGACACCCCCTGCCTTTCTGCAGGTCATGCCCGCTCCCAAGCCCCAGGCGTTGCGCCGCGTTGGCACGGTCCGCACTCTGAGCCCCCGCAAGAACATGGGCCTCCTCATCGACACCGGCAGCGGCGAGAACGCGCTGTTCACGATGGACGACATCGCCCCGGCAGACCAGGCGACCCTCAGGGAAGGCGATCAGGTGACCTATGTGTCGGTGATCGGTGCCGACGGCCTGTGCGCCCGGCAACTTCGACGCGACAGCGCCGACATCCCGCCGCCGCCGTCCGAAATCCTGATGGCCCGCGGCTGGCGCTGACCCCGACAGCCCCCGCATCCGCGGCCTGAAGCAACCGTCAATCCGATTGGCAAAAAAGTCGGTAAGGTCACCGCGCCTTCAATCATTGTTAGAAGCCTTGCCCTAATGTGAACCCAACAACGACGCGGGGCCGGTTTCTTAAGGAAACATGAACCCGCACGGGCGAACGTTTCGGCAGGCGCAATGCGTGGGGCACTGATTACATTCTCGGCCGGGCTGTGTCTGGCATCTGCACTTCCCGCGCTGCCGGCGGCAGCCTCGGACACCCGGGCCATTGTCCAGGAGAAAGCGGCCGCCATAGGCATCGTCAGGACCAAGGCCCGCAAGTACACGGCCTCCCTCGCGCAGGGCCGCCTGTTCCACGCCTACCTTTCGGCCTCGACCCAGAGCGAAGGCGACCGCCTCAAGACTCGCATCCTTTCCTCGTTGAAGGGTCTCCAGAACCGCTATGGCCTGAACGATTTCACGGTGGTCGGGCGCGACGGCGAGGTCTTCGCCCATATCGGCGTCCAACCCGCCGCCACCGAAAGGCGCAACATCAAGAAGGACCCGGTCCTCGTGGCGGGCTTCGCGCAGGAAGCGCATACGGTCTCGACCCTCATGGATGACGATGCGGTGACCTACATCGCCCCCGTGATCCTCAATGGCGAACGCGAGTTCGTGATCTCGATCGAGCAGGACCTCTCGGCCTACGAAAAGGTCCTGGCGCTCGGCCTCGGGCGTTCGCTCTACGTCGTGATCATTGATCCGGCCGGCAATGTCGTGTCCGACAGCAATGGCTCGGGCGCCACCGGAAAAAAGGCCCTTATTGCAGGCCTCACCCTCGACGAACTGCGCCAGCAGATCAGCGCCAGCGGCACCGAAGGCACCGGCGTCGTGTCGAAAGACGGCAAGTTCTTCAATGTCAGCTTGCAGACGGTCGATGACTGGACCGTGGTTGCAATCGAACAGGCACCGCAGGACGCGACCTGCCTCAGGAACGGAAATCGCTCATGTCAATGAGATCGAAGATCACGGCCGCGTTTGCCATGTGCATCGCCCTGCCGGTGGCAGCCGGCATGGGAGCGCTGTGGCTTGGCACGGAAGACACGTTGCGCCAGCAGTCCTTTGACGACCTGCAGACACAGACGCGCAATGTCATGGTCTCGATCGAGCAGCAGATGGCCTCCAACCTCACGCACATGAAGGCGTGGAGCTCCATGCCCATGATGCAGGAAGTGCTGATTGGCGATGAAGGTGGCGAACTCGCTGGCACCCTCGCCGACCTTAGCCGCAACTACACGGATTTCCTGTCGCTGACGATCACCAATGCCCAGGGCAGCGTCATTGCCACCACCGATCCGGCCCTGCGCAAGGCCGACCTGTCGGATGTCGAGGGCGTGCACGCGGCAATCTCCGGTCGCACGACGCAAAGCGGCTTCACCCGCCTGCGCGAGGGCGCACCGGAAGCCATCCAGTTCACGGTTCCGCTTGTGGCCAGCTATGATCGCCAGACCGTCATCGGAACACTCACGGGCGTCGTCGACTTCAACGCCCTGGTCAAGCGAACCCTCCAGGGGTCTTCCCTGAACCAGGAACGCCGCGTGTTCGTCCTGACACGTCGCGACACCGGCAAGGTCCTTTTCGCCAATCGCAGTGCCGGCACCATCGCCGACGAAATCGGCAGGGTCGACACGAACCGCAAGGTCACGACGACCGACCTGATGCTCGCCGGCGAAGAAAGCCTGGCCGCATTTTCGCGCTCTTCGGGCAAGGCCCTGGGCAAGGATCCCGGTCTCGTTGCCTTCGGTGTCGAGCCTCTGTCCGGCGTCTATGCGACCGCCGACAAGGTCTCCAATATCTTCGCCGCCGTGGCAGGCCTCGCAGCGACGCTCGCCCTCTTCCTGGCCTGGCGCTGGGCCACGCCGCTGGTCGAACTGTCTGCCGGAATCGGTCGTCTTGCAAACGCTGACGCGCGCGCAAGCGTCCCCCAGATGCCATCGCATTCCGCCTTCGCGCCGCTGGCTCGCGCCCTTGAAACGATGAAGTCCGTCAGAAGCGCCCACGACGCCCTCGCCCATCGCGAACGCGAACTGATGGAAGCCAACGATAAGGCGCAGGCCGAAGTCCGCCTCAAGGAAAAGCTGCTCCAGGACCTCGGCCACACGCTTCAGGCCCGCATGGGCGACATCGTCGAACTGGTCGAACTCATCAACCGCGAGAACCTCTCGGCCGTCGCGTCACGCCGCCAGTCGCCAAACATGGTGGAACTGAACCGGACCGCCACGGAGCTTCTCAACGTCGTCCAGGACGCGATCGAAGCCTCGGAAGCAGCCGCAGAACGTACGCGCAAGGCGCCAGCCCTGAGCGAGACACCCACGCTGCAACGCTTGTCAGCCTGACACCTGCATCTGCCGGAACATCTGTTCGGTTCCGGGATCGGCTGGAAAGAAGCTTTCGATCCTCAGCTCGTCTGCCGTGGCATCCTGGGCCGTGCCGAAGGTCGAGATGACCGTGAAGAACGATACCCGCGCGCCATCCTTCTCGATTTCGACGGGCAGCACCGGCACCAGCATCGCTTCCTCCGCCGCCCACAACGTTTCAGCTGTCTGGTATTGGCTCAGGCTGTTCAGCAGCGCCCGCATGTCTTCCCCGCCAATCGCCTCGGCCTCGCGCCGGGCCCGGTGCCACAGGACAGGCGCAATCGTGTTCCAGTTGGCGATGAAGGGCTTCAGGCCCATCGGATGAAAGAAGAGCTGCATCAGGTTGCGCTCCGGGCCACCGATGCGCGTCCACATCTCCTCGCCCATCATGCCGGCCAGCACTTCGAACGGTCGGTTCGCAAGGCGGATGTTCCAGCAGCGGTCAATCGCGATCGCCGGAAAGGGTTCGTGATTGCCCAGCATCATGCGCACGGCCATCATCACCTGCGCCATCTGCGGATCGTCAATCTGGCGCGCCCGGAACATCGGGGCAAAGCCCGCAGCAAGAAGCAGGTCGTTGCGCTCACGCAACGGCACATCCAGAGCTTCACTGAGCTGCAGGATCATGTCCCGGCTGG
>JBILMZ010000339.1:0-2579 GCA_044375275.1 Micropepsaceae bacterium | reverse complement strand
CACTGGTGTTCGAGGCCTGGGCCGTCGGATGTTCACAGCGTTCTGTGCCTTGTGGGTGGCAGGCCTCATTGCTGCCGCCGTGCTGGCCCTGGTGCGCCTGATTCCGTTTCTCTGGCAGTTGATGATCGACCCGGAGCGTACGGCTGCGCATGCCGCACCCGGTGTATTCAACTTCATCCCCTGGGCCGTGAACTGGCTTGCGTCCGGCGAGGACCTGGCCATCGCGGTGCCTGGCTGGATCACCGTGCCCGTCCTGTTCCTGTCAGCCCTGGTGATCTGGTTGCGTTCGGAGGACGAGGGGCTTGGTCCCATCGCCGGCTTCGCCCTGCTGGGTATTGTCCTTTCAGCCGTGGCACCCGTGCTTGATGGACTGATCGGCGTCGTGCTGCTGCTCGTCGGCGCCTGGTTTGTCCCGACATTCGGGATTGCGCTGCTCGCACCTTATCTCCGGCCCGGGCGGGAGTTGCCTGCGTGGTGGGGTCTCGTGTCCCTGCTTGGCGGCCTTGCCGTGGCCCTCTGGGTTGCGGTCATCCTGCAGGACACCGATTTCACCTATCGCGGTATCATCGCGATCGCTGGACTGGTCGCCGCAGCGACGGGGACGCTCATCCTCCGCCGCGTGCCCATGAACGAGCTATGGCCCTTGCTGGCCATCACGATCGGCCTGTTCATCCTTGGACTGTCAGCGGCTTTCCAGCAGCTGACCTTTGCAGGCGCACTCAAGCAGCTTCATCCGGTTGCGTACACGCAAATGCCCGAGCGGATCGCGCTCAAGAAAAACGAAGACGGCGATGTCATACAGTACCTGACCGTTCTTGGTCCGCATTCTTCCGACCGGCCCCTTCCCGAGGCATTTCGCGCCGGGAGCGATCAGGACGACGTGACGGTATCGCTACACCTTGAACTCGCGCTGGCAGGGTCGATCGGGTTCTGGCTGACACTTGCCATGATGGTGGGCTGGTCGTTGAAACAGGGGCCCAGGAAACCACTCCGCCGGGAGGCGGACGGCAGTGCAGCACAACCTGCCGCGCAGGGTGCGGGTGCGTAAAACCTGCGGCCTTTCCGCCTCTGCCATTCGCTGCTAGCGTGGGTCCCAATCGTCATTCGCAATTCAGGGGTCTCCTCACATGCATGATCTGGTCATTCGCCGCGGCACCGTTGTCGATGGCACGGGCGGCACGCCTGTCGAGGCCGATGTGGCGATCGACGGGGGGCGCATCACGGCTGTCGGCCAGGTCAGCGCCCGCGGCAAGGAAGAAATCGACGCCGCGGGCAAGATCGTGGCGCCCGGCTTTGTCGACATCCACACGCATTATGACGGACAGGCAACCTGGGATGCCGAGATGGCGCCGTCGAGCTGGCATGGCGTGACGAGCGTCGTCATGGGCAATTGCGGCGTCGGCTTTGCGCCCGCGCATCCCGACCGGCACCAGTGGCTAATCCGGCTGATGGAAGGCGTCGAGGACATTCCCGGCACGGCGCTGGCCGAAGGCATGAAGTGGAACTGGGAAAGTTTTCCGGAGTACCTCACGGCGCTCGAGGAACTGCCGCGCACCGTTGACGTCGGTACGCATGTGCCCCACGGCGCGGTGCGGGCCTATGTCATGGGTGAGCGCGGCGCGCGCAACGAGGCACCGACCGAAACCGACATCGCCCGCATGTCGCAGATCGTCGAGGAAGGCCTGCGCGCCGGTGCGCTGGGCTTCTCGACGTCGCGCACGATCCTGCACCGCTCGGTGGATGGCGAGCTCGTTCCGGGCACGACTGCCACGAAGGAAGAGCTGATCGGCATTGGCCGCGCCATGGGCCGCGTCGGCCACGGCGTGTTCGAGATGGCGTCGGACCTGAAGCGCGAGTGGAAAGAATTTGAGTGGATGGGCGAACTCAGCCGCGAGACGCGCATGCCCGTCACGTTCGCGATGCTGCAGTCCATCGCCAAGGAGCTGCCGTGGCAGGAGCAGATGTCGTCGATGGCCGAGGAGAACGCAAAGGGCGCCAATATCCACGCCCAGATTTCGCTGCGTGGCACCGGCATCCTGATGGCGTGGCGCGGTACCGTGCACCCTTTCATCCTGCGCCCGTCCTGGGCCCAGATAGCGGGCAAGCCCTGGGATGTGCAGCTCAAGACGCTGCGCGATCCGTCCTTCCGCGCGCGCCTCATCGCCGAGGAGCCTGCGCTTGAAGGCGAGCTCAGCGCGCTGCGCATGGTCATCAGCAAAGGCTGGTTCACGCAGTACGCGATGAGCGACAGCTTCAACTATGAGCCGACACAGGCCGAGACGATCATGGCGCTTGCGTCGGCCAGGGGCGTGAGCGGTGACGAATTTGCCTATGACCTGCTGATGGAGAATGACGGCACGGGCTTCATCTATTTGCCGCTCCTCAACTATGCGGACGGCAATCTCGACTTCGTGAAGGGACTGCTTGAGCGCGATGATGCGGTGATCTCGCTTTCGGATGGCGGCGCGCATTGCGGCACGATCTGCGATGCGGCCTCGCCCACCTTCCTGCTGCAGCACTGGGTGCGCGACCGCAAGCGCGGGACGATCCCGCTCGAGCTTGCCATCAAGCGCCAGTGC
>JBILMZ010000015.1:0-29802 GCA_044375275.1 Micropepsaceae bacterium | reverse complement strand
CCGGCCGACATCGCGCCGTCGCCGATCACGCAGACGATGTTACGCTTTTCGTTCTTCAGGTCGCGCGCGACGGCCATGCCGAGGCCGGCCGAAATCGACGTCGACGAGTGCGCGGCGCCGAAGGGGTCGTACTCGCTCTCGCTGCGCTTGGTGAAACCTGAAAGGCCTCCACCCTGGCGCAGGGTGCGGATGCGGTCCCGACGGCCCGTCAGGATCTTGTGCGGATAGGCCTGGTGGCCGACGTCCCAGATGAGACGATCATGAGGCGTGTTGAAGACGTGATGCAGGGCCACTGTCAGCTCGACAACGCCCAGGCCGGCGCCGAGATGGCCGCCTGTCACCGAAACGGCGTCGATGGTTTCCTGTCGCAGTTCATCGGCGAGTTGCCGGAGTTGCTCGCGCGTGAAATGGCGCGTGTCTGCAGGTGTCTTGACGATGTCGAGAAGTGGTGTGTGCGGAGCCATTGGACCCAACAAAACTGACTGCCGAAATTCAGTCTATAGAGTAGCTTCCCCCGTGTCCCTATCGTTGCGGCATTTACGCGCGCCGATTAACGACGAACGACACAAGGCTGCGAAGAAGATCGGCTTTTTCGTCGAACACATCAAGGTGCGCCGCCCCCTGGCTCGCCAGGATTTCGGCCTGTGCCCGGGCCCGTTCGGGACCCAGAACTGTGACGAAGGTCGCTTTGCCTGCTTTTTCGTCTTTTCGGGCCGCCTTGCCCATCAGTGCCGGGTCGCCTTCGAAGTCGAGAAGGTCGTCAACGATCTGGTAGGCGAGCCCCAGGTCATGCGCGAAATTCGTCAGGGCGTGGCGCATCTGGAGCGACGCCCGGCCCATGAGGGCGCCGGATTCACAGGCGAAGGAAATCAGCGCACCGGTCTTCAGGCGCTGCATGCGCGTGATCTGCCCAATGTCCTCGAGCGCGGTCTTGCCACCAATGTCGATCATCTGCCCGCCCACCATGCCGGCGAAACCCACCGCCTGCGAGAGACGCAGGACGAGGTCGGCGCGTACATGCGGATCAGGATGGGTTTCGTGTGAGGCGAGCAGCGTGAAGGCGTGTGTCAGCAGCGCGTCGCCCGCCAGGATTGCGGTTGCCTCGTCGAAATGGCGATGCACCGTCGGCTTGCCGCGACGCATGTCATCATTGTCCATCGCAGGCAGGTCGTCGTGGACCAGCGAATAGGCGTGCACGCATTCAACGGCGGCAGCGACACGGGAGAGTGCCCTGCGGTCGACGCCAAACTGGCGACCCGACTGCAGCACGAGAAACGCGCGGATGCGCTTGCCGCCCCCCAGGGTCGCGTAGCGCATGGCCTCGATCACGCGGGCCTGTGGACCCACGGGCTCCGGCAGGACCTCCTGCAGCACATCTTCCATGAAGAGGGCGGCTTCGTTCAGCGCGGGCTCGATCGGTGAAAGGGTCATGGGCCTGAAATCCTATTTGTTGTCGAGCGGGGCAACCGAAGGCGTGCCGCCGGGGCCTACCACGATCTTCTCGATGCGGGCTTCCGCGTCGCGCAGCTTGGCCTCGCAATGGGCCTTCAGCGCGGTTCCCTTTTCATAAAAGGCAATCGACTCCTCGAGGGGGACCTGCCCCTTTTCGAGCTGCTGCACGATCGCCTCGAGCTGCTGCAATGCCTGCTCGAAGGAGAGTTTCGAGAAATCCTCGGCCTTCTTGTCTTCTTTCGCCATAAGCCTGTCCTGCAGAGCAAATCCGTGCGGCGGTCTATAGCGTATTCCAAACGGGCAGGTCCATGGGCTGACGCCCCCCGGATGCCCCGAACAGTTGCTCCCAGGGGCCTGTTTGGGACAGGATGGAGATGCCCACAGGGAATTCAGCCGATGCAGCCCGTCGTCCTCGCCATTCTCGTGCTCAATACCATCGTTTTCGTGGCCTGGATCTTCCTGGGCCAGGTGCCCGTGATGACGGACAATTTCCTCGTCAGCTGGGATGCGCTTGAGGCGGGTCGTCATTGGACGCTGCTCGGGTCTGCATTTTCCCACATCGCTGGCTTTCACTTCCTCATCAACATGTACGTGCTGGCGACATTCGGATCGTTCGTCGAGCAGGTGATCGGCTCCTGGCGGTTCGTGTGGTTCTATCTCGTGGCAGCGATCATCGGGTCGCTGGGTCATGCAACGGTGTCGGCGTTCCTGCTGAACAAGCCCGAGCTGCCGGCGCTGGGCGCCTCAGGCGCGGTGTCCGGCGTCGTGATCCTGTTTTCGCTCATGGTGCCGCGCGCGACCCTGCTGCTGCTGGGCTTCATTCCGATGCCGGCGCTTGTGGGAGCGCTTCTCTTTGTCGGACTGGACGTTATCGGCCTGATTGCGCAGACCGAAGGTGGCGGGCTGCCCATCGGGCATGGCGCGCATCTGGGTGGTGCAGCGGCTGGCGCTGTCTATTATCTGCTGGCGGCACGCCACTTACGCGTACCCAGTGGTGAACGGGCCAACTACTCCGATGTCGAAGCGTGGCACGGGTTGATCCGGATGTCCGGCTTCGGCAAGCGGCTGTGACGCTGGCGGCCTTCAGGCGGCCATCAGCGCCTTGACGTGCGCTGCGGCGGATGAGGCCAGCGCGTTGAGATCATAGCCACCCTCAAGCGTGGACACGACGCGCGAGGCACATCGTTCCTTCGCGATACCGCAGACTTTCTCCGTCACCCAGGCAAAATCTTCTTCTGTCAGGTTCAGGTTCGCCAGGGGATCGCGCCGGTGGGCATCGAAACCAGCAGAGATCAGGATGAACTCCGGGCGGAAGGCGTCGAGTGCCGGAAGCACGTGGTTGTCCCAGGCCTGGCGGAACTCGTGGCTGCCGGCGCCGGGATCCAGCGTGGCATTGACGATGTTGTTGGCGCGCCCCCGCTCGCTTGCGCGACCCGTGCCTGGATAAAGCGGCATCTGGTGGCTTGAGGCGAAAAACAGGTTCTCGTCCTCCTCGAACATGGCCTGCGTGCCGTTGCCGTGATGCACGTCGAAGTCGACCACTGCGATGCGCTTCAGACCGTGCTTGGCGCGCGCATGCAGGGCGCCGATGGCCACGTTGTTGAACAGGCAGAAGCCCATGGCCCGCGTGGGTTCAGCGTGGTGTCCGGGTGGACGGACGGCGCAAAAGGCGTTCAGCGCACTGCCGGACACGACCCTGTCCACGCCAGCCACCACGGCGCCGGCGGCGCGCAGGGCGGCCTCGCCCGAGCCAGGGGAAACGTGCGTGTCGGGATCGAGCGAGCCGTAGCCCGTTTCGGGGACGGCGCCCATCACCGCGTCGATGTAATAGGAGGGATGGACCCTGCCGATTTCCTCGACGGCCGCGCGGGGCGCCTCCTCGCGAGCGAGATACTGGAACGCCTCGTCCTCGAGCGCGCGCAGCACCGCGCGCAGGCGGTCCGCGCACTCGGGATGACCGGGCGGTGTTTCGTGGTACAAACAGGCCGAATGCGTCAGCAGTAACGTCGTCATGGACTTCAATTCCTGTTCATGTCGCCGCAGTTTCCGATATTGATCGCGCCGCCGCAAGCAAAGAGACCCACGTGACAGCCTCAAATTCCGATCCCGACCTGCGTGACCATGATGGCCTTGTCAGCGGCCTCCTGCTGGATGGCAAGGGTGGCGCGCGCGAAGTCGAATGGCCCGAGATCAAGCACTGGGCACCCGATCAGGGACCACTCTGGGTTCACCTGAACCGAACGGTCGAGGAAGCCGACCACTATGTGCGCCATGACGCCCAGCTCGATCCCATCGTGGTGGACGCCCTGCTCGCCTCGGATACGCGTCCCCGGATGGTCACGCATGGACAGGGCATGATCATTGTCATGCGCGGGATCAACCTCAATCCGGGCGCCGATCCCGAAGACATGATCTCGATCCGGATCTGGGTCGAGAAACGACGCATCATTTCGACGCGGTCTCGGCGTTCGCTCGCCACCCGCGACGTCCAGGAGGCGCTGGCGCGAAGCCAGGGACCCAAGGACGAGGTGGACTGCCTGCTGGAGTTGGCCCGGGCGCTGCACCTGCGTGTCGCGCATGTCGTCGACGAACTGTCGGACGCCGTTGACGCGCTCGAGGAACAGGTGGTCGAAGGCGAGATCTCCCGCGTCCGTGATGCCCTGTCCCAGGCGCGCAAACGCGCCATTTCACTGCGACGCCACCTTGCACCACAGCGTGAAGCCTTTTCACGCCTGCAAAGCGAACGGCACGACATGCTGGACGGCGTCGACTCCGCGCGGTTCAGGGAACTCGCGGACGAGGCCACGCGCTTTGTCGAAGAGCTCGACAGCATTCGCGAACGCGCCAGCGTCGTGCAGGATGAGGTCATGAACAGGCTGACGGAGCGGCAGAACCGCAACTCCTATGTCCTGACTGTGGTTGCGGCGATCATGCTTCCCTTGAGCTTCATCACATCGCTGTTCGGGGTCAGCCTGTCGAACATTCCGTTCGCCGACGACCCGAATGCCTTCTGGATGCTGCTGTGGATCCTGGTGACGTTGATCGTGATTGAAATCGCCATTTTCCGCTGGACGCGGTGGCTGTGAGATTGCAGCTTTTGGAAAAGCCCCTCTCCGCGCGTTAGCGGGGAGAGGGTGGATCGCTGCGCAGCAGCGAGACGGGTGAGGAGCAGACGCCGCGGCCGCTCTTCCTCATCCGCCTCGCTTCGCGAGGCACCTTCTCCCCGCTAACGCGCGGAGAAGGGCTTCTTCATCAGGACTTGAAGCCGTTGCGCGCGTGGGTGCCATCGCAGAAGGGCTAGGTGGACGAACCGCCGCAGCGGCAGAGACGGACATTCTGCGCCCGCGTGACGGTGCGCCCGGTGCCTGCGCAGATTTCGACATTGCCCAGGACCTGTAGCGGCCCGTCCGCCAACGGCTCCACTGACAGGGTGCCGCCGCGAAACTCCAGCGGATCGCTTTCGACGGTTTGCGGCTCGCCCGTTGCGGCGAAGCCGGCCTTGATGTGGGAGTTGTCGCAGAAGGGCTTGTTCTGCGACTGGCCGCAACGGCAGAGCGTCGCGCGGGTCAGCGGCACACCATTCAGGGACACGTCCGCGCTGACGGCATAAGGTCCGTTCTCGCGCACGCGGACGACATTGACGTCGGGCGGCACTTCCGGGCTGCCGCCATCCCGTCGCTGGTAGGTGATCGCGCCGGAGGGACAGTTGCGGGCCACGCGAACGAGTTCATCCACGGAGGCCGCTTCGGCATGGATCCATTTGCCCGGCGTGTTGGCCCGGAACACTTTCGGTGCGTCCAGCACGCAGTGGCGCGAATGGATGCAGCGCTTGGTGTCGAAGCGGATCGAGATGTTACCCGTTGATGCCGTGTTCGGATCATCGTCCAGCAGCGTCTCCTCAGCCGGCGATGCAACAAGACTTGCCGTGCGGTCCACTGACACGGCAATACTCGCTTCGAAGCGGTCATGCAGGTCATCAAAACGCTGCGCCAGCTTTTCAAGCCGCTCGCCCAATCCGGCAAGTTCCGCTTGCGGCGCCAGCGCCTTTGCGGCCGCCGCAAGCTCCTGCGTTCTCTCGCTCAGGATCTGGCCTGCACAGCTCTGCACCAGCTGGCCCGTTGACCGGGGGAACGCGAATGTCAGCCCTGCCCTGGCAATGCCACCACGCGCCGACACCTTTGTTGCGCATTCACCGACAGCCTGCAGCGCATACATCAGTTCCGTCGAACCGATGGCGAGCCCGGCTCGCAGTTCCGACGGCAAGGGAGCCGGCGAAAACACCTGTGCGAGCGCACGCATCATCAATCCATAGAGTGCATTGCCGAGATCGACGACCTTGGCCGCCAGCGGGCTCGACAGCATCGTGCAGCCATCGGCTTCGACGAGTGACGGATTGGCCACGACGGGGCGCGCCGGGCGGAAGGCTGGCCTTGCTTCCTGCAGCTGCGCGAGCTCTGCCTTGATGGCTGCGAAGCGTGCGTAGTGGGAGGTCTCGCTGTGTGCAGGGGCCCCTTCTCCCTGGATGACGATCTCCTCGATGGCGCGACGCGCACTTTCCAGGTTTGTTACCTTGAAGAGACCAGGCAAGCCGAACTCGCCGCCGCCAACCTGCGCCTCATCATGCCCGACGAACAGGCGATCCTCGCCCCACTTCTCGCTGAGGGAAATCAGTCCCTGCAGCACGCCATGATAGAGATGGCCCTGGCTCACATAGTCCTGTGCTGCCGGAGACAGGAGATCCGGTCGCGCGGCGCGATGATAGTGGTGCGGATGGTCAAAGCCCTTGCCGTCAGCAATAGCCAGCCCCTCGGGCCGCTCGATGTAGAGAAAGTGATCCATGGCTTCTGCGGAGAATGGACGCAGCTGCATGATCACGTCCGCCGGGAAGTGACCCGGCCTTACCGGAAACTCCGGCTTCCAGAGATGGGGTGCCGCTCCCAGCGCGGCGAGGATGTTGTTGACGAGGCAGAGATGGAGCATTTCTTCCCGCGCAACCTGGCGCAGGGAACCTCGCCAGCGTTCGATGGCTGCGAGCTCCCCCGCCGTGACGCCTTCATCCGTGCTGCGCTTGAGCGACCACATCGCGTACAGATAGGTGCACATGACCGCGTGCTCGAACTCCGCTGCCTCGCACAGGAGGTAGATGAGTTCTTCGCGATCCTGGATGATGATCTTGTCTGGCATTTGGGTTCCGGGCAGTTTCCGGCGCGTTGGCGTGCTTGCATCAGTAGTACAGAGGATGGCAAGGTCCTGCCAGCGGGCTTTGAACCCTGTCCTTGTCCGGAAAAAGGATCTCGCGTGTCCCGTAGCCGCGTCGCCAGCCTTCAGGCCGACATCGAAAAGTACGACAGTTTCGGCGAGCACCGTCTGGGGTCGCGTGGCGCCGATGATGCGCTGGACTGGATCGCAGCCGAACTCGAAGCGGCAGGCCTGGACGTCACGATGCAGGACTTCAGTGTCGATCGGCAGTACAACTTTGACCGCGGCGCGCTTGCATACAAGTCGCTCTCAATCCCTGTCGTGCCGCACTGGTGGCCACCCGAAGGTAGCGCCACCTTTGAACGCGCGGCGCTGATTGTCACGGACAATCGCGCGAACGATGAGTTCCTGCTCCTTGAACTGCCCTATGACCAGGGGGCCTATCTCTCCGCTGCGCAGAAGGACGCCATCACGCGCGCCTCTGCCTGCAAGCCTGCAGCAATCCTGCTTTGCATCAGGCATCCGAGCCACGAGATCTTCACCTACAATGTCGCGCAGGACGATCCCTGCTGGCCGCAGCCTGTCATCCTGGTTCCTGAGAAGCACCTTTCCTTCCTGCAGAACCTCGCTGTGACGGAGGAAATGGTCAGACTTCGCATTCGTGGAGCGTGGCAGCGCGACCTGCCTGCACGAAACATCATCGCACGCACGCCCTCGCGCGGCGGCAAACCTATCGTGATCTCGACGCCGGTCACCAGCTGGTTCACGAGCACGGGCGAGCGGGCGCCTGGCATTGCCTGCTTCCTCGCCCTCGCGCGCCAGGCCCTGACGCGATGGAAAGGGCATGGGATCACGTTCGTTGCGACCAGCGGACATGAAGTCGGACATGGCGGCATGGAGCACTTCATCGCCCATGAGGCTCCATCCCCAGGCGAGACGCATGCTTGGGTTCATCTTGGCGCGTCGCTGGCATGCCATTTCTGCGCTTCGTTCGACGGAGAGTGGCGCGCACATGCGGCACCCGAACCGCAGAAGCGGTTCTTCCTGGGCTCGGAAGCCTGTGCTGACGTTGTTGCCCGGCACCTCACGCCCTTGGGCGGTACACTCGTCACTGGCGCGCCGGCGGCGATCGGAGAATTGCGCGACGTCTCCAATGCCGGGTATCAGCGCTTCGTCGGAATGGTGGGCCTGCAGCAGCTTTTCCATACGCCCGCTGATCGCGCCTTCGTGACCAGTGGCGCCATACTTGCTCCCGTGCTCGGCGCTTTCGAAGCTATGATCGACGAGATTGATTCCCAAGCTGGCTGAAACCGCGCAGGATCCCATGCCCGTCACGAACAAGCCCCGCCTGCCCCTAGCCCATCTTCCGACGCCGCTTGAACGGATGGATCGGCTTCGTGCCGCACTAGGAGCAGATTGCCCCACGCTGCTTGTGAAGCGCGACGACTGCACGGGGCTGGGAACGGGAGGCAACAAGACGCGCAAGCTTGAGTTCCTGATTGGCGAGGCACTGGCGCAGGGATGCCACGCCGTCGTCACGTTCGGCGCCGTCCAATCCAACCATGCACGGCAGACCGCAGCGGCAGCCGCCAAGGCCGGATTACTCTGCGACCTGATCCTGATCGACATGGTTGCCAACCGGAGTGATGCTTACGTTTCCAACGGGAACGTGCTGCTGGACAAGCTGTTTGGTGCGCGCCTCCATGTCGTCGGAAATGACAAGGCTGCAGAGACCCTGCAGGGCATTCTCGCCGCGCATGCGAGCAACAGTCGCAAGGCCCATGTCGTGCCGATCGGTGGGTCCAATGCGACCGGGTCGCTTGGCTATGTGGATGCTTTTGAAGAGCTCGCGCGACAGACGCATGCGCTGGGCCTCAACATCGATGCCATCATTCACGCGACGTCGAGTGGAGGAACGCAGGCCGGGCTGGTTGCGGGCGCGGCCCTGGCCAACAGCACCACGCGCATCATGGGTGTCAATGTCTACAAGAAGAAAAGCGCCGACATCGCGGCGACGGTTCACCTGCAGGCCCTCGACACGATCACACTGCTGAAGGGATCACCCCTTGTCATCGAAGACCGGATCCATGTGATCGACGGCTATGTCGGCGAAGGCTACGGGATTCCTTCGGACGCCATGCGCGAGGCGATCCTGATGGCGGCGCAGACCGAAGGACTGCTGCTGGATCCCGTCTATTCCGGCAAGGCGATGGCAGCGCTGATCGGGCATGTGCGGCGCGGAAAATTCACGCGCAACCAGACGGTCGTTTTCCTGCACACGGGAGGTACCGCAGCGCTTGCGGCCTATCCGGATTCGCTCGGAATTTCAGGTTGATCCTGCGTTTTACCCTTCGTTGACCACCGCAATCCAGACTTTGGGTAATCCGTACCTTTATTTTGCTAAAATTTTTGGTATCCGGCGAACCAAGCATTAGGCCGGTGCGGGGCATGATCGGGCTCATTCCTGCCGGAGTTCACTATGTCCCCTTCGACCCGCTTGTCCCTTTTGATGCTTGGCGCCTGCGTTATTCCCTTCGGCGCGCATGCTGCGCCCGCTGATGGAAAGGACTGGTATCTCGGGTCAGCCATCGAGCCTGCCACCGAAGAAGTGCCTGCGGAATACTGGCTCCTGAATTATGACGACGCGGCGACGATCGCGCGGACACCCAAAAAGAAAACGCCGAAGACGCCCACGCCGCCTACCCCGCCGCCATCGAACCCGCCTTTGACACCCAACAATACGGGTGCAGGCGTACTGGTAGCTGTCGTGGACACAGGCATCCAGCTCTCGCATCCCGAGTTTGCGGGGCGCATTGCAGCAGGCGGCGCCTGTTTCGGAACGACGGCCGCGTGCTCGGGTACGTCCGCGCAGGGTAACGACAATCAGGGCCATGGCACGCATGTTGCCGGCATCATCGCGGCTGCGGCCAATGGCACGGGCACGACCGGTGTTGCGCCGGGCGCCTCACTGCTCGCGGTGAAGGTGCTGGATGCGAATGGCAGCGGTTCGTACACGGCGGTTGCCCAGGGCATTACCTATGCAGCGCAGTCGAATGCGCGCGTGATCAGCATGAGCCTCGGCGGTTCGTCGCCATCTTCGACGCTCGTGTCCCCCTTGCAGACGGCAGCTGCGACAGCGGTCATTGTTGCTGCGGCCGGCAACTCCGGGAACGCACTGGCACCGGGATATCCAGCCGCCTATGCCACGACATCGGGCATCGGTGGCAGCATGATCATCGTGGGATCCGTCAATGGATCGAATCAGATTTCCTCATTCTCGCAGACACCCGGCAATGGCGGTTGCGCGGCATCAGGCGGCGTGACGCGCTGCTTCAAGGACGTGTTCCTTGTCGCTCCCGGCGAAAGCATCCGCTCGACCTATCTGAACAGTGGCTACGCCTACATGTCGGGTACGTCCATGGCGACGCCCTATGTGGCCGGCGTCGCGGCTCGCGTTCTTGGCGCGTCACCGTTCCTGACCAACAAGCAGGTCGTTCAAATCCTGCTTCAGTCGGCGACCGACCTCGGCGCTGCCGGCACTGATGCCGTTTATGGCCGCGGCCTCGTCAACCTAACCGCCGCCCTTGCACCGCTGGGTTCCCAGACGATCGCAACGGCTGGTGCCACGACCGGTGAAGCAACCGGCTCGGGCCAGGTTACGGGTTCAGGCATTTCGGGCACGCTCGGGATCGGCCTGCGCAACTCGTCGATCGCGCGCAACGTGATGTTCTTCGACGCCTTCGGTCGTGACTATTCGACAGACCTCACGCAATCGATTGCCTCAAGCGCCGTGACACTGACGGATGTGATCTCGCGCGCGTCGTTCTCGTCCCAGTTTGTCTCGTATGCCGGAGATGGCTACAGCGTCTCGGGCTTCGTGAATGACACGAGCGAGAACGCTGTCACCTCCCTTGGCTTTTCGCAGGATGTTGAAGACAATCTTTCGGACATGGTCGTGACGGCACGCCTGTCGGATACGACTACGGTGAGTTTTGGCCACAATGCCACGCTGTCCGGTCGCGTGAACACGCTCGACATCGCAGCCGATGACCGGTTCGACGGCCTTTACATGTCGGCTTCGGCACTGAATTCGCCCTTCCTGGCGCTGGCTGATGGTGGCGATTTCGGATCTGCGTCATTCCGCGTGAGTGACAGCCTGTCCTTCTCGTTCGGCTTCTCCCAAGGGGCTGCCGATGAAGAAGCGGCGACGTATACGCAAGTCATGGCCGATGATCGCATGCTGGCAAAGCTGACACAGGATGTCGAGCACACACGCTCGGCGCAGGGCACGCTGGCCGCGATGAGCTGGAACTTTGCCCCCTGGGGTACGGCCGGCGTTTCGGTCGGCATGACCGAAGAGCAGAACAGCCTGCTGGGATCTACCGAAAGCGGTGCGCTGGCGCTGACATCCGATGCATCGACTGCTTCGGTCGGCACTTCCGTCAAGCTTGATCTCGGCGACCAGTGGACGATGTCGGGTTCGTGGAGCATGGGCCGCACGCAGGCGTCACCGGTTGCGGGCAGCATCATCCAGGGCTACTCGGAGATCGAGTCCCAGGCCTATGGCCTCGCCATCGCCAAGCAGGGCGTCTTCGAAGACGATGACAGCCTGGGCTTTGCAGTTTCGCGCCCGCTGCACATCACGTCGGGTACGGCCACCATGTATGCGTCTACCGGGGTCACCGAAGGTCGCGAGATCATCTACACGCAGGAAAACGTCGCCCTGGCGAGCTCCACGCCTGAAACGGACTATGAGCTTGGCTACACGACGAAGCTCTCGGCTGACACGTCGCTGCAGGCCAACTTCATCTATCAGCAGAATGTCGGCGGCGAGGCCAACGAGGACGCTGTTGCCGGCCTGATGACGCTGAAGACGCGCTGGTAGGCGTCTTCAGGCTGTCTGGTACCAGTCAATACCATCTGCATCCCGCTTGCGCGTGAGTTGACCACGCGCAAGCAGGCAATTGAGGTGGGCCAGGCTTTCGCCCGTCGCCATCCCGTAATTGCCGGCCGTGATCTTGGTCCGAAACAGGGCTGGAAACACCGACACGGCCCTCTTCGGCTCCCGACACAGCTCGAGAATCTTCTGCATGCCGCTTTCGTGGTCGTCGATGAGTTGCGTCATGCGGGTGCTGACGCCCAGGAACGGCTCATTGTGTGACGGCAGCACAAGCGTGTCGTCCGGAATGAGGTCGCGCAGGTGACGGCACGAATCGAGCCATTCCTGCAGCGGGTTGGCTTCCGGTTCCGTCGGGAAGACACTGATGTTCGATGAAATGCGCGGCAGGATCTGGTCGCCCGAGATCATAAGCTTGCGCTCGGGGCACCAGAGACAGGCGTGCTCCGGCGCATGACCGCGGCCGACAACGACGCGCCAGCGATTGCCGCCGATCACATATTCCTGGCCCTCGATCAGCCGGATGTATGACTGCGGCAGCTTGTAGACGCCGGCACCGAAGCCCCCGAAACGCTTGCGGTATACATCAAGCGAGGCTTCCGACCAGCCGGCTGCCTTGTAGAACGCAACGCCCTCTTCCGGTGCCGGTTGTCCCGTGTCCATGACCAGGGTCCTGCACAGCAGATAATCCGTTCGGGACATGTAAAGCGGTGCGCCATGCACTTCGCTGATCCAGCCTGCCAGGCCCACATGATCGGGATGCAGATGAGTCACGAAGACACGCGTCACGGGCTTGCTGCCCAGCCCTTTCCAGACCTGTTGCCAGAGTTCCTGGACGGACGCCGAATTGATTCCGGTGTCGATGATCGCCAGTCCGTCACCGTCCTCGATCGCCCACACGTTGATGTGATTGAGCTGGAATGGCAGCGGGAGGCGGATCCAGTGAACACCGGGCGCGACCTCGATGCTCTGGCCCGGTTCCGGCTTTGCCGGGAACGGATATTTCAGTCCATCTCGCTCGCGCGGCCCGGCGGTCTCCGTGCCATCCATCGTCATTGTCATGGTCGTCGTGTTTCCAATTGCTCGTTGGCTCCACGTTATGCTGCACCGCAAAATTGCGCAAATCGAATGCTGAACGAGGCAGGGAGACAATGAATCAGCGGAACGGAGTGGCCCTTGAGCGTGCCTTGTAACCAGGTTTGAGCCAGCGCAGTTCGGTTTGGCCTGACGTGTCCTTGTCCCAGACAAACCAGGCATAGGCCGTGGTCCCGGAGCCGGCGCGTTCTGCGTCCTTCATGTAAAAGGTGATGCGTTCACTGAAGACCCAGACCCGGGCGGGAGGTGACTTCAGGAAGATCGTGTTGGCACGGTTCGCGCCCTCCAGGAACGCCAAGCGCAGCAGCAGCGCGAACTTGCGTCGCGCCAGCTTCAGACCCTGCGCTACAAAAGCCTCTGCCGCATTGTAAGGCGGGTTCGTCACGATGTTGTCACAGGCGCGTGTTGCCGCGAGGAAGTCCACGCCGCCCTTGCCAAAGCCTCGCGGATAGAGATCGGTTGCCTTCACCTTGTAGCCTGCGGCCGCGAGCACCCGCGCCATTTCGCCGTCCCCGCAGGCGCATTCCCAGATGCCACCTTCAAAGGGCTCGTTCTCGACCAGGGCCTGGGTCGCCCACGCGGGCGTAGGAAAGAAATCAGGTCCGTCGAGATCCGCCCTGCGTCGCGTGGGCGGCTTGAAGGCGCCGTTGAGATTATACGTCCGGTCCGTGCGGCTCATTCAATGGCAGGCTTCACGTATGGACACTTCGGCTTGCCGCAATTGCGCAGCTGCGTCGGCGCGGAATAGGTACCGCAGGTTTCGCACTTCACCATGTCTTCGGACGGCAGGCTGGATTTGCGGCCCTGCTGGGCGCGGCGCAAAGCCTCCTGGAACTCCTGCTGCAAACGAATGATGCGACCCTTGATCGCGAAGTAAGCAAGCGCTCCGATGGCGAGTAAGGCTAGAATCCAAAGCATGGGCACTTATAGCCCGAACCTGGACCAAAGTGCACGTTCTTCAACAGTGTCCATGAGCGAGTCCGCCCATCGTGGCGGAAGCGCCCCGAGTGATACGCCCGCGCGCTCATTCCCGAACCAGGAGCGGCGCGGCTGAACCAGCCTGAACTCCACGTCTTCGCCGTACTTCTGCTCGCACACGGTGCGCAGGTCGCCGACACCATCGACGAGGCCCAGCTTCACAGCTGTCGCCCCCGTCCAGAACATGCCGGAGAACAGATCCGCCTCGTCACCCTTGAGCTTGCCTTTGCGGCGGGTGCGCACCATGGCCTTGAAGGATTCGTGGACCTCCTTCTGGAGGGCCTCGAGATGGGCTGCGTCACGCGGGTCTTCCGGACGGAACGGGTCGAGCATTGCCTTGCGCTCACCCGCAGTGTGAACGCGGCGCTCGATCCCGAGCTTTTCGATAAGCTGCTGAAATCCGAAGCCTGCGGACACGACGCCGATCGAACCCACGATCGAGTTCTCGTGCGCGTAAATCTCGTCGCCTGCCAGCGCCAGCATGTAGCCGCCGGACGCAGCGACGTCTTCCGCGAAAGTCATCACCTCGACCTCGGCCTCCTCGGCGAGCCTGCGGATGCGGTCATGGATCAGCGCCGACTGCACCGGCGAACCGCCCGGCGAATTGATGATCAGTGCGACGGCTTCCGACTCGCTGTCCGCGAACAGCTTTTCGAGTGATTCGGATATGCCCGCGAGGCTCAAGCCCCGGCTCAATCCCGTCCGCATGCCGATCGCGCCGCTGAGGCGCATCACGGACACTGTTGGCGGACTTGATCCTGAGACCAGTCGCCACGCCTTTTTCGTCCAACCTTTTGCCATGTGTCCTATGTAGACAGTGCACCGGCGTGCCGCAAGATCGCTTCGGCTTGCGGCGTCTGCCTGCCATCTGTTTCGTGCAGCACCACGCCTGGCTGGACCTGCAAGGGGGCCCTGGAATTCATTTGTGTACGGACAATAATCCTTTTCGCGGCCAAGTCCCGCGCAGGCCAGAGCGGGATGAGTGTGATGCCCAGCCCGTCCTCCGACAGCGCCTTGATGGCAAGTGCCAGCTGCGCCGGTGGCAGGATCGCCGACACGGTGCCCCGCGGGCGAACAATGGCCCGCGCGAGGCGCAGCCAGTGAAACAATGCTGGCCCCGCAATCGACCGCGCGGTTGCCTTTCCCGAATCGGGTGCGCGTGTTCCGCGCGCGTCATCATGAAAGGGCGGGTTCGTCAGTACGTGATGAAAGTGCTGGCGTGGGAGGTTACGTGCCCTGCCCTGCAGGTCCGCCTCGATGGCCGTGAACGACGCCCCGAGACCGTTGCGCTGCGCGTTGTCGGTCGCGCATGTCAGAGCCTGCGTGTCGATGTCGACCGCTGTCAGCTGGACCGCACCAACACGGGCGGCCACGCAAAGGCCGGCGGTGCCGACGCCACTGCCCAGATCGCAGATGGCCTGACGCTCGCGCGCGGGCACGGCGGCGGCGAGCATCACGGCGTCGAGACCTGCCCGGAAGCCCTTCACTGGCTGCAGGATATTCAAGCGGCCGCCCAGGAACGCGTCGTCGCTCAGTCCTGGGCCGTGACCCTGCACTGCGGCCTTTGGACGCTGATCAGGTCCGGAGGGCATCGCCGAGCCCCGCATCCGTCAGCAGCCGGCGCGCCTTTACCAGATCCCCGTCATCAACCATCACGCGCCGCGGTATGGCGCTGATGCTGCCTTCCATCATGCTCATGTGCTCGTCCAGCCCGACGTAGCGAATGTGCTCTGACTGCAGCAATGCGCGCACATAAGAAAGCAACACCGGATCGTTACTGCGCATAAGCTCGACCATTGGCCCGCCGTGACCTTGGACACCCTTGACCCAGAGGCCCAGCCGGATTCAATGTCCCCCGGTCTTCGGCCACACGGCGCATCCTACTGCGCATCAACAGCGGGTCAAATCATCTTGCGAGCGATTCAGCGACTGACAAAGGGCGTGATCGACCAAAAGGGCGCCGTTGACCGGCTGTTCCGCCTGGTTGAAAGCGACCTGCAACACGTCAATGCCCTGATCCTCGAGCGCATGCGCAGCGATGTCCCGCTGATCCCCGAGCTCGCCGGGCACATCATCAATTCCGGCGGCAAGCGACTGCGGCCCATGCTGACGCTCGCCGCGGCCCAGGTCTGCGGCTACCAGGGGCTTGGCCATATCCGCCTGGCGACGGCCGTCGAGTTCATCCATACGGCGACGCTCCTGCATGATGACGTTGTCGATGAAAGCGACCTGCGTCGCGGCAAGGCTGCCGCGCACGTGATCTGGGGCAACTCACCGAGCGTGCTCGTGGGTGACTTCCTCTTCTCGCGCTCCTTCCAGCTGATGGTCGAGACCGGCAGCCTGAGGGTGCTTAGCATCCTGTCGAACGCCGCTGCCGTGATCGCCGAGGGCGAAGTCATGCAGCTGAGCGCGAAGGGCAATATCGGCATCGCCGAGGAAACATATCTCAGGATCATCGCGGCCAAGACGGCTGCGCTCTTTGCTGCTGCGTCCGAAGCGGGCGCCGTGATCGCGCAGGCCGATGAGCTGCGCGAGATGGCGCTGAAGTCCTATGGACAGAATCTCGGCATCGCCTTCCAGCTCGTGGACGATGCGCTCGACTACTCGGGTCGTGAAGCCATGATGGGAAAGGCTGTCGGCGATGATTTCCGCGAAGGCAAGCTGACGCTGCCCGTGATCCTCGCGCTGGCCAAGGCCAATGCGGAGGAAGCGGATTTCTGGCGGCGCACGATGGGGCACCGGACGCAGACCGACGCCGACCTGACGCATGCCATCCACCTGATCGAGAAGCACCAGGCGCTTGCCGACACGGTCGCGCGCGCACGCGGCTTTGCGGACCAGGCCTGCGCGGCGCTGAATGTCTTTCCTGAAAGCCCGATGCGGCGTGCGCTGAATGAACTCGCCGAGTTCTGCGTGAGCCGCGCTTACTGATAGAGGCTTGCAGGCTTTACCCACCAGGCGGGATGAGCCGCTGATATCTCGCGCGCGGCCGTGTTTGCGGCCTCGATCGTCGGATAGATGCCGAAGCAGGTTGCGCCGCTGCCTGACATGCGTGCGAGAAGGCAGCCCGTGGAGGCTGTCAGGGCGTGCTCCACGTGCATGACCTGCGGTGCGATCTGCTTTGCAGGTGACGCGAGGTCGTTCGACGTGCGGTCGAGCCAGGCCACAAAGTCTCGCAATGAGCCCATCTGCGCCGGGAATGGATGAGGGTACGTTCCCGTCCGGACGTCCAGATTGCCGAACACTTTTGCGGTCGGTACTTCCACGCGTGGGTTGACGAGCACAAGTGCGAAGCCCGGCAAGTCAGGCACCGGCGCCAGACGATCCCCGTCTCCCGACACCAGCGTTGGCACACCGCGCAGGCAAACCGGGACGTCTGCACCGATGCTCCTTCCCACGACAAGCAAATCCGCCAGTGCAATGGGCAGTGACCAGCGCTCGACAAGGGCGTGAAGCGTTGCGGCTGCATCACTTGAGCCGCCCCCCATGCCCGATGCCAGCGGCAGGTTTTTCTCGAGCCGGATCGATACCGGCGGCGCATCGTGCGCGTTCGCCTGAGCCCATTGCCTGAGTGCCGCTTCGGCCCGCAGCACGAGGTTCGATGGCGAGGCATCCAGTCCGGCTGCGGAGGGGCCAGTCACTTCGAGCGCCGAGCCCTTCCGGGGCGCCACTTCGATCATGTCACCGCAATCTGCGAAGACGACGAGGCTCAGCAGGTCGTGATAGCCGTCGTTGCGGCGGTCACCGACGTGCAGGAATATGTTGATCTTGGCCGGAGCGAAGCGTTTCACGCCTGGCCTTTCAGTTGCTGGTTTTACCGCGGGCGGGAGCGGATGCGACTTCCCCGAGACCGACTTCCAGCTTGCGCCGGATATTCGCTTCCTCGTCCTTCTCAGGCTTCATGGTCAGGGCGTGCTGCCACTGGAAGCGGGCTTCATTGTAGCGGCCCACCTTCCAATAGGCGTCTCCAAGGTGGTCATTGATCGTCGCAAGGCCCGGCTCGAGCAGGATCGCCTGTTCGAGATACTTCACGGCCTCCTCGTACTTGCCCAGCTTGAAATAGGCCCAGCCCAGGCTGTCAACGATGTAGCCGTCTTCGGGGCGCGCCGCCACCGCCTGCTTCAGCATCTCGAGCGCCTGCTCGACATTCACGCCGCGATCCACCCAGGAATAGGCGAGATAATTCATCACGCTCGGATTATCGGGCTTCAGTTTGAGCGACTGTTTGAGGTCCGCTTCGGACTCATTCCAGCGCTTGGCGCGCTCGTAGGCGATGCCGCGGGTGTAGAAGAGAAGCCAGTGCCGCTCATCGGGCTTGGTGACCAGTGCGATGGCCTTCGTGTAGTTCTCGATGGCTTGCGGATACTGCTCTTCTGTCCGCTGCACATCGGCGATGCCCGCATAGGTGCGAAGGTCGTCGGGCGTCCCGTTGAGAGCCGCCTGCAACACAAGAATGGCTTCTTCGGGGCGCTCGAGTCTTTGGAGGTTCTGTGCAATCTGCTGGCGCATCGAGGCGTAGATGGGCGACGTGGCAGGCACGCGCTCATAGATGGCGATCGCGTCCTCGTAGCGCTCGACCGACTCCAGCCGGTCTGCGAGAAGGGAAAGCGACAATTCATGCTGCGGTTCGAGCGCCAGCGCGAGCTGAAGGTAGAAGACCGGTGTGTCGAATGACTTCTCGTCGGATATGCTTGCTGCGATTCCATACAGCGTCTCAGCCATCCCCTCCTGCGCGTTCGCCACGACACGCTCGGGCGCCTGGCCCGCGTTGAGGCGCGTGAGCGCTCGGCTGATGACAGGGTTATCGGGCATCTTCACGAGAAAGGCCTCGAACACGTTCCTGGCCTGCGCCGTCTTGCCCTGGCGGGCGAGATGATTGCCGTAAGCTTCCAGGATGCGCAGAGATTCTCCGCCGGAAAGGCGGTTGGCTTCTTCCAGCACAGGCAGCGCCTCTTTCGAGCGCCCTGCGAGGTCCTGGATCAACCCCTGATGATAGAGAGCAAAGGCGCGCGTGGCCCCATCCTCCACAAGTGGTTTCAGCGCTGCCAGCGCGGCTTCGACGTTGCCCTCGGAATGGTAGGCATAGGCCATGCCGACCTTCGCGGCGATCACCGCAGCCGGGTTGTCCTTGATCAGGGCGAGCGACTGGCGGGCCCTGGCATAGCCTGCGTCACGCAGCGCGCGGACACCCATCAAAAGGTTTGGCAGCTTGGCGGCAGGCATGCGCGCGAGCAGGGCTTCAGCGTAGGTCGCGGCCTTGTCGATATCGCCGCTGGCGACCTCGCTCAGCATCACGCGTTCCAGCAGGGCCGGGTTTTCAGGGTCGAATTTCAGCGCGGCCTTGAAGTAAAGGGCCGCAGCCTGAGCGTCCCGCTCGCTCACCGCAAAGCGTCCAGCGAGATAACTTCCCAAGCGGCTTTCGGAGGTGGCTTGCTGCTTCGCTGGCCGCAGGCTTTCGAATGACGAACATTGTGTCAGCGCGAGGACCGCGCCGCAGTTCAACGCCGTGATGAAGGCAATCCACCTGACTGCTTGCTTGCCCATCACGATGCGCTTCCCCAAAAGTCATTTCATGCGAGTCCGGACCGGTTACATGTTCGGGTAAGTCGGCCCACCGCTGCCTTCCGGCGTAACCCAGTTTATGTTCTGCGCCGGATCTTTGATATCGCAAGTTTTGCAGTGCACGCAGTTCTGCGCATTGATCACAAACCGCGGATTTCTGCCGGAATCATCGCGCACGACCTCGTAAACGCCCGCCGGGCAGTAACGCTGCGCCGGTTCGTCGTACATGGGGAGGTTCTTTGCGATGGGGATCGATGGATCCTTCAGCGTGAGATGGATGGGCTGGTCTTCCTCGTGGTTCGTGCCCGACAGGAACACCGAAGACAGCTTGTCGAAGCTCACCACGCCATCCGGCTTGGGATAGATGATCGGCTTGCATTCGCTGGCCGGCTTCAGCGTGGCGTAGTCCGGCTTGCCATGCTTCAGCGTGAAGAAGCTCGTGCCCAGGATCTGGTTGATCCACATGTCGACGGCGCCGAAGCCGACGCCGAGGAACGTTCCGAAACGGCTCCACAGGGGCTTCACGTTACGCACGCGCTTCAGGTCGCGATAGACGTGGCTGGATTCATAAGCGGCCGTGTAGGCGGTGAGTTCGTCGCCGGAACGGTCATGCGTGATGGCATCGAAAGCCGCTTCAGCTGCCAGCATGCCTGACTTCATGGCGTTGTGGCTGCCCTTGATGCGCGGCACATTCACGAAGCCTGCCGAACAACCGACAAGCGCCCCGCCCGGGAATGTCAGCTTGGGCACAGACTGGAATCCGCCTTCCGTGATGGCGCGCGCGCCATAGGACAGGCGCTTGCCGCCCTCGAGGTAGTGACGGATCGCCGGATGCGTCTTGTAACGCTGGAACTCGTCGAACGGGGACAGGAAGGGGTTCTTGTAGTTGAGGTGCACGACGAAGCCGATCGACACGAAGCCGTCGCCCCAGTGGTACATGAAGGATCCGCCGCCCGTATCGTTGGAGAGCGGCCAGCCCATCGTGTGGACGACGAGGCCTGGCTGGTGCTTTTCCTTCGGCACCTGCCAGAGTTCCTTGAGGCCAATGCCAAACTTCTGTGGTTCGCGACCCTCATCGAGCTTGAACCGTGCGAGCTGCTGCTTGGCAAGCGAGCCGCGCACGCCTTCGGCGATGAGCGTGTACTTGCCGAGCAGTTCCATGCCCCGGGTAAAGCCGCTCTTGTGCTTGCCATCGCGGCCAACGCCCATGTCACCCGTGGCGACGCCGCGCACCGCGCCCTTGTCGTCATAGAGAACCTCGGCCGCTGCAAAGCCCGGATAGATCTCGACGCCCAGCTCCTCAGCCTGCTTGGCAAGCCAGCGGCAGACATTGCCAAGGCTCGCAATGTAGTTGCCGTGGTTGCCCATCAAGGGCGGCATGAGGAAATTGGGGACGCGGATCGAACCGCCTGGTCCCAGATAGAGGAAACGGTCATCCGTCACCGGCGTTTCGAGAGGCGCTCCCTTTTCCTTCCAGTCAGGAACCAGCTCATTCAGGGAGATCGGGTCGATCACGGCGCCCGACAGGATATGCGCGCCGACCTCCGATCCCTTTTCCACAACGCAAACCGTCAGTTCCCTGCCCGCTTCGACCGCCAGCTGTTTCAACCGGATCGCCGCCGAAAGTCCCGCGGGACCTGCACCCACGATCACGACATCGAACTCCATGGACTCACGTGGTGCGAGACTGCTCATGATGCGGGCACTTCCCTTTTTTGCTTTTCTCTGGACCGGAACGGCTGCCCGGCAGCCATGGGGTTACCATGTCCCGGACTCTGAGGTATGAATGGCCAAATTACGGGGCATTCAGGCCCACGGTCAACGCGGATAAGGACTTGGACGCAGGAACGGAACAGACCAGCCCGGCAGCGATGCTCAAATGGCTCGCGGACATGGGGGCGGATGAAGCGATGGATTCAAATCCCGTCGACCGCTTCACCGTGGTTCCGGAACCTTTCTCGTTGCCGCAGCGTGAAGCAGCACCCGCCGCGAGACCTGCCGCTACGCAGGCAAGGCCTGCAGCGCCTTCTGTCCGGCATGCCATTGAGGCAACACAGCGTGCCGTAACGGCGGTACCGGTGTCCGATGCTGCCAATTCAGCTCGTGCGCTGGCTGCTGGCTGCAACAGCATCGAGGAACTGCGTGCGGCGGTGCTCAAATTCGACGGCTGCGTTCTCAAGCAGACGGCAAAGCACACGGTCTTTGCGGATGGCAACCCGGATGCGCCCGTGATGCTGATCGGCGAGGCTCCGGGAAAGGATGAGGACCTTCAGGGTCTGCCCTTCGTGGGTCGCAGCGGGGTTCTGCTTGACCGCATGCTCGCGAGCATCGGACTCTCCCGCAAGGACAACGCCTACATCACGAATGTCATTTTCTGGCGCCCCCCAGGCAACCGGACACCGACTGCCGATGAAGCCGCGATGTGTGCCGCCTTTCTCAAGCGTCACATTGAACTCATGAAGCCCAAGGTGATCGTGCTCCTGGGTGGTACGCCCGTTAAACATGTCCTGATGACGGAGGACGGCATTACGCGCGTGCGGGGCCGATGGGCGGTTTACCGTCAGAATGGAACTGAAATCCCTGCATTGCCGATGTTTCATCCGGCGTTCCTGTTAAGGCAACCGGAGAGCAAACGCCTGGCGTGGAAGGATTTACAGAGCCTCAAGGAGAAGTTGCACGAACTCGGTGCAATCTGACGTTGGCTTGTTTGGCACGAAGCGTGCCCGTATGAATGCGATCCTTCGTCGTTCACGGAAACCATGCATGGCCCCCCGTCTGTTCCGCGTCCTCGCCATCGCCCTGCTTCTCACGCTGGGTCCCGCATCAAATCTCAGCGCCGCAAACCCGCCCGGCTACGTGCGCGTCCTGAGTGATGCCGACGAGGCGACCTATCGGGACATGTTTGCAGCTGCGGCCGCGGGTGACAGGGAGAAGGTTCTCGCGCTGTCGGCGCAGGTGAAGGACAAGTCGCTTCTGGGGCATGTCGCCGCCAAGGGCTTCCTGAGCCCGAATACCGTGGCTGGATTCGACGAACTCAAGTCATGGCTGAAGGCCCATTCGGATTATCCGGAAGCGGCGCGCATTCACCTGCTCGCCACACGCAAGGACCCGTCACGCGCCCGCGAACTGAAGGAACCGCCGCGCCGCATCATCCGCGGTACCGGCGATGACGATGCCGACTCGACAGCCGGTTTCACTTCACCGCAGGCCGAGGCGATTTCGAAGAAGTTGCGCGGGCTCATTGCAGCGCGCAAGATGCAGGACGCCGCGAAGTATCTCGAGAGCGCCGAGATGCGCACGCAACTCACGAAGTCAGACTATGGTCGCCTGACGCACCAGATCGCTGCGGGACAATATTACCTTGGTGACTCGACGTCGGCACTGCTGATCGCCGACAATGTTGCCGAACGCGTGCGCGATGAAGTGCCGGAGGCCGACTGGATTGCAGGCCTTGCGGCCTTCCGCCTTGAAAAATACGAACTGGCGGCGAAGCATTTCATCGCCATGGCTGACAATCCTGCGTCCACGTCGTGGTTGCGGTCTGCAGCCGGCTTCTGGGCCGCACGCAGCGCCCTGATCGCACGACAGCCCGAACATGTCGCCCGCATGCTCGACATTGCTTCCCAGAAGCCGCGCACCTTCTATGGCCTGCTGGCGCTGCACACGCTGGGACGCGAGGCGCCTTTCTCGTGGAATGAGCCTGATCTCGACAAGAGCAGCTTCCAGCGCCTCGTGAAGGTGAACGGAATCGCGCGCGGCGTCGGGCTCTACCAGGTCGGCGAAATGGAACCTGCCGAAGGCTCCATCGCGCGCGCGCATGGCCGGCTCAATCCGGAACTCGACCGGGCGTTCATCGCCCTCGCGCATGACCTGGGTTTCGCGCATATCCAGCTTCTGGGTGCGCACGCAGCACGCGATCCGGCACTGAAGGCGGCGGCGTATCCGATCATGAGCGTGAAGCCCTCCGATGGCTGGCAGGTTGATCCCGCCCTGGTCCACGCCATTGTCAGGCAGGAATCGAAATTCCAGATGCGGGTGACCAGTTCCGCCGATGCCCGCGGCCTGATGCAGCTGATGCCCGCGACCGCAGCGGGCACGATGAAGGATACGACGCTGGACAATCCCGGTGCGAAGGCGAAACTGTTCGATCCCGCCTTCAACCTGAGCGTGGGCCAGCGCTACGTGCAGAAGATGATGTCATTCGTCGAGCCTGACGGCGACCTGATCAAGCTGCTGGTGTCCTATAATGGTGGTCCCGGGAACCTCCAGAAATGGTTCCGGGAAGTGGACCACAAGAACGATCCGCTGCTTTTCATCGAGAGCCTCCCTGCCCGCGAGACGCGAGGCTATATCGAGCGCGTGGTGGCCAACTACTGGATCTATCAGGACCGCCTCGGCGAGAAGAAGACCACCCTCGACCAGCTGGCGCGCGGTGAATGGCCCGTCGTGAAGTGGAACCCGCGCGAGCGCGTCGCCTCGCTCAGCCGGTAACCTGACATGTCAGCCAGCCGGATCGACGAGACGAAGCCCTTCCATCCCGTCCGCATCGCCGTACTGACGGTGTCCGACACGAGAACGAGCGAGAACGATACGTCGGGCGACACGCTCGTCGAACGCCTGACCGGCGCCGGGCATGTCCTGGCCGACCGCGCGTTGCTGCGCGACGATGTCATGTCGATTGCCGAACTCCTGAAGAAGTGGATCGCGCGGTCCGATGTCGATGTCATCATCTCGACGGGAGGAACGGGCCTCACAGGACGCGACGTGACGGTGGAAGCCATGCGGCCGCTCTTCGAGAAGGAAATCGACGGGTTCTCGGCGCTGTTCCACCAGATCTCGTTCGAGAAGGTGGGCACATCGACCATCCAGAGCCGCGCCTGCGCTGGCCTCGCCCGCGGTACATTCCTGTTTGCCCTGCCAGGATCGACCGGTGCCGTGAAAGACGGATGGGACGGCATCCTCAAGTGGCAACTCGACTCCCGCCATCGCCCGTGCAACCTTGTCGAGCTCATTCCGCGATTGCAGGAACATCTGCCACAGGCGGAACGCAAGCGCGATTGACCCTTCGTGCCGTCATCAGAGCGATTTCGGTAACTGTGCTTTCTGCCGTACCGGACCCTGCTGACGTGGAGTAGATACCCAATGAATCGTCGTCGCATTTTCATTCTGCAGGCGCTGTGCGCCGCAGTCATCTCACTGGCTTTGACTGCAGGAACTCCCGCCCGGGCTGCGCCGACGCCCATCGAAGAGGGGCGCTATGTCCGCATTGGCGGGATTGAACAATGGATCTCGATCAAGGGAGCCGATCGTGCCAAGCCGGTGCTGCTCGTTCTCCACGGCGGTCCTGGCAATGCGTGGAGCCCGTATGCAGCGTCGATGTTTGCCGGATGGGATCGAGACTTCACTGTCGTGCAATGGGACCAGCGCGGTGCCGGGCGCACCTTCGGCAAGAGCGGTCCTTCCATCGCGGACACGATGACCATCGAGCGGATGGTGCAGGACGGGATCGAAGTCGCCTTGTTTCTCAAGACCCATCTGGGCCAAGATCGCATCATGCTGACCGGCGGCTCTTGGGGAAGCATGCTGGGCCTTCAAATGGTTCAGGCGCGACCCGACCTTTTCGACGCCATGGTCGGGTTTGCACCCGTCGTGAATTTGCAGGCCTCTATCGCTGCCGGGTATGCACGCGTGCTTCAGATGGCGCGATCAGCGGGTGACCAAACCGCCATCGATGCCCTCACCTCCCTTGGTGCGCCGCCCTGGCAGACGATCCGGAAGTGGCCCCTGTTCAGGACCTGGCTTCGCACCTATCAGTCACGGATTGTGACCGCGCCGCTCGCGCCCAGGGCTATCTCGTCCGAGTATGCATCTGCCCAGGAAGAAGCAATGAACGAAGCGGCTGACGATTTCTCGTTCATCCACTTCTGGGGGATGACCCTGTCCGGCCCCCTGATGCAGGTCGATCTTGCATCGCGCAGCCTGGACTATGGCGTGCCCGTTTATCTGGTCGCCGGCGCTGAAGACCTGACTGCGCCGCCTGAGCTGGCAAAGCTCTATTTCGACAAGATCCGTGCGCCCCGCAAGCAGTTCCACCTCGTGCCCGGCACGGGGCATGAGCCATCGGTTCCGCAGCTCGCGCTTGTGCGCAAGATCCTTATCGACGAAGCAGCGATGCCGTCGACGAAGCGTCAGTGAGCCACTTCGGGTTTCCACTCGAACAGGATGTCGGGCCTGCCGGCTTCGTTGTCGGAACCGTCGCCGCGCTCGAGCTCCCTGAAACCGTGGTTCCTGTAGAAGGTGCAGGCGCGCACATTTTCCTGGAAGGCATAAAGCGTCAGCCCGGTCGGCCTGCAGCGCTTGGCATGATTGAGCAACTTCGTGCCGATGCCGCGGCGGTAGAAGCCCGGCTGCAGGTAGAGGTGATCTATGTGCGAGCGGTTGATCGCCATCATGCCGATGATGCGGTCGGCTTCCATCGCCACCCAGACTTCGCAGGTGACGAATACGTTGTCCGCGATGAAGCGGAACGTTTCCTCGGGCGTGTGCAGCTTCGCGACGTAGGGCAATGCGTCGGCCTGGGAGGCGATGAACACGGCCGCCACGTCGGGGATGTCCTTTGTGTCGGCCTTGCGGATTTCAATCATGGATGATCGTGACACTGATGCTTTTGGGTCCAAGATCGAAGCTTTGCAAAACCTGACAACGAAGTAGACTATCCCGGGCGGCACCTCCAAAGCTAGCGCCGGGCAGCAAACATCATCCCTGTAACGCAGCATTTCCAGCCCCCCTATCAGTTATTGCCATAGCTCCTGTTGCAGGTGGTCCGGCGGATTGGTGCCTGAAATTGTGGCCCGGAAGGCAGACCCGGACTGATTGTTCTTGTATTGTTCTAAATGCCGTGATAACAAAGCGGCATGGGAAAGAACATCATGGGATACGGCTTCAGGGGTGTCGCTGACGGGGAGTTTGCGGCGCATCCGGGTGGGGTGAACGGTCGTGGGGCTGTCAGCAATGCCACCGGCCGGTTTGAGCGCACGCATCGGGTGCTCACCGACGATGGCTGGGGTACGCTGGATGCGGAGCCGCCTGTCCTAAAGACGAGTGTCGCGATCGATGCCTCGCGCAGCATCATCACGCGCAATGACTCACCTGACCTGCCCTTCGACCGCTCGATCAATCCCTATCGGGGGTGCGAGCACGGGTGCATTTACTGCTTTGCACGGCCGACGCATGCCTATCTGGGACTGTCGCCCGGGCAGGACTTTGAGGCACAGCTTTTTGCGAAGCCGAAGGCGGCGTCCCTGCTTGCAGCGGAACTGCGTCGGCCCGGGTACAAGGTGAAGCCCATGGCGCTGGGCACGAACACCGATCCCTACCAGCCCATCGACGGCCGCTACCAGATCACGCGGGAGATCCTGAAGGTTCTGCGTGACTTCCGGCATCCCGTCAGCATCGTCACCAAGTCCAACCGCGTGCTGCGCGATCTCGACATCCTCTCGGAGATGGCGTCGATGAACCTGGCGCGTGTCGCGATTTCCGTCACGTCGCTTGACCGCAAGATCGCCCGCTCGATGGAGCCGCGCGCGCCCACGCCCGAGCGGCGGCTCGAGGCGCTGAAGGAACTATCGTCTGCCGGTATCCCGACGACTGTCATGGCGGCGCCCCTCGTGCCCGCCCTGACCGATCATGAACTGGAAGGCATCCTCGAGCGCGCTCATGATGCCGGTGTGCGGAACGCCGCCTATATCGTCCTCCGGCTGCCACTGGAGATCAAGGACCTCTTCGAGGAGTGGTTGCAGTCTTCGCATCCGGGTCGCGCCAAGCATGTAATGTCCATCCTGCGCTCCATGCGCCAGGGCAAGGCCTATGATGCCGAGTGGGGAAAACGCATGACGGGCACGGGCACCTATGCTGAACTGATCGCGAAGCGCTTTAAACTCGCCTGCGATCGGCTGGGGCTGAACCGGGAGTGGTCTCCCCAGAGGACCGACCTGTTCGCACCACCACCCAAGGCGGGCGATCAGCTGACGCTCTTGTAAGGATTTTCTGCGATGCCGAGTTTCGCCATGGAGCGCAAGGCCGAAGGGCCCGTGGCCGGCATCGATGAAGTCGGGCGCGGAACGCTGGCCGGGCCCGTCTATGCCGCGGCCGTGATGCTCAATCCGCGGAAGCTGCCCAAGGGCGTCGACGATTCCAAAGCCATGTCGGAGGCGCGGCGCGAAGTGCTCTTCGATGAAATCATGAAAAAGGCGCTCGCCGTCGGGATCGGCATGGCCACGGTCGAGGAAATCGACAGCATCAATATCCTGCAAGCGACGATGCTGGCGATGACGCGCGCTGTTGAGGCGCTGCCGCTGCGGCCCGTGCTGGCGCTCGTGGACGGAAACCGCGTGCCCGTTGGGCTTCCCTGCCCGGCCAATGCCGTCGTCAAAGGCGACGCGAAAGTGCTCTCCATTGCCGCGGCCTCGATCATTGCCAAGGTGACGCGGGATCGCGTCATGTGCGAGCTCGACCTCGTGCACCCCGGCTATGGTTGGGCGCGCAACAAGGGTTACGGCACGGCCGACCACATGGAGGCGCTTATGCGCCTGGGAGCCACACCCCAGCATCGAACAAGCTTTGCCCCGGTTGCGCAGGTGACAAGGAAGGCTGCATCCTGACCCCGATCAAGGGAGAAGGACCTCATGCTGATACTTCTGGGCGTTGCCGTCGTCATTGTCGGCTTTGCGCTGCGCCTGAATGCGTTGCTCGTGGTCATCACCGCGGCCCTGGTCACGGGACTTCTGGCCGGGCTGTCGGCTGTCGATGTGCTCTCGGCCTTTGGCAAAGCGTTCAATGACAACCGCTTTGTCAGCATTGCCTGGCTGGTCCTGCCTGTCATCGGGGTCCTGGAGCGCGCGGGACTTCAGGAACATGCCAAGCGGCTGATCTCCGGGTTTCAGGCGGTTACGACGGGGCGCCTGCTGATCGCGTATCTGGCCTTCCGACAGATCACGGCCGCGATGGGCCTCCTGTCCATTGCGGGACATGCCCAAACCGTAAAACCGCTGATCGCGCCCATGGCCGAAGCTGCGGCCGAGCTGAGAAACGAAAGCTTGCTACCGGATGACAAGGAGAAGGTGCGCGCAATGTCTGCCGCTACCGACAATGTCGGGCTGTTCTTTGGCGAGGACGTGTTCCTGGCCATCGGCTCGATCCTGCTGATGGTTGGCTTCCTTGCATCAAACAACATCATCGTCGCGCCGCTGGAGCTTTCGATGTGGGCCATCCCGACGGCCATCGCGGCGTTCGTCGTGCATGGCGTCCGCCTGTACCTCTTCGACCGGACGCTGCGCGCCCGCAAGACGGAGGGCCAGCCATGATTACCTATTCCGCACTCTATATACTGGCCGGCCTCCTCTTCTGCGTGTTTGCGTGGCTGAGCCTGCGCGACACATCCAACCCGAAGCGTTTCACAACGGCGTTGTTCTGGGGGCTCTTCGCCGTGAGCTTCCTGGCCGGCGATTATCTGGGCGACCTCGGCAATGGTGTCCTGGTGCTCGCGATGGCGCTTGTCGCCGGCTTCGGCGGTCTCGGTATCGGGCGGGTTGAAACGACCAGCCCCGCGCAGCGCCAGCAGCTGGCTCTCACCTTTGGGCACAAGCTGCTGATCCCGGCGCTCATGATCCCGATCATCACGCTCATCGGGACCTTCGCGCTCAAGTCGATCTTCATCGGTGACGTGCCGCTGGCCGATCCGAAGCAGTCGACACTTATATCTCTTGCGATCGCCTCGGTGCTTGCCGGGCTCACGGCACTCTGGCTGTTCCGCCAGCCCGTCATGGCGCCGTTCCAGGAAGGTCGACGCCTCGTCGACACCATCGGATGGGCCGCGCTGCTGCCGCAGATGCTGGCGTCGCTTGGTGCCGTGTTTGCGCTGGCGGGTGTCGGCAATGTCGTGGGCGAGCTTGCGACGCAGGTCGTGCCGCAGGACAGTCTTCTTGTTGCCGTCATTGTCTACTGCGTCGGCATGGCGCTCTTTACGATGGTGATGGGAAATGCGTTCGCGGCGTTTCCGGTGCTCACGGCCGGCGTCGGCATACCCTTTCTCATCCAGAAATTTGGAGGAGACCCTGCAGCGGTCGCAGCCATCGGCATGCTTGCGGGGTTTTGCGGGACGCTGATGACGCCACTGGCTGCGAACTTCAACATCGTGCCCGCTGCGCTGCTCGACCTGAAGGATCGCAACCTCGTCATTCGCATGCAAATTCCGACGGCGATCGCGATGCTCATCATCAACACGACGCTCATGTACGCACTCGCGTTCGATTAACCGAGTTATGCACAACCGCGTGGAGAGTCATGGTCTAGATGTAGTGGGTGACGGAGTTGAGGATTCAATATCGATTCAGGCGTTAACTTTCTGATTCAAAACACTTATTGACGCCGAGTCACGCGTGACTCATGGTGCTTGTGTAAGAGCTGGTTGCGGTTGGGCAAATTCTGAACCGGCTCACGATTCAACATCACCAAACGCGTTCTGACGGCATTCCGGCAGCTGAGCACGCACGCCTGCGTGTCCGTCAAAACGCTCCACACACGGGGGCCATCGGCCATGGGTCTGCATACAAAACCAATCA
>JBILMZ010000133.1:0-9738 GCA_044375275.1 Micropepsaceae bacterium | reverse complement strand
AAACATTATGTCACCATGGGATCAATCGCAGCATTGGTTTGTCTGCGCGGGGCAGGCACACAATGTGGAGCCGCAATGCACGCGAACATATATTGCGGGGACATAGATCGATTGACGTCCGCAGGATTCAGGACTAGGTTTGACCCCACCATGGCAAGATTAGCAAGAGCAGTGGTGCCTGGCGCGCCACATCATGTGCTGCAGAGGGGCAATCCCGGGCAGCGCATTTTCTCCACCGATCAGGACTACAAGGATTACCTCGAGCTCGTGGCCGAAGGCTGCGAGACCGCGAAGGTGAAGATCCTCGCATACTGCCTGCTGCCAAAGCAGGTCCAGTTGATCCTGGTTCCCAACTCCGCCAACGCGCTGCGACAGGCGCTCGGGGAAGCGCACCGTCGCTTCACGCGCGCCGTCAACCTGCGCCGCTCGCGCGAAGGAGGCCTCTTCCGGGGCCGCTTTGCCTCGTTCCCGATGGACAAGGATTCGCTGGCCATTTGCGCGCGCTACGTCGAAACGGCGCCGGCACGGGGCAAGCCTGCCGTAAAGGCAAAGGACTGGCGCTGGTCCAGCGCTTCGGCCCACCTGAAGGGCAAGTCGGATGGCGTCGTTGACGTGAAGCCCGTCCTGGACGAGGCGAAGGACTGGAAAACAGCACTCGCCACGCCGTTCACGCCCGCCGAACTCAAGGCGATTGCCGCCAGCGAGCACACGGGACGTCCATACGGATCACCCACTTTCGTGAAGTCGCTCGAAAAGAAGCTGGGCCGCACGCTCGCGCGCCAGCGCCCGGGGCCGAAGCCGGCGGTGGCCAAGCCCGTCAAGGCGGCAAAGGCAAAGCGCAAGTAGCGCGTTCCTCAGACCCAAAACAGAAACGGCCCCGCTTGCGGGGCCGTTTTTCGTTGCGAAAGCGCCAGTCCTACTGCGCGGCCCGGCGCATCATCACTTCCGGGGTGCGCGCCTTGATGAAAGCGGCCGCGCGAGTGATCGAGACCTTGGACTCCGACAGGTCCGGCATGCCCTGGAACAGGTGGGGCATGTTTTCATAGACCTCGACATTGACGTTCACATTGGCCGCTGCCGCGCGCTCACCGATCCGGCTGGCATCGTCCTTGAGGACTTCAAGGCTGCCAGCGTGGATCATCAGCGGGGGAAGCCCGCGATAATCGCCATAAAGCGGCGACGCAAACGGATCGGCCGGCGATGCACCCTTGAGATAATGCCGGGCACAGGTCGCCAGGAGTTCCCAGCTCATCGTGTCGTCGTTGCCCTTGTTCTTGAGCATCGACCAGCTCGACATGGTCATGTCGGCCCAGGGCGAGAAGCAGACGGCCGCCGCCGGAAGCGGAAGGCCTGCATTGCGCAGTGCCAAAAGGGTGGAAAGGGTCAGGCCGCCGCCCGAACCGTCACCGGCGAAGATGATGTTGTTCGGCGTGACGCCCTGCGTCAGGAGCCAGCGATAAGCATCTGCAGCGTCTCGCAAGGCCGCGGGGTAAGGAAACTCGGGAGCCAGCCGGTATTGTGGCACGAGCGCCCGGGCACTCGCGGCATGAGCGAGACGTGCAACCAGTGGTCGGTGAGACTCCGGCGATCCGGCAATGAAGCCGCCGCCATGGAAATAGAGGATCACACGCCGTCCGCCAGCGGCGGACTCAGGCATCACCCACTCGCCACGAATGGCGCTGATGAGTACAGGTTGAGCTTCGACCCCTTTGATCTGCGGTCCAAAACCAACCCAGAATTGCTTTACGTAATCTCGCAACTCTTCGATGGTGGCGGATGGGTCGAAAGACGCCTGTCTTCGTACCAAGGCAGGACGTCGGTTATTGTTACGCGGCCAATTCATCATACTGGAGCTGCCCCGAACAGCGTTACGAAACTGCCCCCCCGGATGCAAACCCGTCATCCCCACAACGACGAATAAGCACTGACGGAACGCTACAACACTGCAACACGTTTGAGAATCACTTTTTCAACAGCAGGCCAAAATAATTCAAGAGGATGCGCGACTTGGACGGAGCAGCCTCTGTGGATTATCCGTGTACAACTTATTCGAGCGAAGGGCATTACTTCTGATTGGTGTTCGCCCCGTCCGGTTATTGCGCCGCAGCCGACCTTCCGGGTCTGCAACGGAATTGGTTTTGGGATAGGAAGCACCCCGTGCCCGGAACGACGCAATCACGCAGGAGAGTCGCCAAATGACAGTCAGGAACCTGGGCTCATTCTTTGCCCCCGCGTCCGTCGCGGTGATCGGCGCGAGTCGACGTGAACACGCCGTGGGCGCGGTGGTGGCGAGGAACCTTCTCGCTGGCGGCTATGCGGGACAGGTTTCACTGGTGAACGCGAACGGCGGCGAGATTCTCGGTCGGCCCGTCGCCACGAGCGTGTCAGCCCTGGAATCCGCCCCCGAGCTTGCGATCATCGCAACGCCGGCACAGGGCGTGCCCGACATCATTCAGGAACTCGGCGCGCGGGGCACAAAGGCCGCAATTGTCATCACCGCCGGCTTTGGTGAGCGCGGAGAAGAAGGCCTCGCGCTGCAGACGCGCATGCTGGAGGCCTCGCGGCCACATGCCTTGCGCATCGTCGGTCCCAATTGCATCGGGTTGCTCGCACCGGGTGCGGGCCTGAATGCAAGCTTCGCACATCGGATGGCGCACAGGGGCAGCACGGCCTTCATCACGCAGTCGGGAGCCATGCTCACGTCTGTCCTGGATTGGGCCGGCACGCGCAACATCGGCTTCTCCATGCTGGTGTCCCTGGGAGGCATGGCGGATGTCGATTTTGGTGACATGCTGGACTATCTCGCCGCAGACGCCTCGACGGATGCAGTGCTGCTCTACATCGAGAGCGTAACCAATGCGCGCAAGTTCATGTCGGCAGCCCGTCGCTGCGCAAGATTGAAGCCCGTCATCGTCGTCAAGTCCGGTCGCCACAGCGAGGGCGCAGCCGCAGCCCGTTCGCACACGGGGGCACTGGCGGGTTCCGATGCTGTCGCCGACGCCGCCTTTCGTCGTGCAGGATTGCTGCGCGTGAAGTCGATCGACGATCTGTTTGGGGCGCTGGAGGCCTTGTCCAGCAGGCAGGAGCTCGTTGGAGAAAGGCTTGCCATCCTCACCAACGGAGGGGGCGCGGGCGTGCTGGCGACGGACCACCTGATTGACGAAGGTGGGGTGCTGGCAACCCTGTCCCCCGAAACGGTAGAAGCGCTCGGCGCGGTCCTTCCAGGCAACTGGAGCCACGCCAATCCGGTTGACATCATCGGTGACGCCGACGCCGCCAGGTATGCGGCGGCAACGGAAGCCCTCCTGGCGGATGCCGGCACGGATGCGCTTCTCGTTCTCAACTGTCCCGTCGCCGTCGCAAGTTCCACCGAGTCGGCACGGGCGGTCGGCGCAGCGGTTGCAACCGCGCGCGCGTCCGGTTCCCGCAAGCCGGTATACACGGCCTGGCTGGGCGACCAGTCGGTGAGCGAGGCCAGGAACGCGATGGACGCAGCCGGTTTGCCCGTGTTCTCGACCCCGGAAAGCGCGGTCACGGCTTTCATGCATCAGGTGCGACGCCAGAAGCTCCAGGACCTCCTCATGGAGGCCCCGAAGGCGGGCGAGGGGGAAGAGCACGGCGGGCGTGAGGGTGTGCGCCAGATCATCTCCAACGCACTGTCGGCGGAACGGGAATGGCTGACGGCCCAGGAGGCCAATGCGGTCCTGAAGGCCTACGGCATTCCGATTGTCGAAATGCGCGTGGCAATGACGCCGGACGAAGCAGCGAAGATAGCAACCACGCTGGGCTTTCCCGTCGCCATCAAGATCATGTCCCCGGATATCATTCACAAGTCCGATGTGGGCGCCGTCGTGCTGAACCTGAAGGACGGCCCGGCGGTATCCCGTGCCGCCGCGACCATGCTGTTGCGCCTCGCCGACGCACAGCCCGAAGCGCGGGTGGACGGATTCCTTGTGCAGCCGATGGCTTCAAGGCCCGGCGCGCATGAGCTGATCGTGGGATTGTCGGAAGATCCGCTTTTCGGCCCCGTCCTCATGTTCGGCCAGGGCGGTGTCTCGGTCGAGGTCGTCAAGGACCAGGCGCTGGCATTGCCACCGCTCAACGAGGTGCTGGTCCGGGACCTCATCGGGCGCACGCGCGTATCCAGGCTGTTGCGCGGCTACCGGAACAGGCCTCCCGCCAACCAGGACGCGATCGTGAAGGCCGTCCTCGCGATCCAGGCTTTGGCCGTGGACATTCCCGAAATCAAGGAACTCGACATCAATCCGCTCTGGGCGAACGAGCAGGGCGTGCTGGCACTGGATGCGCGCATCCGCATCGCACGCGAGGCTCGCCTCGGCACGACACGCTTTGCGATCAGGCCGTGGCCGGCGGATCTGGTGCGGCAGATAACCGATCGTGACGGTAGGCCTTATCTCATGCGCCCCATCAGGCCCGAAGATGCGCCGGCCTTGCAGGCTTCCATCGCAGACAGCAATCCCGAGGACATCCGCCTGAGATTTTTCCAGGCCCTGCAGCAATTGCCGGACAGCCTCGCCAAGCGCCTGACGCAGATCGATTATGATCGAGAGATGGCGTTTGTCGTCTTCGATGAGGCGGCCGTGCCGGCGGAGGGTGTTGGTGTGGTGCGACTTTCTCTGGATCCGGACCGGACGCGGGGCGAATACGCGATCATTGTCCGGCGTGACCGGCACGGCACGGGCCTGGGTTTCCGCATGATGCAGGAAATCATCGCCTATGCCCGGTCACAGGGCGTGAAGCAGGTCTTCGGTGATGTGCTGTCGGAAAACACGGCGATGCTGGCGATGGCCGAAGATCTGGGCTTCAGGCGCGAGTCTTCGCCCGAACCGGGCGTGACTGAGGTGGTGCTGGATCTTTGAAAAAGCTGTGGCGCCAGAAGGGGGTTCTGGCGCCACGCGGGGCAGTTCGGTCTAGTTCAGGCGGTTCGCTTCCGCCGTGTTGCCATCGACGATCTTGGGCTGGGCCGAGGCTGTCGACGCGATCGCGATCTTGCGGGCACGCTTCTCTTCGGGGATCACGCGAGCGATCTCGATGTGAAGCAGGCCGTGCTCAAGCCTTGCGCCATGCACTTCCATGTGGTCGGCAAGCTGGAAGCGGCGTTCGAAGCTGCGTCCGGCGATACCCTGGTAGAGGAAGTGCGACTTCGGCTCATCGGTGTTGCGCTTGCCCGAAACGGACAGCACGCCTTCCTTCAACTCGATCGTCAGGTCGCTCTCGGCAAAGCCGGCAACGGCCATCGTGATGCGGTAGTCGTTCTCTGCCAGTTGTTCGATGTTGTAGGGCGGGTAGCTGTTGGCAGCTGAGTCAACCTGGGCAACGGTCTCAAGCAGGGTGGCGAGACGGTCAAAGCCGACGGTCGAGCGATAGAGGGGCGAAAAATCAAATCCACGCATGGTCTGTCATCCTTTCAAGCGATGATTGTGGAAACCCTCCGAAATGGCAGGATTCCCGTTCCAAATGCCTGTCCTGAGGGCCCTTGATGGCACCCTCCCAGGCAATACGGGAGATGGGGATTGGCCTTTTGGGCGTCAAGGCCCCCGGCACCAATGTGTTAACGTCCCCGCGAAGCGATTCTCCTCATTTTCCGTAAACATCTGCAGGAACGAGTATCCCGATGTCACAGTCCCCGAACTCCCCACAGCCCCGCCTGCCCGGTCTCGGCACACCGATGCAGGGCAAGGGCGCGGGCCCATGGAATTATCCGGTGAACCCGTTCGATCTCCAGAAGCAGCTGGAGCAGGGCATCGAGCACCACAAGGCGGGCCGGGGCGAAGAGGCAGAGAAGGTGTATCGGTCAGTGCTGTCCAAGGTGCCGAACCAGCCGGACGCGCTGAACCTTCTCGGCGTGCTGGCGATGGAAGCTGGAAGCCACGATGCGGCCTTCGAATTGTTGGAGCGAGCCGTTCAGGCCAGGCCGAAGGATCCCGCGATCCTGAACAACTATGGCAATGCGCTGTCGCTGGTTCGGCGATTTGAAGACGCGATTGATCACCTTGAGCGCGCGCTCGCGATCAATCCGAACATGGCGGATTCCTGGCTGAACCTGGGCCGGACCTTCAATTTTGCGGGACAGAGCCAGCGGGCGCTGAAGTGTTTTGAGCGGTTGCTGAAGATCAAGCCGGATGCTCACGGGGCCCAGGCTGGCATTGGGAGGGCTTATCTGGGACTCGGACGTACCGATGAAGCCGAGAAGGCTGCGCGAGAACTGATTGCTCTCGTGCCTCACTCTGCAAGCGGCTACGTCAATCTGTCGAATTCGCGCAAGTGCCGGGAAGGGGATCCCGAGATTGCAGACGTGGAGCGATTGATCTCGAGCAAGGAAACATCCTCGAGGGAGTTGAGAGGTCTCTACTTTGCGGCAGCAAAGATGTGTGACGACGTTGGGAGATACGCCGACGCATACCGTTACTACGACCTCGCCAACACGGCCGCGGGTGGGAAATACGACTCGAGATTGCTGGAGTCCCAGTACACCGAGCTCAGGCGCACATACACCAGAAAGTTCTTTGAAGAGCACAAGGGGCAGGGCAGCGAAAGTGATCGCCCGGTATTCATTGTGGGCATGCCGCGCTCAGGAACGACACTGACGGAAACCATCATCGGTGCGCATCCCCAGGCCTTTCCGGCCGGCGAACTTGAGACCATCAAGCGTTGTGAGCGCGAGATGTCCACGCTGGTGTTCAAGGATGAAGGTGTCCAAAAGAACGCGCGACATTTGTCGTGGGTGGGCGTGGAGATCCTGGCGCAGCGTTATCTTGATACAATAGACCAGAGAGCGCGCAATGCGTCTGCCATCCGTGTGACCGACAAGATGCCCCATAACTTCCAGGCCGTCGGCTTCATAGCGACACTGTTCCCGAATGCACGGATCATTCACGTCCGCCGCAATCCGATGGATACGTGCCTTTCGATCTGGCAGCAGAACTTCAATGATGCGCATACATACGCGCGCAACCTCGCGGATCTCGGGCACCATTACGCGCAATATCTCAAGCTTATGGAGCATTGGCGCGAGGTTCTCCCCGGCCGCATGCTCGAGATCGATTACGAGGACCTGGTCGAGAACCAGGAAGAGATGACGCGCAAGCTGATCGATCATGTCGGCTTGCCTTGGGATGAGGCGTGCCTCCGACCGCAGGACGTGCAGCGCACGGTCCTGACCGCAAGCGTCTGGCAGGTGCGCCAGCCGGTCTACAAGCGTTCAGCGGGCCGCTGGAAGAACTACGGCGACTTGTTGAAGCCATTGCAGGACGCTCTGTCCGCAAACGGCTGCCGCATTCCGGAATGAACTGAGATTCTGCGCCCGGAAATATCGGGACACAGTGGATTGTAATTGCGACAGCTGTGACCCGAGAGTCACGGCCGTCTGCAGAACAGCACCGCATCTTTCATTCTGTGGTGAAGCGGGCACAGGATTTCCCTATATTTTCGCATAGTTAAAAAGAGAACGATCACGCGATTAACGTGTGATTAACCATGGGGTGTCTTCTTGAGGCAGACGTGAGGTGTGGGCGACCACGCTACGGCGACATCAGGAGGGACTAATGAAAGTACGAGCAATTGCACTGACGACGAGTGCGCTGGTAGCGGTCGCAACGCTTGCGGCACCAGCAACAGCCGGCAGCTACGCCGGAAAGATGAACATCGGGCTGGGCGCCGCGATGGAAGACTACGACGGATCGGACAGCGTGGACTACACCGCGCTCACCGGAAGTGCGTCGGTGAACGTTCCATACAGCAATTTCGTAAACCTGCAGTTTGACATTGCCGGGGGATCATCCCTCGACAACTCAAACTCATTTGACTCATTTTACGGCGGCTTCGCGGCAGGACTTCACCTCAACTATCGCGACGATGACGGCGCGCTCGGCGTGTTTGGCGGCGTTGGCCGGGCCAACGTTGGTTCGGACTGGAGCGGTGACTACATGGTGATGGTCGCTGGCTTTGAAGGTCAGTACTACGCCAATGCGTGGACGCTTCGCGCGCAAACCGGATACATGGACTCGGATTCTAACGGTTACCTTGTTCAGGAAGCCGGCTTCCTTCGCGCAGGTGCAGATTACTACGCCAGCAAAATTCTGAAGATTTCTGGTGAAGTTGGTTACCTCGACGGACGTGCGACCGGCACCGATGATGACGTAACAACCTGGGACTGGGCCATCACGGCTGAGTACGCGTTTGGCAAGTCGGTTCCGGTGTCTGCTTATGTCGAGTATCGCGGACTGCAGACCGAAGCGTGGGACAACGAGATCGAGCGCGATGCCATTAGCGTTGGCGTACGGTTCTACTTTGGCGGCGAAAACGATTTGCAGAAGGCTGATCGTGAAGGGGCCGGCTTCAGTATGCCGGATATGACGACGCTGTCGCGTTACTACTACTAGCTTTTGTTTTGGTTGCAGGCGGGGGGCGTTGTTCAGGAGCACCGCCCCCCCGCTTCGCCGGATTTCCCCAGCACAACTGGCAATCTTCTGGCTGCAGCAAAGACAAGCGATCAAACGGATCAGGAGAACAAGATGAAATTCAAGGCAATTCTGGCAGCAACGACAGCCTGCGCGCTGATCGCGACTGCACCGTCGGCTACGGCCGGCGATCTTTACGTAAGCGTGTTTGGAGGTGCAAATTTCCTCTCGGATTCCAGCGCAGGTGAAATCGACAACCCTGGTTCGGATCAGGAAGTCTTTGCTTGGAACTCTGACGCCGACACTGGATTTGTGCTCGGTGGTGCGATTGGGACTAGCCTTGATCGTTGGGCTCAAGGACTCAAGGTCGAACTTGAGGTGTCATATCGTCGAAATGATGTCGGCGGCGGATGGTCTGTCGAAGAATATTCAAGCAACGTGATCAGCACGACGGCAGTCGGACAGCTGGATGCAAATATGTCGACCTTCGCGCTGATGGCAAACATCTGGTACGAGTTCGATATCGGTTCGAAGGCGCGTCCATACATCGGTGGCGGTGCCGGTTGGGCGAGGGCGAACTTTGATGGAGCGCTGACAGAGGGCGTTACGTCGGGCTTTTTGGATGCTGGTGGCGAAACCGATTGGGATCTGACGAACAACGGCTTCGCTTGGCAGCTTGGCGTGGGACTGAACTACGAAGTGTCACCCGGGGTGGATGTTGGCTTGGGTTACCGCTATTTCAGCGGCCCTGCGTTCGACGAACCCTTCTCTGTTGACACAAATTTTGTCGTTCAGGAAAGGTTTGGCAAAGTTGACAACGACAGCCATGCTGTCGCGGTCAATCTCAATATCAACATCAACTAGCACGACCTTTTACAATTCGATGGCGGGCCCCGAAAGGGGCCCGTTTCGTTTGTGGACCATATGCTCCGAAAACGTGCCCGAGATGCACCACGCCGGCCGATTGTCCGCGCAGCGCCTTTCCATAACGTCTGGTTAAGGCCTATCGTGCTCAGTGTAACGAATGATCGCGCCATAGCAGCGTGAACGAAGGCCGAAGCCCTCATCAGATTGGGCCGGCTGTGGGATGTCCGACCTGACGAAGACCCAAGTCTGCAGCTTGGATTCATTGAACAAATGTCAGGAGTTCCTTATGCGCAACAAGGCAATTTTTTTGGCGACGACAGCTGTCGCATTGGTACTGATGGGCACGCCCGCAAAGGCTGACGGATTCTACATCAGCGCCTTCGGTGGTTTGAGCGTTCAGCCGGGAAGTTCGGGTTCGCAATCAAACGGAACGGAAACGACGACTTTCTCG
>JBILMZ010000132.1:0-9770 GCA_044375275.1 Micropepsaceae bacterium | reverse complement strand
CCAGCGAAACGCGGATGGCCCCCGTGAGCGTGGCCAGGTCGACCATGAACTTCGGCTTGAACCGGCCTTGCGTGTACCAGAGAGCATCCGCGAGCACGAGGCGACCTTCCGCATCCGTGTTCAGGATTTCGATGGTCTGGCCGGACATTGACTTCACGATGTCCCCGGGACGCTGGGCATTGCCGTCCGGCATGTTTTCGACCAGGCCAATGACCCCGATCGCATTGACCTTGGCCTTGCGGCCGGCGAGTGCGTGCATCAGACCTGATACGGTGCCGGCGCCGCCCATGTCGTATTTCATCGCGTCCATGCCAGGGCCCGGCTTGAGCGAGATGCCGCCGGTGTCGAATGTCACGCCCTTTCCGACGAACGCCACGGGAGCGGCGCCCTTGTCCTTCGCGCCTTTCCACTGCATCACGACCAGCTGGGACTCACGAACCGACCCTTGGCCTACGCCCAACAGCGTGTGCATGCCGAGCTTCGCCATCTCCTTTTCGCCCAGGATCTCGACGTCCACGCCCAGCTCTTCGAGCTTGCGCGTGCGCTTGGCGAATTCCTCAGGGTGGAGGATGTTTGGTGGCTCGGAAACAAGGTCGCGGGTGAAGTAGACGCCGCGGGCGATCGCTTCGGGTGCCTTCCAGAGCTTCTTCGCCTCTGCCGGATCTTCCGTCTCGACATTCAGCTTCGCGAGGGAGGGTTTGTCCGTCTTTTTCTGTGTCGTGCGGTAAATGTCGAAACGGTAGCTGCGCAGCACGGCGCCGAAGGCCGCTGCGGAAGCCATCTCCGAGTTTGCGTCAAACGGCGCTGCAAGTCGCAGGCTGACCGCTTTCTCTCCGCTTGTCAGCAAGCGTGCAACCACTGCCGCGCCGAAATCCTGAGCGCCTGATTCCGTGAAACTGGCTTCCTTGCCAAGGCCGACCACGAGCAGACGCTCGATGTCGAGGCCGGTTGGTGCCAGGATTTCGGCCACCTGGCCCTTTGAGCCCGTAAAGCGGACAGTCTTGAGGGCGCGTGTGACCGCCCCCTTGGACCGGCGGTCCAGGTCCGAAAGCCCTTCCGGCAGATTGTCCTCAAACTCGGCCACACCAACCGCGAGTACTCCCTCTTCGGTGGCGCCTGATTTCGTAAAGTTTATTTGCATGTGACTTTGTCTCATAACCCAGGAAAACAGCTGCAATTCCGCCAAGGTTGTTGCGTCGGCACTGGCTCTGGATTATTCGAAGGGCATCAGACGAATAGCCCATTTCCCAGCCAGGACGTTTTCAATAACCTTGCAGTAACGCTTCGGGTTGTACCCAGATCACGTATCAATGTGAAGCAAGCTGTTTCGTTTCCAATGACGGGTGCGTGACCGGATGTCCGGATTATCAGCTTATATCTTCCGGCAGGTTCTCGGTCCGCTGATCTTTTTCACGTTCGCGCTGGTTGGCGTGGCCTGGCTGTCGCAGTCGCTGCGCATGCTGGATCTCGTCATCAACCAAAGCCAGTCCGCCCTGACCTATCTCTACCTTACGGTTCTCGCGCTGCCGCAGGTGATCGGGATCCTTCTGCCGTTCGCATTGGTCATAGCCGTGATCTATGCGCTGAACCGGCTCTATGTCGAAAACGAGCTTGTTGTCATCTGGGCGGCCGGATTCAATCGCTGGGCGGTCATCTGGCCCGTGCTGGCCGTTGCGGTACTGGCGACAATTGCGGCCTACATTACCAACCTCATGATCATGCCGGCGGGGATGCGCGAAGTAAAAGACCGCGTGTTCGAGATCCGCGCGGACCTCGTCAACACGCTTGTCCGCGAAGGGGCATTCACGAACCCGGCCAGCGGTCTCACCGTCTATGTCTCGGAAAACAACTCGAACGGAGACATTCGCGGCATCCTGGTTCACGACGCTCGCAATCCCAAGGGAATTGCTACCTACATGGCCGAACGGGGGCTGCTTGCCAACACACCCATGGGGCCGCGGCTAATCATGTCAAACGGCAACATCCAGTGGCTAGAAGGCGGCGCGGGAAAGCTGAAGGTCCTCAAGTTCGAACAGTACACTTTCGACCTCAATCAATTCGGCAAGCCCCGAGATGAAACACTGCGCGAAGCCAGCGAGCGATACATTGGCGAATTGCTGAACCCCGAGAAGGGAGTGTCCGAGAAAACGCGGAAGAAATTTTACGCTGAAGCCCACAACAGGCTTAGCGGCCCGCTGTATTGCCTGGTGTTCGCGTTGATCGGGCTCTACTCCCTCGTAGGCGGGAATTTCAATCGCAAGGGCTATGGAGGACGGATCGCATTGGCCTGCGTCGCTGTGCTTGCGGCGCGCCTGCCCGGCTTCGGGTTCCAGCTGCTGACCAACAACACGCCCGACGCCGCGATCGGCATGTATATCTGGCCGGCGCTTTGGATCGGCGCCCTCATGTTCGTGCTGTCGGTGCCGCGCTTTGAGCTTCTGAAGGCTCCACGGCCGCGTCCGTTTGAGGAGCCAGCTGCAACATGAACATCAGCTGGACGCTGTTCCGATATCTGGCGAAGCAGTTTCTGCTGAGCGTCGGCATTGTGTTCTTCTTCTGCCTGACCCTGGCTTTCATCATTTCTCTCGTTGACCTTCTGACGCGCGTGTCGGGCAAGGATCATGTTCCTTTCGACGCGATCCTCGCGATGGCGGCGCTGAAGCTCCCCAATCTCACCGAGAAGATGATGCCCTTCGCCGTGATGTTTGGAGCGATATGGTGCTTTGCGCGCATGACGCGCAGCCAGGAACTGATTGTGGCACGCGCGGCGGGTGTGTCTGCCTGGCAGTTCCTTGCCCCTGCCCTTGTCGCCGCCCTGCTGGTCGGTGGCTTTATGACAACAGTCTATAATCCAATTGCAGCGAGCCTGGTTTCGCGATTTGAGGTCCTTCAGGCCCGCTACATCGCAGGCAAGTCATCGCTGCTCGCCGTGTCCAAGAACGGGCTCTGGCTGCGCCAGGGCGATGAAAAGGGCCAAACTGTCATTCATGCAAAAACCGTATCGAACAGTGGTTTGCAACTGGAGGGTGTAGTTCTGTTCATCTACGAGGCGAACAACTACTTCAAAGGTCGAATCGATGCCAAAAATGCCAGGCTACAGAAGGGGAACTGGCGCCTGGAGGAGGCATGGGTCAATGGACTGGAGCGATCGGCTGTCTTTTACCCCGTCCTTGATGTGAAAACGTCACTAACTCACAATCAAATTCAAGAAAGCTTCGCAACCCCTGAAACCATTGCGTTTTGGGACCTGCCCCAGTTCATCCAGCAGGCTGAATCTGCAGGCTTTTCGGCGACCAAACATCGTTTACACTACCACGCATTGCTTGCGGCGCCGGTGCTATTATGCGCTATGATCTTCATAGCGGCGGCGTTTTCGCTTCGGCTGGCACGACTTGGGGGGGCTGCAAGGCTCATTGTCTCCAGCGTCCTGACTGGATTTATTCTGTACTTCTTCACGGACGTGTCGCGTGCGTTGGGGACGTCCGGAGTTGTTCCAGTCGTGCTAGCTGCGTGGGCGCCGGCGACAACTGCTTTGTTACTGGGTATGGCGTATATGTTTAATCAGGAGGATGGATGACGGTCGCGTTTCGCCTCATCGCCGCCCTTCTTTTTGTTTCTGTATTTGCACCGTCCGCTCGCGCGGATGGGGACAGTATCATTTTTGCGCTCGCGCAGTCCCCGGATTCGCAACAGACACAGACCAACGGTCCTGCCACAGGCGACAAGCCTGAGCAGAATCCGCAGGAAGTCCTGATCCGCGCCGACAAGATGTCCTATGACACGACGACCAATGTCGTGAGTGCCGAGGGCAACGTTGAAGTCACGTACGGCGCGCGCACGCTTCTCGCCGACAGGCTGAGTTACAATCAGGATACGAGAATTGTCATTGCTGAGGGCAATGCCACGTTGCGCGAAGCCAACGGCACGACGCTTTCAGGAAACCGGATTGAAGTCACCGATGACATGCGCGACGGCATCATCGAGAGCATGAACGTCGTTGTTGCCGGTCGAGGTCGCCTCGCTGCAGCAAAAGCCACGCGCTCGGAAGGCAGCGTCATGACGCTTGAGAAAGCCGTCTACACGACCTGCAAGCCCTGCAAGGACGATGTCGAGAGTGCGCCGACGTGGCAAATCAAGGCCTTCCGAATCGTCTACAATCAGGAGAAGGCGCGCGTCGAGTATGAGGATGCGTTCTTCGAACTGTTTGGCGTGCCGGTCATCTACATGCCGTACTTCTCGCACTCGGATCCCGAGGCGCCCCGGCAGTCGGGTTTCCTGATCCCTGGCGTCGGTCACTCTACAGATCTCGGCTATTTCCTTGAAGTGCCATACTATTTCGCGCTGGATCCGAGCTATGACCTGGTCCTTGCGCCGGTGTACACGGAAAACGACGGCCCACTTCTCAAGACAGAATGGCGCGAGCGCACTGAAACCGGCTCATACAATTTCCAGCTCAGTGGGCGTTATGGAAAGGCGAGGGATGACAACGGTGTTGAAGTCGGAGATGACACGCTGCAGGGCCACGTGTTCGGAGAGGGCAGGTTTCAGATCGATGACGTCTGGCGCTGGGGTTATAATGCCGAAGTGACTTCGAATGACACCTATCTCAAGCGCTATGACATCTCGTCACTCGATCGCCTTCAGAACAACCTCTTCCTGGAAGGCATCAACGGCCGGTCTTACTCGTCTGTGAATGCATGGTATTTCCAGGGCCTCCGCGAGACGGATGATCCCGGAAAAACACCTCTCGTACTGCCACTGGCGGAAATCGAGTACGTACCCGACGAGACCGTGTTGGGAGGAAGGGTCGCACTTCTGGGGAATGCGCTCTATCTCCACCGAACAGAAGGTCAGGATACGGCCCGGTTGTCTGCAACGGCATCCTGGAAACTCCCGCTCACAACAGATGGCGGCCATCTCATTACGCTTTTCGCGAACGTGAGAGGAGACGCCTACTACGTCACGGAGGCCACGCCTGGAGCAGACGCGGAGACCATCACACGCGGCCTTACCTGGGGCGGCTTTGAGTGGCGTTATCCGCTGGTCAGGACGGACTGGGGCTGGAAGCAGGTGATTGAGCCCATCGTGCAGGTCATTGGCGCGCCCTATGGCGGCAATCCCCCGGAAATTCCTAATGAAGATAGCGGTGCTTTCGAATTTGACGAGACGAACCTGTTTTCGTTCAACAAATTCCCGGGACTTGATCGTTGGGAAAGTGGCCCTCGTGTGAACGCCGGGTTCCGCGCTGCGGCCTATTTCGATGAGGGTTTTGTCGAAGCCATCGTCGGCGAGAGCTTCAGGCTTCACGAAGATGATTCGTTCACCGAGGAGTCCGGATTGCGCGGACAGCGGTCCGATTACGTAGGCCGCCTCACTCTGCAGCCAACCAATGATGTGCGGGTTGTCCACCGCTTCCGTATAAACCAGCAGGATTACAGCTTCGAAAGAAACGAGGTCTATGCTGAGGCTTCGGACCCGGAAGAGTATCTCCTGCGTGCGGGATACGTGTTGCTTGAACCCGATCCTGCCCTGCCCGAGCAACGCGAAGAGGTCAATCTCCTCGGCTCAGTCAGAACCATCGACAACATTTGGCTGCGCGGTTCAGGACGCCGGGATCTTGCGGGCGATCAGATGATCGAGAGCAAGTTCGGCGTCTATTACGAAGATGACTGCGCGGAGTTCGGCGTGGATTTCCGCCGACGCTTCACACGGGATCGTGACATTGAACCTGCGAGTTCCTTGCTGTTCACATTCCGCCTGAAGGGTGTGAACTAGGCGAAATTGTGGCGGAAACCGTGCTGTTGCGGTTTCCACCTGGTGTTGAACGGCCGTCAAAAACCTTTATTGTTGCCGAACCTGCTCCCCGGATCGCAGTGAGTCACTCCTGCGCGCCATTGATGGAATTCGAGAACCTTTATGCTGAGCTTGTTCGTTCGTCCGCTGGCAGCAACTGCGCCTGTAGTGCTTGCGAGTCTGATTGTCCTTTCAACCCTTGTGATCCCAAAGGCGCAGGCCGCGTCTTCGTCCAAGGACGCAGGCACAATGCGTGCGGCAGCTGTCGTCAATGACATCGTGATCTCGACTTACGATCTTGACCAGCGCGTCAAGCTGATGATGGTTACGTCCGGCGCACAGGGGCAGGACACTGCCAAACGCCTGCGCCCGCAGGTGCTGAGGCAACTTGTTGATGAGTTGTTGCAGTTGCAGGAAGCCCAGAAGGGCAAGATCCAGATCACAAGCGAAGATCTCGACAAGAGCCTCAAGCGCATCGCACAGCAGAACAACATATCCGTCGACCAGATCTACAAGACGCTGGACGATGCAAAAATTTCCCGTTCAACCCTCCAGACTCAGATCAAGGCAGATCTGGCCTGGCAGAAGCTCATCCAGCAGAGGCTCGCGCCGCGCGTAACCGTTTCAGACGAAGAAGTCGATGCCGCTTACGCGCAGGCGCAGGAGTCATCGAAGCAACCGCAGTATCTTGTGTCAGAGATATTTCTGGCTGTTGATGTGCCTTCGGCGGAAGAGCAGGTAAAGCAGAATGTTGCCAACATTCTCACCCAGCTAAAGGCTGGCGCCAATTTTTCGGCATTGGCACGCCAGTTCAGTCAGTCCGCAACAGCTTCTTCCGGTGGTGACATGGGCTGGATGACGCTGGCTGACCTTCCCGAGCCCGTGGCGCAGAAAGTCAAGGTGATGGCGAACGGCGCGGTGTCTGAGGCCATTCGTGCACCGGGCGGGTATTACCTCATTGGCTTGAGGCAGAAGCGCCTTGCGGCGGGAGCTGCACCGCAGGCGGCTGCGCCGGCTCCTGCTGTGCAGGCTCAGCCCGAGCAGAAGATGAAGGCTGTCATTACGCTGGGGCGCATGTCGGTGCCAATGGCTCAAGGTGTGTCGAAGGCCAAAGAGGAGCAGGTCAGGAATACCGCAATTGAATTGTTCCGCTCGGTCAATGGCTGCTCGACTGCAGGCGCTGCTGCGCGTTCTCGCGGCGCGAAGTTCGACATGATCGGGCCTGTGACAGTCAAAGACCTCGCACCCCAGTTTGTCGATATTCTCAAGAAAACGCCTAACGGCCGTTCGACGCCGCCCTTGCGCGGCGCAAAGGGCATCGAAATGTATGTCATCTGCGAGGGCGGAATGAAGCCCGCAGTGACCATTGGTGGCGCGAGCGAAGGTGGTGACAAGCCTGCCGCAGAAGTGACAAAGGAAGAAATCGAGGGTCGTCTGTTCAACCAGGAACTCACGATGCTCGCGCGCCGTTATCTGCGCGACCTTCGTCGGGACGCCACGATCGAGATGAAGGACAACTGATCCGCAGATGCGGCCGTCGCGAAAGCCGATTGCGCTCACCATGGGTGAGCCTGCCGGGATCGCCGGAGAGATCGTTGTAAAGGCCTGGCATTCACCGGATGGGGGCATTGTGCCTCCATTCGTGTTTCTGGGCGACGCCGGATGGCTCAGGGCCGAGGCGCACGCGCTGCGCAATCACGTGCATGTCATCGAGGTTCAGAGCGCTGGGGAAGCACTGGACCGCTTTGCCGAAGGCATCCCCGTCCTGCCACTTCACCTGCCCGAGCGGCCCGTTCATGGAAAGCCTGCTTCGGCCAATGCGTCGGCGGTGATTGCGTCCATCCGCGCGGCCGTAGAACTGGTCCAGCGTGGCGATGCCGCCGCTGTTGTCACCAACCCCATTCACAAGTCCACCTTGTATGGCGCCGGCTTTTCGTTTCCTGGCCACACCGAGTTCCTGGCGGACCTGTGCAGGGCGCCAGCCCCGATCATGATGCTGTCAGTCGACGGGCTTAGAGTGGTCCCGGTAACGGTTCACCTGTCGCTCTCCGAAGCGATCAAGTCCCTCACGACAGAGTGCATCGTTCGCGCCGGCCGGATCGTGCATGCGGCCCTGCGACGGGATATGGGCATCGAAGCGCCGAGGCTGGCCGTGGCCGCACTCAATCCTCATGCCGGCGAAAGCGGAGCCTTGGGACAGGAAGAGCGGCTGATCATCGCGCCAGCTGTGTCAGCCCTGCGCGCTGAGGGAATTCATGCCGATGGGCCCCTGCCCGCAGACACCCTGTTTCATCCGCAGGCTCGTGCGCGCCACGACGCCGTGCTGTGCATGTATCATGACCAGGCCCTCATCCCGCTGAAGACCATCGACTTCCATCATGGCGTAAACTGCACGCTGGGCCTTCCCATCGTGCGAACCTCGCCGGATCACGGCACGGCCTTCGACATCGCAGGCAAGGGCATTGCAGATCCTTCCAGCCTGCTTGCGGCCCTGCGTGTGGCTGACCGAATGGGCGCCGCCCGTGGCCGTACGGCATGACACTGGAACAGTTGCCGCCGCTCAGGTCGGTCATCGAGGCGCTGGAACTGTCTGCGCGCAAGTCGCTCGGCCAGAACTTCCTTCTCGACCTGAATCTCACGCGACGGATCGCGCGCGAAGCTGGGCCGCTGACCGGTGAGACCGTACTCGAGATCGGGCCGGGACCCGGAGGGCTCACCCGCGCCCTGCTGCTGGAAGGTGCGGCCCGTGTCATCGTCGTCGAGAGGGACCCCCGCTGCCTGCCCGCACTCGAGCAGATCGCCGAGGCCAGCGAAGGCCGCCTTTCAATCCACATGGGTGACGCCCTTGAGAGCGATGAGGCAAGCCTGGCGGGTGGCGCGCCCGTGCACGTGGTCGCCAACCTCCCCTACAATGTCGGCACGCCTCTTCTGGTCAAATGGCTTTCGACAGATTCCTGGCCGCCGTGGTTCAAGAGCCTGACCCTGATGTTCCAGAGGGAGGTAGCTGAGCGTATCGTGGCTGCGCCGGGCAGCAACGCTTACGGACGGCTTTCGGTCATCAGCCAGTGGCGCACCCGCCCACGCATCCTCTTTGACGTCAATCGCAGCGCCTTTACGCCTGCGCCAAAGGTCACCTCATCCGTTGTACGGTTTGACCTCCTGGCGCACCCGCGCGGTGACGCTGTCCTGCGTGACCTTGAGCGTGTGACCGCAGCAGCATTCGGCCAGCGGCGGAAGATGCTCCGGTCCAGCCTGCGCGGCCTGGGTCCCTTCAGTGACCAGATGATAGAAGCGGCACAACTCGCTCCGACTTCACGTGCGGAGGAGGTTCCGGTAGAGGGGTTTGCTGCACTTGCGCGTGCGCTTGCCTGCTTCACTCAGGCCAGCAGCGTTCGTACAAATCCCGAGAGCCCCGTCTGACGGGTCCGTCGGTAGCGCTCGGCCTCGACGATGGTGACGATGCGCCTTTCTGCCAGATCCAGGTCGTCATTGACGACCACGTAGTCATACTCGGCCCAGTGACTGATCTCGCTGTTTGCCTGCGCCATTCGCCTGGCGACTGTTTCAGCTGAGTCCTGGCCGCGCGATGACAGGCGCTGCTCAAGTGTGCTGCGTGAGGGCGGGAGGATGAAGATGCTCACCACGTCCTCGCGCGCCTTCTCCTTGAGTTGCTGGGTTCCCTGCCAGTCGATGTCGAAGAGCACGTCGCGTCCTGTGCCCAGCACCGCGTCAACAGGAGCGCGCGGCGTTCCGTAAGCGTTGCCGAACACGGTCGCGTGTTCAAGGAACTCGCCGCGTTGAACACGGGCGGCAAAGTCCTCAAGCGTCGTGAACCGATAGTCGACGCCGTCGACTTCGCCTGGCCTGCGGTTCCTCGTCGTAACCGAAACCGACATTTCAATCGTGCTGTCCCTTGCCAGCAGGCGACGGGCAAGCGTGGTCTTTCCTGCACCTGAAGGCGATGACAGGACCAGCAT
>JBILMZ010000338.1:0-2622 GCA_044375275.1 Micropepsaceae bacterium | reverse complement strand
GCGGTGCCGTCTACTACGCGACGCCAGACGGAAAGATGGTCAAGGAGATCGTCTTCCCGGTCATGAACCCCAATGGGTGCGGGCTGTCGCCTGATGGGAAGACCCTCTATGTCGCACAGACAATGGAAGGCCGCCTGCTGAAATTCAGCATCGTGTCCCCGGGCGTGCTTGGGGCGCGCGTTGGTCCCCTGCATGGCGAATGCGTTTGCGGGTTGCCGGGTCTTCAACTCTTCGACTCCCTGGCGGTTGAGGCAGATGGGCGCGTCTGCGTGGCGACGATTGCGTTTCCGACGGGTGGCATCACGTCGATCGCGCCGGATGGATCCTATGAGCAGACGCCGTTCGCTGACCCGCTTGTCACGAACATCGCTTTCGGCGGCAAGGACATGCGGACTGCCACCGTGTGCCTGTCTGCGACTGGCAAGCTCGTCGAAGTTCAGTGGCCACGTGCCGGACTGAAGCTGAACCATCAAACGGTATGATGCATAGGCTGTAGGTTTTTGGTCTGATTTGCTGCAATGCACAGCAACCATTGCGGGTGTCGTGTGAGGCGTTGCACGGTAAAGACAATTGGAGCTTTTCCATCCACTTGTTCACTTGCGCCGCTGCGCGCGTTCGACTAAATCGCGGGCGGTCCTCATCACGGACTTGATCCAATAATTTGCAAGGGAAGATACCCATGAAACGTATTTTTGCAGGTGTTGCTGTTGCAGCTCTGAGCGCTTCTCTGGCGTTCGCTGCCGATGATCCGATGTCCAGCCGCTATGGCAACACGGTCGTCATCAAGGGGCCGGATGGCAAGGAAATGGGCCGCGTCTACTATGATGCGGACAAGAAGGTGTCGCGGAAGTTCGCCGACGGAAGCGAGCAGAAGGGGACCTGGAGCATCGAAGGCGCCAATCTCTGCTTCAACCAGACCGAGCCTGCGCCGAAGCCGGCCGAGGCCAAGCAGTGCGCTCCGTTCCCCGGTGCGAAGAAGGTCGGCGATACCTGGGAAGTGACGACGCCGCAGGGCAAGCTCACGGCGACGCTGCAGCAGGGCCGTCCGTAAGCCTTGACGATCTGAAAATGACAGAGGGGTCGGAACGATTGTTCCGGCCCCTTTTTCATTCAATGCTGATGCGTGGGCCGGGGCGGATCGTGCCTGCCTTCAGCTTGTCGGCAATGCGCGAGGCTATGGCGAGAAATGCCGACGTCTGTGGTGCGCGCGGCAGTTGCGCCATGATGGGTGTCCCCGCATCAGATGTCTCCCGGATCGCGATGTGGAGGGGGATCTCCCCCAGAAAGTCGCATCCGATCTTCTCTGCGGTCTCACGCGCGCCACCGTGCCCGAAGATATGCGTCTCGTGACTACAGTTCGGGCACACGAACGTGCTCATGTTCTCGACCATCCCCAACACCGGGACGTGCGTGCGCTGAAACATTGCGAGGCCCTTGCGTGCGTCGATCAGCGCAATGTCCTGTGGGGTCGAAACAATCACGGCTCCATTCAGGGGCACGCGCTGCGCAAGGGTCAGTTGGGCGTCGCCTGTGCCTGGCGGCATGTCGACCAGCAGGATGTCGAGAGGATCCCATTCGACATCAAAGAGGAGTTGCGTGAGGGCTGTCATGACCATCGGGCCGCGCCAGATCATGGGCTGGTCATCGCTGACCAGCGAGCCGATGGACATGGCTTTCAGGCCCCAGGCCTCCATCGGTTGGAGAATTTTCCCATCGCGGGATGTCGGCTTGCCCTTGAGGCCCAGCATTTTCGGTATCGAGGGTCCGTAGACGTCGGCATCCAGAATGCCGGTCCGGAACCCGAGTTCCTTCAGGGCGATCGCCAGATTGACCGTGACGGTAGATTTTCCTACGCCGCCCTTGCCACTCGCGACCGCGATGATTGCGCCTACTCCTTTCGGGCTACGCCTCTCGCTGCTGGCTGGCTGGGCGGGTGCTGCGGGTGCCGCTGCTTTGGCACGGTGTGCTGTTAGTACGGCAGAAACAGACCTTACTCCAGGCAGGGCCAATATGGCCTTCTCGCATGACTGACGTAGCGGTTCCCGCGCATTTCCGTCCTTGGGATCGACTTCAATGGCAAAACTCACGTGCCCGTCGCGCAGATTGAGGCCCTGAATCATTCCAAGGGACACAACATCGCGATTTGTGACCGGTTCGTTGATCAACCTCAGGGCCTGAAGGATGGTCTCGGTGTTCAGCTGGGACATGTTTTTCTCAACGTTTCCTTGCCCTTGAAGCCTGCTCGTGCCGCTCCATCTAAAGGGAGCGCGTCCGGACAGGCACAGGGGCCTTCTTGTGTTGCGGGTGAAGCCTTTAGGAACTTATAAACCGCTCTGGGCGGTACATCCATTGTGGTTTGTGTCGAGTGATTCGCTTTCGCCGGATGTGCTGCTTGTATTGCAGATGTTGCAATGAACGGCATGCTCATCGGCGCATGTGCGCCGGCTAGGGAGATGAGGAAACGGTATGCCGTGGAACGACAACAAGGGTGGAGGCTGGCCTCCAGGTGGTGGTAACCGGGGTCCATGGGGACAGGGTCCATCCAATGGCGGTGGCGGAGGCGGCGGCGGTGGTGGTCGCGGCCCCAACAGGCCGCCTGACCTTGATGAGCTCTGGAAGCGC
>JBILMZ010000337.1:0-2628 GCA_044375275.1 Micropepsaceae bacterium | reverse complement strand
CAATCATCACCTTCAGAAGCGTGCGCATGCCCGGCTTCATCGTGGTTTCCTTCAGCTGCGCCGGATTCATTTCGCCCAGACCCTTGAAGCGGCTGATTTCCACCTTGGCGTTGGCCCTGAATTCCTTCTTCATGATCTCGTCCTTGTGCGCGTCATCGCGCGCATAGAAGGACTTTGTGCCTTGGCTGAGGCGGTAAAGAGGCGGCATGGCGAGATACAGGTTCCCGCGATCAATGAGCTGCGGCATTTCCCGATAGAAGAACGTGACGAGCAGCGAGGCGATATGCGCCCCGTCGACGTCGGCGTCGGTCATGATGATGATCTTGCCATAGCGCAGGTCTTCCGCCTTGTAGCGGTCACCCGTGCTGCAGCCGAGCGCCTGCATGAGGTCCGACAGTTCCTGGTTGGCAGCAAGCTTGCCCGCCGCCGCACTGGCGACGTTCAGGATCTTGCCGCGCAGCGGAAGGACGGCCTGCGTGTTGCGGTCACGCGCCTGCTTCGCCGAGCCGCCGGCGCTGTCGCCCTCGACAAGGAAGAGTTCCGTATCTTCCGGCGAACCCGAAGAACAGTCGGCGAGCTTGCCAGGCAGGCGCAGCTTGCGCGTCGCGCTCTGGCGGCTGACTTCCTTTTCCTGGCGGCGCTTGATGCGCTCTTCGGCCTGCTCGATGACAAAGCCCAGGAGGCGGTTTGCATCGGTGGGCGAGTCCGCCAGCCAGTGGTCGAAGTGATCCTTGATAACGCCTTCGACGAGACGCTGTGCTTCAGGATTGGAGAGCTTGTCCTTGGTCTGGCCCTGGAACTGCGGCTCCCGGATGAACACCGACAGCATGGCCTGTGCCTGGGTCATCACGTCGTCAGAAGTGATTTGCGGCGCCTTGCGGTTGTTGACGAGTTCGCCATAGGCACGCAGCGAACGCGACAGCGACGACCTCAGGCCAGCTTCATGTGTTCCGCCCTGCGGGGTCGGGATCGTGTTGCAATAGGAACTCGAGAACGGGTCCATCATCGGCGACCACGTCACGGCCCACTCGACGATTCCCTTGTTTTCCTTCGACTCCACACGTCCTGAAAATGGTCGAGGCGTCACGACGGTCGTCTTGCCCATCACGCTTTCAAGGTAATCGCCCAGTCCGCCCGGGAAGTGCAGCGTGTCTTCGGCCGGCGTCGTGTCATTGCCGTGAATGATGCTCGGATCGCAAACCCAACGGATCTCGACGCCACGGAACAGATAGGCCTTCGAGCGCGCGAGCTTGTAGAGCCGACCTGGCTTGAAATGCGCATCCGGCCCGAAGATCTTGAAGTCCGGCTTGAAGCGAACCGTCGTGCCGCGCCGGTTCTGGATCGCGCCCAGATCCTTCAGCTTCGTGACGGGGACGCCGCGCTCATAGCGCTGCATCCAGAGGTTCCGGTCGCGAGCGACTTCGACTTCCAGCCACTCGGACAGCGCGTTGACGACGGACGACCCCACGCCGTGCAGGCCGCCGCTGGTCTCATAGGCCCCCTGCTGGAACTTGCCGCCCGAGTGCAGCGTCGTCATGATGATTTCGAGCGCAGACTTCGGCTTGAACTTGGGGTGCGGGTCCACGGGAATGCCGCGACCATTGTCGCGCACGCACAGGATATTGTCGTCGCTCAGTTCGATCTCGATGCGCGTCGCGTGTCCCGCGACGGCTTCGTCCATGGCGTTGTCGATGATTTCCGCCGCGAGATGGTGCAGGGCGCGCTCGTCCGTGCCCCCGATATACATGCCCGGACGCCGGCGGACCGGCTCAAGCCCCTCGAGGACCTCGATGTCCTTTGCGGAATAACCCTTGGAGGCCTTGTCTTCGTCGCTCTGGCTGAACAGGTCCGACTTTGCCACTGGTTTGCCCATTTTTACGCCTGTCACTGAGGTGAACTGAATCGGGGGGACTATAGCGACATCGCCTGACGGCACGGCCACCGAATTTTTGGCGGCATATGGCGGAAAATCGCGAAATCCAGCCGTCTGAGCCGTGGAAAACCCCAGGGGCTATCCTCTCGGCAAACGATTTAAGAGCACAAAGCCACCCGGGAGGCCAACGCGCAAACGCCGGGTGTCAGGACGGCAGGCCGACAGGCCGACGACATGGCAACCCGGATCCAAGCCGAAAAGCTGGAGTTGCAGCCAAGGTGGTTCGGCGTCTTCGAACAGGTGGACAACAGCGCAAGGACAATACGGGGACATGGATGAGCCCGCTCCTGACGCGCGCCCGAACCATGATCTCTGTCATTTTTCTGCCGCAAGCCGCAGAGCAGGCGGCGCCTGCATGGTGTTTCATTGCGTCAAAACAAAGGCGCCCAGTTGAACGCCAGCTAAACAATCACTCAGAATCAGTTGTTTTGATTTGGGGCGCGCCAGGGGCCAGATTACTCATGCACCGGGCGTTTCCGGGATACCGGTTTCGGTGCAGTCGGGGTCGTGGTCTCTCCTCAAGGTCCTGCGGTCGGCCTCGATTGGCGGGCTCACCTTTGGTCGGGTGAGCCCGCAGTTCTTTGTGCCGGGGCCGACTGACGCATGCAACACCTCCGTGCTTGCGGGTCCATCCGGAATCCGCCAACCATCGTCGCATGGGGGCCTGGCGCATTTTCCTGTTCGGTTTGCTTGTG
>JBILMZ010000336.1:0-2632 GCA_044375275.1 Micropepsaceae bacterium | reverse complement strand
CATCCTTCTCTTCGCGGCCGGGCTGACACTGGTCGGCACGCTTGTTTCAGACCTGCTGCTGGGGCTCATAGATCCGCGCATCCGACTTGGACAGGCGCTTGACCGATGAGCGCCGAACCCATCCTCCAGCAAACCGGGAGTGCCGATGCGCCGAGCCTCATGCGGAGACTGTCGCGCAAGCCTGGCGCGTTCGCTGCGCTCCTGTTCCTGATCGGGCTGTATGCGCTTCTGCCGTTTGCCGAGATCATTGCGCCCCATGCGCCCGAGACGCGCAACAATGATGTCATCTACAAGCCGCCCACCACGGTGCACTTCTTCCACGAAGGCAAGTTCATCGGCCCCTTCGTTTACGGCACGAAGACGGATGTCAACGTCGAGACCTTCCAGCGCGTGTTCACGCAGGACAAGAGCCAGCCACTTCCCCTGCGGTTCTTCTGCAACGGCGACCGCTATGAATTCTGGGGCCTGTTCCCCTCCTCCTTTCACCTCGTCTGTCCGCCGGAGAATGGTCATCTGTTCCTGCTCGGTGTTGACCGGTTGGGGCGCGATGTTTTCAGCCGCACCGTGTACGGCGCGCGCATCTCCCTCACCATCGGCCTCATCGGGGTTGCCATCAGCTTTTTCCTCGGGTGCCTGCTCGGCGGGCTGGCAGGGTACATTGGCGGATGGGTGGATGCCGCCGTGCTTCGCCTCATCGAGATCCTTCGCGCCATACCGGAACTGCCGCTCTGGATGGCCCTGGCCGCCGCGCTTCCAGCGAACTGGCCCGCGATCTGGGTCTATTTCGGGATCACACTCATCCTCGGGCTGCTGGACTGGCCGGGTCTAGCGCGTGCCGTAAGGGCAAAGATCATGTCCCTTCGAGAAGAAGACTACGTCGTCGCTGCCGAACTTCTGGGCGCCGGGCGGACCCGCGTTCTTTTCCGGCACATGCTGCCCAATTTCTCGGGGCACCTGATTGTCAGTGTTACTCTTGCCGTTCCGAGCATGATCCTGGGCGAGACCGCCCTTTCATTCCTTGGCCTGGGCCTGCGTCCGCCGGTGGTCAGCTGGGGCGTTCTTCTTAACGATGCCCAAAACATAAGCGCCGTGGAGCTTTACCCCTGGCTTCTGTTTCCCCTCGTGCCGGTCGTTCTGGTTGTGCTGGCATTCAATGTCCTTGGAGACGGTCTGAGGGACACGGCCGACCCCTATAGCCGTTAAGCAAACCATCTTTACATTCATCACAACACCGCGACGGTGAAACCACGCGGCCAACATTAGTTTGATGCGGTGTGACTGCGTTCCTATATAGATGGCAGGGTTTTTGGCTGTCGGGTTCCATTCATGACAAGTGCAGACGTGGCGTCATCGAGTTCGCCAAACGATATCGGACGCCTGCTTGGCGTTGGCAGCAAGAAAGTACCTTTCTGGCGCAAGTGGTGGGTTCTGTCACTTGCTGCGGTTGTGGTGGCCCTAGTGGGGTGGCGCGTGCTCACGCCCAAGGCCGTAACCGCTTACCTGACCGGCAAGGCTGAAGTTGCGACGATCCGTTCGATCGTCACTGCCACGGGAACATTGCAGCCGATCGACAAGGTGACTATTGGCGCGGAAGTTTCCGGCCGCGTGGACGAGATCCTCGTCGACTTCAATTCCCGCGTCAAAAAGGGCCAGGTGATCGCCCGTATCAATACGGACGAGTTGAACGCAAGGGCCCAGCAAGCCCTGGCGACCGTGCTGCAATTCGAGGCCGCCCTGAAGAAAACCGAAAATGACCTGCGCCGCGCAATATCGCTGCGTGACAGCGGGTTTGTGTCAAAGGCCTCTTATGACGCGGCCTTGTCAGCGCGTGACTCTGCTTCGGCCAACCTGAAAAGTGCGCGCGCCCAGTCCGAGCAGGCGCAGGCAAATCTTGCGAAGGCTGCCATACGCTCACCCATCGACGGCATTGTCCTCGACCGGAAGATCGAGCGCGGCCAGACGGTAGCCGCAAGTTTCCAGGCGCCTGAACTCTTCATCATCGCGTCCGATCTCAGCCAGCTTGAACTCACGGTTGACATCGATGAGGCGGATATTGGTGAGGTGCAGGTCGGACTGGAAGCCACGTTCACGGTCGATGCTTACCCTGCCCAGGTGTTCAAGGCGAAAGTCATGGAGCTGCGCAATGCAGCGCGCACGATCCAGAACGTTGTCACCTACCAGGGCGTACTCAGCGTGCAGAACGAAAAAGGCCTGCTGAAGCCCGGCATGACGGCAACCGCCGACATCGCGGTGAAGACGGCAGAGAATGTTGTGAGCGTTCCCAATGGCGCGCTTCGCTTTTCGCCGCAACAGCAAGCCGTTGCCGAGACGATGGCTCCCGTGCCCACCATGGCGCCGGTCGATCCGATTTCCTCCGGCAAAGGAAAGCTCTGGGTCGAGGTCAAGGGCAAGGAGCCTGCCTCGCGCGATGTCACCCTGGGCATCACGGATGGCCAGCGCACGCAGATCACAAGCACGAACGTGAAGGCCGGCGAAGCCTTCATCCTGGATATCGACCAGAAGAGCAGCGAAGGACAGTAGCCGTTCATGACTGGCACTCCGCTCATCCGCTTCGACAAGGTGTCCAAGATCTACGGCAAGGGCGAAGCCGAAGTGCGCGCGCTTGACGGGG
>JBILMZ010000131.1:0-9829 GCA_044375275.1 Micropepsaceae bacterium | reverse complement strand
TGTTGGTCTCGGTCACCACCTGGTTGCGCCCGGACCGCTTGGCCGAATAGAGACACGCATCCGCACGATTGAGAAGGTCTGCAATCTGCTCGCCATGCACATACTGCGCTACACCAAGCGACAGCGTGACGGTACCCATGTCCTTGCCAGTTGATTTCTGTACAATCTTCTTGGACTCGACCGTCTTGCGGATGTCATTGGCCACGCGCGCAGCATTGTCGAGTGTCGTGTCGGGCAGGATGACAACGAACTCCTCGCCACCAAACCGGGCTGCGAGATCCTTGCCTTTCACGTTGGTGCGCAGGCACTGCCCGACGAGGCGCAACACCTGGTCGCCAATGGGGTGTCCGTAGGTGTCGTTGAATTTCTTGAAATGGTCGACATCGCAGATGATCAGGCTCATCGGCTTGTTGTCGGTGATCGAGGCATCGGCTGCACGCTGTGCCGCTTCGTCGAAGCTGCGCCGGTTCGCCAGTCCGGTCAGCGCGTCAGTGAGGCTTTCCTTGCGCACGGACTCCATGCGCGTGCGCAGGCCATCGTTTTCCTTCGCCGAATTCTGGAGCTGGCCTTCAAGCGCCTTGTTGCGGGACTGAACGGCGCGCGTCGCGGCGGACAGCTTCTGGACGATGGCGCGGATGTCCATCGTGCCCTGGTCGAGTGCATCGCCGGCAGATGTCAGTGTACGGTCAAATGCGGCCGTGTCTTCACCGGCGCGTGCCATGCTCTGCGTGAGCTTATTGAGTTCTGACGAGAGTTGATGCCCGATTTCTTCGAACTGCTCGTTGACGCTGCCGCCGAAGAAGCGCGCGTGCAGGGCCTGCGCGTGTTCGAGACTTGAAACCCGACCTTCCTGAACCGCTAGGTTCAGCGCGGCAACGAGAGCTTCGTTCTGCTGGCTGGCGTACCAGTACCAGAGCTCGAAGTTCTCCGGTGCAGGCAAGGCGTCGTGTCGCTCCATCAGGCTGTTGGCCTGCTGCGCAAACAACAGGATCTGCTCCGGCGACAAAACGTGGTTCATGACTGAGCCTGACTCAATGAATAAAATGGAGCAAGAATTGAGTGCTGCACGCGAGTAGCCTACTTGCGTGCAAAGCGTTGCATTTCGCCAACTTTGCTGACGGGACTATCGCGGAACCTGATTTTGAAAGAGTAAACAGGACAGGACAAAGGCACTTGACGAAACGCGCCGGAGAATTGACATAATGCGCCACGCGTCGAATTGACTGGAAACTGTTGCGGAATGGAACATTTCATCAGGGCTTTCGGGCCCATTTCTGTCTGCAACTACGTCAGGTCCCTGGGGTTTGAACCTGAACCGGCATTGTCGATGGCTGGGCTGCAACCTGCCGAAATTCACAGGCCGGGCGGAAAAGTTCCTGCTGCCGCATTTTTTGATCTGGTAGAAGCAGCATCACGCGTGACGGGCAGGCCTGATTTCGGTCTCTCCTGGGGCATGCAGACAGGCTTCCGCAGGTTCGGCCCACTCGCAACATTTCTGGCCAATTGCGAGTCCATGAGGCAGACCGTGACGGAGAGCGAGAAGTTCCTTGCCCCTCAAAATTGGGGCATCAAATGCCAGATCGTTGACATGGGCGAACTCAGCCGCGTCGAATTCGAACTCCTGCCCAAGGGCCGCTTCTCCTCGCAGCAATATCTCGAGAGCCTGGTCGTCGCGAATTTGCCGCTCTGGAAGTTGATGCTCGGAGAAAAATGGGCGCCGGCGGAAGTCTGGTTTCATCACAAGGCGCAGGCACCGCTCGAGACCTATTCATCGGTGTTTGGATGTGAAGTCCGCTTCGGAATGCGCGCGAATGCAATTGTGGCCCGGACACTTGACCTTGACCGGCGGGAGACGCCAGCCGATCACAACGTGAAGACCATCGTGGAGACGATGCTGGTCGAGGAGTTGCGATGCGTCGATCTCTGTTTCCTTGATGATGTGCGGGCGGCCCTTCGGTCATTGATCCCGTCGGGCAAGGCGACAATCCAGGCGACGGCAGAAGCACTCCGCCTGCAGCCGGCAGCGCTGGCAGGGCGCCTGGCTGACAGCGGACAGAACCTGAAATCGCTTGTGAACGAGGCGCGTCTTGAACTGATAAAGTTTCATTCCGGGCGCAGTGACACCTCTCCTCAGGATTTCCAGCATCTGCTTGGTTTCAGTGACATGGCAAGTCTGAACAGGTTTGTCCGCCAGAACGTGCGCAGGATCCGCGCCGCCACCGTACTTGAACTCATACAACCTTCAGCCAGGCATTGATCGCGGGACCCGGCATGCCCCATTACGCCACAAACCTTGTCCTCCAGCAGGCCTTCAGGACGGCCGGCGAGCTGGGCGTTCCCCGCCAGGAGATGCTGGACTACCTTGGGGTCGAAGAGGCTTCGCTGCTGCGGCCAGGCGGCATGGTGCCGACACCCATCCTCCTCGATGCCATCGAGTATGGTGCAAAACGCTCCGGCCACGCCGACTTCGGATTTCGCATGGCGGCCGCAATGCCGGACGGCATTTTCGCCGGAATTGCAATCCTGGTGTCGCATTGCCGGACCATTGGCGAGGTGGCCGACGCGATCAGGGAGCAGTTTCATGTCGTTAACTCGGCCGTCGCCATCGAAATCGTCCGTGACGATGCGGGCCGAACGATAACGTTTCACCTGCTGTGCCAGGGGCGTCATGAGCCGGTTCAGCACAGTGAAATGCAGATGAAAATAGTTTTGCGGCTGGTCAGCTTTCTGGCCGGCCGGGCCTGGACGCCAAAACACGTGCAACTTCCGTTTGACCGGCAGTCTCCGCTCGACAGGTACGAACGGGAGTTCGGCGGTCCTGTTGCGTTCGGGGCAGGCCGGACATCTTTTGTCCTGGACACGGAGCAAGCCGATCTCCCTGTAGAGATCGACCGCACCAAGCTGCAACAGATGGTGATAAGGGCGTTCGACAGCCTTTCGGGTCGTGCGCCGAGGAGCGCGCAGGAGTTCCCGGACGAAGTAGCCCGGATCGTCAGGGGGCAGCTGTCACGCGGCCACGTATCAACATCCGCTGTTGCCGGTGCGATGAACCTGTCGATCCGGTCGCTGCAGCGTCGCCTGTTCGCCCATGGCGTCACGCTGAAGTCCATCATCGATGCCGAACGGGCACGACTGGCGAACCCGAAGGCACCCGAACCGTCTGCATCGACAAAAAAGGCTTGAGACCCTTGATGCAGTATTGCGGCTGAACACGGCACACGTCTGAGCATGACGTATTACTCCCGCAATCTTGTCCCGACAGACCGCCTGAGCGACCTGAACTAGCATTGTGCCGCCATGTCGCGTCGCAGTGACTTCGGGCTCCTGTGGGGCGGTCACGCGGACCATCGCAGCTTCGGCACGCTGGGCATCGCGATTTCCCACCACCGCACGATCGGTCGGGCGCTGGGGGCGGTTGGAGAATATCTGCAGAAGCTGAATGTTGGTTACGCACTGCACATGCGCCGGGATGAACGGATCGGAACAGTGCAGATGCGGATCCTCGCCAAGGGCAGCCTGGAGCCGCGCCATTACACCGAAGGCATCACCTTGATGCTCATCCGTTTCGCCCGCCTCCTGTCGGCAGGAAAATGGTCTCCGCAGATTGTCCGGTTCTCGCATTCCAGGATGGCGGGCATTCACGCCTATGAAACCGCTTTTGGTTGTCCGGTGCTCTTTGATCAGCCGGCGACATCGGCAGAAGCGCTGAGGAGTGATTTCGAGCAGCGCTTCGACTTCGAGGCGTCGCCCGTGCACGCCATGATGCGGGCCCTGATCGAGGGACACCACAACCTCAAGCCAGCGAGCCTCCCCGAGAAAGTCGCCGTCATTCTGCCCCAGTTGCTTCTGGGCGGCATTGCGACGTCATCCCGCGTGGCCTCCCTGCTGAACATGTCCCAGCGGACGTTCCAGCGCCGCCTGGCAGAGGAAGGTTCGTCTTTCACGCAGATCGTCAGCGACGTGAGGGAAAACATCCTGCGTCGCCAGGTCGAGATCGGCGGCGTGACCGGTGACCAGCTCGCATCAACACTCGGTTACTCCGAGCCCAGCGCCGCCAGCCGCTTCATTCGCCAGAAGCTGGGCCGCACGACGCGCGAGCTCGTATCTGAAAAAAGGCAGACAGGCCGTCGCGCAGCAGGCTGATCCTGAGCCTGCCGCGCCTCGCCATTTTCACTGCTGCATGGGGGCTGACAGAAGCTTCTCCAGTTCCGCATGGAAGCGGTCGGGCTGGTCGATCTGGATGAAGTGGTAGGAATTGTCGACGCGCACGAGTTCCCGGTTCGGCAGGCCGGCATAGGCGCTGGCGTACATGCCATCCACGGCCGCCTGCGGAACACCCATGGTGACATCAAACGCATAGAGCACGACGACCTTCATGCGCAGGCCGGGCAGGCGAGGCCGCATGTCCAGGATCCAGTCCTCGTAAATGGCATGGGCAACCACCCGGCGGTCGGACGTTTGGGACGCCGCGAGCGCGGCCTGCGCCTCTGGTCCCTTCGACTTCACGAGGATCGACATGTTTCGTGCCTGGCCCGCAGCATACTCGGTCTGGCTTTGCGCCAGGATCTGGTCACGCAACCGCGCCGCTGACGGCGTCACGCTTTCTGCCGTCGCCTGCGGACCGCCCAGCAATCCGAAGAAGGGCAGGCTGTCGACGATCATGAGCTTGCCGACGGCGCTGCCATCGGCATCGGCAACCATCATCGCGAGCAGTCCGCCCATGGAGTGACCGACGATGGTAGGTTTCTGCAGCCTGGCTTGCCGGATATAGGCGAGGATGTCATCACGGATCGGCACGAGAAGCGGCGGGTTTGCATTGGCGCCCGCATCCGTTCCGGCAAACCCGCGCACCTGCACCAGGTGAACGCGATAGCGGTCCTTGAGCCGCTTCGCCTCGTTCCGCCAGACATCGGCGGATGACGCGAGTCCCGGGATGAAGATCACGTCAGGACCTTGTCCTTCGCTGACGACCGAAATGCGGGGCAGCGAAATCTCGCCGGGTTGGGCCGACGCCGGCCATGGCATGATCAGGAAAAAAGACAAGAGGAGGGCGGCGGTGCGGAAGATCCGCACCGGTGAACGAAGGGTTGTCATGGGCGTTACCTGTTAGTGGTCTGCGTCGAAGATCTGTTCGATCTGCAGGTCGAAGATCCGTGCAATCTTGAACGCGAGCGGCAATGACGGATCATACTTGCCGGTTTCGATGGCGTTGATGCTCTGGCGGGAAACCTCCAGACGGTCAGCGAGGTCAGCCTGGCTCCAGCCGCGCTCGGCGCGCAGCACCTTCAGCCGGTTCTTCACCGGAACCACCAATTGGCAACCCCGTGTCCGATCCCGAAGGACAGGAAGAAGCCCCACACGATGTTGAACAGGCCGATCCTTGGCACGTCTGCATAGATCTCCAGGAAGCCCCAGATGACGCAGAAGGTCAGCGTGAGTCCGATGCCCAGCAGGAGCGCAATCATCTGGCGCAGGCGGATGAACTCATCCGTTTCCTCGATGAGGTAACGACCCATCACGAAGAAGATACCGATGATCGGGAGGGCGGGAATGATGGCGAGGAGATACTTCATCACGCCTTCCGGCGGAGACGTATTGAACCAGTAGGAGACGCCGAACACAGCCAGCACATAGACGACCATCACAGGCCAGAAACGGGCGAGGTAATTGCGTTTTGCAGCGTTCATGGCCATGTAAAGCCTCCTTTATAGAAAGACAAGGACGCTTTACATTGGTGTGCCGACATTGTCAAGCACGCTTGACGTGCCTTGGATCATGCTAGACGCGGCTTGTGCGTCCGGCCCAGAACGGCTTGCGCAGATCACGTTTGAGGATCTTGCCCGAACCCGTGCGTGGAATTTCCTGCATGAAGGAGATGCTGCGCGGCACCTTGTAGCCGGCCAGCCGCGTGCGCGCGTAGTCGATGATCTGCTCCTTTGTCAGCGACACGCCCTGGCGGATGACGACGATCGCATGCACCGCTTCTCCCCATTCATCGTCGGGAATGCCGAAGACCGCGACGTCGTTGATGTCGGCGTGTTCCTCAAGCGCGGCCTCGATCTCGGCCGGATAGATGTTCACGCCGCCCGAGATGATCATGTCCTTCTTGCGGTCGCAGATGTAGTAAAAGCCTTCCTCATCGCGATAGGCGATGTCACCCACGGTCTGCCAGCCATCGCGCCGGTCCGACATGAACTTGTCGTGCGCCTTGTGGTAGGTCGAGAACATGTTGCCGCTCTTCACGTAGAGCTCGCCCTCGATGTTCGCCGCCGTCACAGGCTTGCCTTCCTCGTCGAAAAGCATGATCTCGACGCCCGGCGCCGGCTTTCCGCAGGAGCCCGGCTTCGACAGCTGGAACTCTGGCCGCAGTACCGTGTTCACGCCCATCTCGGTCGAGCCATAGATTTCAAACAGGGACAGCTTGGGGAAGCGTGACAGATAAAGCTGCTTCAGCGCATAGGACCACGGTGCCGCATTGCCGATCATGCGCGCCATCGAGCTCACGTCGTACTTGCGGAATATGTCCTCCGGGAGCTGGCAGATGCGCCGGATGGGTGTCGGCGCCGCAAAGGTGGTGGTGACACCATAGGTCTGCACGAGGCGCAGCCAGTCCTCCTCGTCGAACTTGTGCTGCAGCACGCAGGTATGTCCCTGGCGGAGCGAGGTCGCGAGGAAGCCGCCCGGGCCTGAATGATAGAGTGGTCCGGTGGTGAGGTAGACGTCATCCGGCTGATAGCCGATCTCGGCCCAGAGCGCCGCCGACTGCTGCGGGTTTCCCAGCGACGAACGCACGGCCCCCTTTGGCTTGCCCGTGGTACCCGAGGTGTAGATCATCGTCATCGGCTCACCCGCCGGCTCCTTGAGCACGGGCGGCGTACCGGGCTGCGCCTCCAGCAGCGGCTCGACGCGGCGCTGCCCCTCGAGAGGCGCGCCATCAAACACGAGCACGTCGCGCACCTTTGGCGTCTCCGGGCGGATCTTCAGGAAGAGATCGGCGAACTCTGCATCGGTGAACACGACGACGGAGTCCGAGTTGTCGGTGACATAGGCCGCTTCTTCATGCGTGAGGCGGTAGTTGAGCGGAACGCCAACGGCGCCGATCTTGCGCACCGCATTGGTCATCGCCACGAGCCAGCACGAGTTCTGGCCACAGGACAGCACGCGATCATTCGGACGCACGCCCAGCTCAACCAGCAGGCGGGCCAGCTGGTTCGCTTTCTCTTCGAGCTGCGCAAACGTCCACGTGACGAGGTGCCCGTCGGGCCGGTCGTCGACCAGGGCCGTGCGCGAGCCGATGCGTGCAGCGAGATCAGTCAGGATGTCGGTCATGAAGCAACCCGGTTTTCGTGGCGTTGGAGGCGCCACTGTCGCCGGATGTGAGGGGCGGACGCAACAGGGAAATGCCGCCAGGCGGCGGCAGTCGTCGATAAGCGATGAGATCGTCGGGGGTTAGTTGTCGCCGTCGCGACCGCCGATGGCGATCATGGCTGCGCAGGCCGCCGCAGACGAGCAGGCCGTGACAAACGTGCCCCAGGCCATGTCGATCACGGTGACCTTGAGCGACCACAGTTTCAGGGTCGCAAGATTGGTGAGGTCATACGTGCCATAGGCGACGAGGCCGAGCACCGCGCCCGTCACGGCAGCCGTCACGATCGAGCCGTCGCGATATCCCGGATAGGCGGCCAGGACCACCATGCCGGCGACATAGATGAGGTAGAAGGCGACGGCGGCAGGCAGGAAGAAATTGTCGGAAAGCATCGCGCCGACCTCGGGCCGGTAGATGGCCTCCGAGACCATGCTCAGCCAGGCAATATCAAGGACGAGGAACACCACAGCGGCGGCACCATAGGCAGCAAGGAATTTGAGCATCGGCGTTGTCCTGATTTTGTCTGAGGTTTTACGCAGGAAATGCCTTTCCGGATCACTTCTCGTTCGAACGAGTGTGCGCCCGCAAAAGAACGGCCCGCCATCCGGTGAGGAGGGCAGGCCGGATTGTGAGGCGCCTGCAGGATCAGAACGTGATCTGCACGCGCCTGTTCTGCGGTTCGCGCATGCCGTCGGCTGTCTGCACGAGCGGTTCGCTTTCACCGCGCCCGCGCAGGCTGATGGCCGAGCCCATCACGCCTTCGGTCACCAGGGCCTTCTTGACGACTTCGGCGCGCCGCAGGGACAGGGCCTTGTTGTAGCTGAGCGACCCCGAGCGGTCGGTATGGCCGACGACGCGGATGTTCGCGGTTCCCATCTGGGTGGCGGCGGTGGCCGCCTGGCGAACGGTTTCAAGTGCCTGCGATGTCAGCACCGACTTGTTGAAACCGAAGAATACCAGGAACTCGCGTTCGACCGGGGCAGCCGGTTGCGGCGGCGACGGCGGCGCGAGTGGTGGTTCCTGTGCCGGTGGGGCGAAGGCGTACCTCAGACCGAGGCTGGCCGTGTGCTTCTGCAGGTCCTCGCCATCGATGTACAGGCTGGGCGTCGCCTGGAACGCCTGCGTATCCACATAGAGATAGCGATAGTTGACGAACATGGCGAGGTTGCGGGTGAGCGCATAGTTCACGCCAGCCAGCCCCTGGTACGCGAGGCGCCAGTCCTGGTGTTCAAACGCATGCCGGCGGGTATAAATGCTGATGTCCACATGATCGCCGCCAGCGCCGACGCCAACGGAAAACGAAAAGGCGTCGCTCAGCGGAACTTCGTAGAGGACGTTCAGCATGGCGCTGATCTCGGTGAGTTCGCCCGACATGGGATCGATCAGCTTGCCGTTCTTCTCGTACGACTCGATCTCGTTGGTGCGATAGCCGCCTTCGAACTCCACCCGGAAATTGCGCATGGCATATCCAAGGGTGCCCAGGGCAGCCCATCCGGTTTCGAAAACAGCCTCGGCAGGCTTGGTCACGCTGTAGCACTTGTAGAGCTTCGTGCGCAGATGCTCCCATTCATCGACCCACACGGCGCCACCTTCCACGCTGGCATACCAGCCATCCGCGGCACGCGCCTCGTGAGAGGTTGCAAGAAAGAGGGACAGTGTGGCCCCTGCAAGCGCTATTGATCTGAAAGTCATCCCGGCACCCCATTTTTGAACGCAACATTTTTTCCGGCGGTGTGAGCGAAGCGTCAGCCCTTGCAGGCATCGATTCCGGGTCACCGCTCGAATCGTTCGTTAACAAGATGTTAACGCCGTGTTGCAGAAAGCTGTTACGCGCGACGCGCGCGGACTCAGCGCCAGGAATGCAGGCGCGTGTGCAAGGTGATCGTGCAGGCAGTTGATTCGGCAATTGCCGGACGGCAATCACCACGAGTTTCAGCGACACAATAATTATGTGCGTGACGCACCGAAATGAAATGGTGCGATGGCAGCTGAAAATAGATTTTCGCGAATGGCTCTTGAGTGGCAGCCCGCCACGACAAAACAAAAAAGGCGGAGGTGATGCCTCCGCCTTCTCTTCGTCAGTCCCCTCAGTTCCGTGGCGTTTACGGCAGGGTGATGTTCACCCGGCGATTCTGCGGCTCGCGAACCCCGTCATCCGTGTTCACAAGCGGTGAGCTTTCACCCTTCGCATCGATTCCGATGGCGGCTTCAGCAATACCCTCGGTCACGAGGGCCGACTTCACGCTTGTGGCGCGCTTCATCGAGAGTGCCTGGTTGTAGGTGTCCGAACCCGAACGGTCGGTGTGGCCGACGAGCGCGATGCTCGAGCTGCCATAAGACTTGGCTGCCGCGGCGGCCTGCTTGACCACGTCCAGGGCTTCCGGCGTGAGGTCAGACATGTTGTGACCGAAGAACACGATGAACTCCTTCGGTGCCTTCGGCGGTTCCGGCGGCGGAGGAGGC
>JBILMZ010000130.1:0-9867 GCA_044375275.1 Micropepsaceae bacterium | reverse complement strand
ACCCACAAATGCGAGAGACGCCCGCGCACTTGAAGGATGCAAAGCGTGAACGCCAGGGTCCAGACGATACGGTGCGCCACGATCTCGACGGCGTCCGCCTCCGTGATCTGCTTCCAGAAAATCGGAATGATGCCCCAGATGACATAAGCACTGGCGGCGAAGATCATGCCGGTTCGATCCGGCCGGGAACCTGGCATGAGGGGTTTCAGATCCGCCTGGCTCTTTGCACGATGGACATGGCGCTCATTCATGACCTCGACGGGCGGGAATTTTCATTTCACACCTTTTGTCCGGCCGCCGGCGCATTGTCGCGCAGGAGCTTGTACGTGATCGAGTCGATAAGCGCCTCAAACGAGGCGTCGACGATATTCGCTGAAACGCCAACTGTCGACCACCGGTGACCGCTGTCGTCGGCACTTTCAATCATGACCCGGGTAACGGCTTCGGTACCGGCAGTCAGGATACGCACCTTGTAGTCCACCAGCTTCAGGTCCTCGAGCCAGGCGGAATAGCGGCCCAGATCCTTGCGCAGCGCATTGTCGAGCGCATTCACGGGACCGTTCCCCTCCCCCACGTTCATGATGCGCTCGCCATCGACGACAACCTTGACCACCGCTTCGGAGACGCTGATCTCCTGGCCCAGGGCGTTGTGACGCCTTTCAACCGACACACGAAATCCGTCGACGGAAAAGAACTTGATGGATTGTCCCAGCGTATTGCGTACCAGCATCTCCAGCGATGCCTCGGCGCCGTCATAAGAATACCCCAGATGCTCCCGTTCCTTGATCAGGTCCAGCAGCGAAGCCACCCTGGGGTCCTTCAGATCAAGCTCATAACCGAACGTACTGAGGCGCCCGAGAAGATTGGAGCGCCCCGCCTGGTCGGACACGGGGATCTTGCGTGCATTGCCAACGGCCTCGGGAGGCACGTGCTCATAGGTCCTCGGGTCCTTCAGGACCGCTGACGCGTGAAGGCCACCCTTGTGGGCAAAGGCGGAACTGCCCACATAGGGCGCATGCCTGTTGGGTGCCCGATTCAGGATCTCGTCGAGCAGCCGCGACAGATGCGTGATCTTCTTCAGGTTTGACTCCGGAATGCCGGTTTCAAAGGCAGATGCAAGATCGGACTTCAGCAGAAGCGTCGGAATGAGGGACACGAGGTTGGCATTCCCGCAGCGCTCGCCCAGGCCGTTGAGGGTCCCCTGGATCTGCCGAACGCCCGCGCGCACGGCCGCAAGCGAGTTGGCAACAGCATTCTCCGTGTCATTGTGCGCATGAATGCCAAGCCGGTCGCCCGGCACATGCCTGACCACCTCACCGACAATCCTCTCGACCTCGTAGGGGAGCGTGCCGCCATTCGTGTCGCACAGCACAACCCAGCGCGCGCCACCATCCAGCGCGGCCTTGAGGCAACTGATGGCGTAGGCCGGATTGGCCTTGTAGCCATCAAAGAAGTGCTCGGCATCAAACATCGGTTCGCGACCGCGTCTCGCCACTTCAGCCATGCTGTCGCGGATGGCCTCCAGGTTTTCCTCACCCGTAACCTCCAGGATCTTCTCCACCTGAAAGTCCCACGACTTGCCGACCAGGCAGCAGGCACTCGCGCGCGCCTCAAGCACGCTCACAAGCCCGGGATCATTTCCCGCGCTGCGCCCCGCCCGCTTGGTCATGCCAAACGCCACAAGCTTCGCTGACTTCAGTGTGAGGTTCTCGGAGAAGAACTGCGTGTCGGTTGGATTGGCGCCGGGCCACCCGCCTTCGATGTAGTCGAGACCAAATTCGTCAAGGGCAAGCGCGATCTGCCGCTTGTCCGCAGCGCTGAAATCAACGCCTTGCGTCTGTGCCCCATCGCGCAGCGTCGTGTCGAAAAGATAGATCCGCTCGCGCTTCGTCATATGAGCCTCCACGATGTGCCTTGCGGCCCATCTTCAATATCCACGCCCTTACCCTTCAGGACATCTCGCAGCCGGTCGGACTCAGCGAAATTCTTGGCTTTGCGGGCTGCAGCGCGCTCCTGGATGCAGGTCTCGACGAATGCGACATCCACACCAACGGCGAAGTCGGCGTACCGCTCGCCGCCATGAAGCCCGAGGAACTCGAGCGCACTCCGTAGGCGGGCGCGCTCACCGGCATCCTTCCGGGCGCGACCAGCCAGTTCATGCAGCGCCGACATCGCCGCAGGCGTGTTCAGGTCATCCGAGATCGCTTCGATGACCTCGGAGGGTATGTCCGGGGACGCTGCCACATCATGCACGAGCCTTGTCCAGTCCATCAGCGTCGAGCGCATGCTCTTCAGCCGGTCGACAGTCCAGTCGATCGGTTGACGGTAATGGGTTTGCAGCATCGCTAGTCGCAGCACGCGACCGTGCCATTGCTGGCCTCCAAACTTCTTCTCTCCCAGGAGCTCACGAATGGTGATGAAGTTGCCGAGCGACTTCGACATCTTTTCGCTCTCCACCTGGAGAAAACCGTTATGTAGCCAGTAGTTGGCAAGCAACTTGCCATGATGCACGCCTGCACTCTGGGCAACCTCGTTCTCGTGATGCGGGAAGATCAAATCGATCCCGCCCCCGTGAATGTCGAACGTTTCGCCCAGATGCTTCTCACCCATGGCTGAGCATTCGATATGCCAGCCCGGGCGCCCTTTCCCCCACGGACTGTCCCATCCCTGCATGGAAACATCGGACGGCTTCCACAAGACAAAATCCATCGGATTCTTCTTGTAGGGCGCCACCTCGATGCGTGCTCCGGCAATCATTTCATCCAGGGCGCGACGGGACAACCGCCCATAGCCCGGGTCGGACTGCACATCAAAGAGCACATGACCCTCTGCGAGGTAGGCATGCTTCGCATCGACAAGACGACGGATCATGTCGATGATCTCATCCATGGTCTCGGTGACACGAGGCTCGAGTGAAGGGGACAGGGAGCCCAGCGAGAGTGCATCTTCCTGATAGATCCTGGCCGTTCCTTCGGTCAGGTCACGGATTGACACGCCACGTTCGGCAGCACGCGCAATGATCTTGTCTTCGACATCCGTGATGTTCCGGACATAGGTCACGTGCGCAGCGCCATAGACATGCCGCAGCAATCGAAACAGCACGTCGAAAATGATCACGGGTCGGCCATTGCCGATATGCGCGAAGTCATAGACCGTGGGTCCGCAGACATACATGCGGACGTTCTTGGGGTCGATCGGCGTGAAGACCTGCTTCTCGCGCGCCAGCGTGTTGTAGATCGTGATACTCATCTCAATACCCTCAAAGCACTCGGTCCGGCGGGCCGGTGCTTGGATTCAGGTCTCGGATGAGAAAGGAATCGGTAGCGCGGCCGCCCTAGGTTGGTTCAGCCACAAATACAAATGAAGGGGGCCACGGGCATCTGCACCGTCGCAACCTTGCTCAAGACTGTCGAATGGATCCGCGTCGTCACTTGGCTATTCCTTCAGGCCACCTGACCCGAAAGACGCTTGCGCGCCCGCTCAGGCCCTATCAGCGGTAGCAGCTTTTTCATTTCAGGTCCATGCTCGTGCCCGGTCAAGCCTAGACGCAGGGGCATGAACAACTCCTTTCCCTTGGCACCGGTTTTTGCGCCAATCGCCCGAGTCCACTCGGACCAGGTCGCTTCGGTAAACGGCCCGTCAGGCATCAGTTCGACCGCAGCTGCGGCGAGCTCCGGGTTGGAAATGACCGGCGTGACCGGTCCCTGAACCACTGTCCACCAGGCACCAGCGTCCGTCACGAGGCTGATATTGTCGCGCACGGCCTCCCAGAACGCCTGGCCGCCCGCCACGCCTGCCCTGCGCAGCTCACCCTCCACCGCCTCGAAAGGCATGGAGTGCAGAAGCTTGTGATTGAGCTTCTTCATGTCCTCCGGGTCGAAATGTGCAGGCGCGCGCGAGAACCGCGACAGGTCGAAGCCGGCCACCAGTTCATCCAGCGTCGCACGCGCCTCGACTGGGTCTGACGTCCCAAGCCGGGCCAGCAGGCTGTTGATCGCCTGCGCCTGATACCCGGACGCACGAAGGTCCGAAATCGAAAGTGATCCGATGCGTTTCGACAGCGCGTCGCCACCCGGCCCAACGAGCATCGAGAAATGTGCGAAGACCGGTGCCTGCGCGCCCAGCGCCTCGAAGATCTCGATCTGCGGACCGGTATTTGTCACATGGTCCTCACCCCTGATGATGTGGGTAATCCCGAACTCGATGTCATCGACAACGCTGGGCAGCGTGTAGAGGAACTGCCCGTCCTCACGAATGAGAACCGGATCCGAAACGGAGGCCGTATCGACATGAACCGCGCCGCGTATCACGTCGTTGAACTCAACGGTTCGGCCAGACAGCTTGAAACGCCAATGGGGACGACGGCCTGCAGCTTCAAGCGCAGCCCGCTCGTCATCTGACAACCTGAGGCCCGCCCGGTCATAGATCGGCGGCTTGTGCTGGGCCATCAGCCTCTTGCGGCGCCGGTCAAGCTCGTCAGCCGTCTCGTAACAGGGATAGAGTCTGCCAGCAGCCTTGAGCCGCTCTGCCGCTGCCGCGTGCTGGGCAGCACGATCCGACTGCCGCGCGAAGATGTCGTGGGTCAGCCCGAGCCACGCCAGATCCTCCAGGATCCCGTCAGCAAAGGCCTGCGTGGACTTCGCAGCATCCGTATCATCAAGGCGCAGCATGAACCGTCCGCCAGTCTTGCGGGCGAAGAGGAAGTTCGTCAGCGCAGCACGAATGTTGCCAACATGAAGGCGTCCAGACGGGCTGGGCGCAAAGCGTACGGTGGTGGTCATGTTGCGGGTTCTAGCGCTTCACGTGGCATCCCGGAAGGCATTCGTGATCGGATATCGCCGGTCCCGCCCGAAATTGCGCCGCGTGATCTTGACGCCCGGTGGGGCCTGCCGTCGCTTGTACTCGGCAATAGACAGCAGGTGCTCCACCCGCTTGATGGTCTGCAGGTCATGCCCACGCCGCATGATGTCCTCGACCGGCATCTCGCCCTCGACGAGGCACTGGAGAATGTCATCGAGCTTTGGATAGGGAGGAAGCGAGTCTTCGTCCTTCTGGTTGGCCCGCAGTTCCGCCGTCGGCGGCTTGGTGATGACCCGCTCAGGCATCACCGCCCCCCGGGGACCCTTGCCGCCTGCGGGATGGTGCGCATTACGCCAGCGCGACAGCGCAAAAACCTGCATCTTGTAGAGGTCCTTGAGCACATTGTAGCCGCCGCACATGTCGCCATAGAGCGTCGCATAACCGACGGACATCTCCGACTTGTTGCCCGTGGTGATCACCATCGATCCGAACTTGTTCGACACCGCCATCAGCGTGACACCCCGGATACGAGACTGGATGTTCTCTTCGGTCGTGTCCGGCGCGCGCCCGGCAAACATCGGTCCGAGCATGCCCGTAAACGAAGTCACTGCATCCTCGATGGCAATGGAGTCCAGTGGCGTCCCCAGCAGGCGCGCCACTTCGGCGGCATCATCCAGGCTGTCCTGTGACGTGAATCGCGACGGCATCATGATGCAGTGGACACGGTCGGCACCCAGCGCATCAACGGCCACCGCCGCCGTCAGCGCGGAGTCGATACCACCCGAAAGGCCGAGCACGACGCCCGGAAACCTGTTCTTGCGGACATAGTCCCCAAGTCCCAGCATCATCGCCTGATAGATCGCCTCGAGGCCATCCGGCAACGCCTCCCGCTCACCGCTCTCGCAGGCCCATCCATCTGCCTTGCGGGTCCACTGCGTCACCGTCAGCGCCTCCCTCCAGGTCGGCATCTGGATGGCAAGCTTGCAGTCCGCATTCAGGACAAATGAGCCCCCGTCAAACACGAGTTCGTCCTGTCCCCCCAACTGGTTCAGATAAGCGAGCGGAAGACCGCTCTCGACGACGCGGGCAACCGAAATGTTGAGCCGGGTCTCTTCCTTGGCGGCCTCGAACGGAGAGCCGTTGGGGACCAGCAGCATCTCCGCGCCGGTTTCAGACAGGCATTCGACGACGTCTTCCTTCCAGATGTCTTCGCAGATCGGCACGCCAATGCGCACGCCCCGGACATCGATGGGCCCCGGCAACGGTCCCGGTTCGAACACACGTTTCTCGTCGAAGACACCATAATTCGGCAGGTCAACCTTGAACCTGACAGCCTTGACCGCGCCACCATCCAGATAGGCCATGGCGTTGTAGAGTTTCTCGCTCTCGACCCACGGCGTCCCGATCAGCACGCCCGGGCCTGAACTGGTCTCCAGCGCGAGTGCCTCCACGGCAGCACGCGCGTCAGCCTGAAGGGCAGGTTTGAGCACCAGGTCCTCGGGCGGATATCCAGTGATGAAGAGTTCGCTGAACATGATGATGTCAGCGCCCTGGGCCGCGGCTTCGGCGCGCGCCTTGCGCGCAAGCGCTGCATTCCCCGGTATGTCACCAAGCACCGGGTTGAGCTGCGCGAGCGCAATTCTGAGCGATTTGGTCATGTGTCAGCTTAGGACAAATGACCGGTCACCTGCAAACCGGTGCCGGTCACTTTTGTTCAGATCACCGATTTGACGGCCGCCACGACACGATCGACTTGCGCATCAGTGAGATACGGATGCATGGGCAGGCTCATCACCCTCTCCGCCAGACGCTCGCACACGGGCAATCCGCCCTTGGGCGCGTATGCGGCGAACGCCTTGTGCTGGTGAAGGGGCTTGAAATAGTAGATCGACGTCGGAACCGCCTGGTCCTGCAGGCGCTTTATGATGTCGGCGCGATTGTCCACCATCACGGTGAACAGGCCCCAGGCATTCTGGCTGCCCTCTGGCACATGCTGCATTTCAACGGCATTGCCAAGGCCTGCGCGGTAACGTTGCGCGATACGATCACGCGCTTTCATCTCTTCCGCAAACACGGTCAGCTTGGACAGGAGCACGGCGCATTGAACCGAATCCAGTCGCCCGTTCACGCCAACGCGGATGGACTCTTTCTTCACGGCATCCGTTCCATGCCAGCGAATGGATGACCAGCGATCAAAGCGGGCCGCATCATCCGTGAGCATGGCACCGCCATCCCCATAGCAGCCCAGCGTTTTCGAGGGATAGAAACTGGTAGCCGTCATATCCGTCAGCGCGCCAATGCGCTTCCCGTTCTGCGCACCACCAAAGCTCTGAGCCGCATCGGCGAGCACAAGCATGCCGTGCTTCTTCGCGATCCGGTTGATGGCTTCATAATCGGCAGGCAGCCCGTAGAGGTCGACCGCGATGATCATCCGCGGCTTGAGCTTGCCCTCGCGCAGCACGGCGTCAACCTGTGCCTCAAGATGGACAGGGTCCATGTTGCAGGTATGCGCATCGACATCCACAAAGACCGGCGTGGCACCAGCGACAAGCACGGCATTCGCCGTGGCATTGTAGGTGAAACCGGGAATGAAGATGGCGTCGTTCGCCTTCACCTCTTCACCCATCAGGGCAATGACGAGCGCATCCGTTCCGCTTGCAACAGCCAGCGCATGCTTGGCGCCAGCCCACGCCGCAAGCTGGGCTTCCAGTTCCGTGACTTCCGGACCGCCAATAAAGGCGCCATGATCCAGGATCTTCTGCCAGCGCGTCTCAATGTCGGCGCGCAGCAGTTTCTTTGGCGTTTCAAGGTCGAAGAAACGGATCGGCCCCGCATCCGCTGTCGCGGAGCGGGGATCTGCAGACTTGGATTCAGGCATGGACGAGTCTCTTCTGAATGGCAGGAGCTTTTGCGGCATCAAGGATCTTGAGCGCAGTTTCAAGGGCGCGTCTCGCCTCTTGCGGCTGGATGGCTGCCGGACGCCTCTCCCTCACTGCACGCACGAACTGGGCGACGCCATGACCAAGCGGATCGACGGAGGGACACGGCATGCCATCAATGGCTTCGCCCTGGCTGTTGAGCGACTTGATCACGCGAGGCGTCGTGTTTGTCATCTCGCGCGTAAGGAAGTCGATGTAGATCTCGCCGTCCGGATAGGTGACGCGCATGAACCGCTTGCGCGCTTCAGCCATGCGGCTGGCGAACAGGCTGATCTCCATGCCATCGGCAAGCCTGAGGTTCGCTGAAACTTCGTCCGACCGCGCGGGGCCTGACCTCTCGGTCGCCTCGACGGAAACGATCTCTTCCGCATTGAGCTGGTGGGCAAGGTCAATGTCATGGATCATGAGATCCAGAACGACGCTCACATCGGTGTTGCGCGGATTGAAAGGGGCTGCGCGGTGGGTCTCGATGCGCAGGGGCTTCACCTTGCTGTCGAACAGGCCGAGATAGCGCATGACGAAGCGCTCCTGGTGTCCCGTATGCAGGACGGCACCACGCGCCTCAGCCACGCGAACCAGCGCATCTGCTTCCCGCATGTTGGCTGCCAGTGGCTTCTCGATGAAGATATGCTTGCCCTGGTTCAGGCAGCCGACGCCGATCTCGCCGTGAAAGCGGGCGGGAGCGGCGATCGTCACGATGTCCACATGCGGCAGCATCGCGCGCCAACCGGCAAAGGCGGTCACGCCGAAATCATTCGCAAGGGTTTGAGCCCTCACTTCCGACACGTCGGCAATACCGACCAGTTTAACGCCAGGCAGTCCCGCATATTTTTGAGCGTGGAGACGACCGAATGCGCCCGCCCCGATCACGCCCGCCCTGATCACCTGTCGCCCAATCGCTTGTTGGTTGTCCGACTGCATTGCCCGTACCCGCTTTCTACCCGCACCGCGCAACCAACGCGTGCGCTGCATCATGGCTTCTTTGATTCTTGTACGCCACAAGGGGTACTGACGCAGCAATTCAACAAATATTGCAAGCTTGTCACGCGAAACCATGTGCTTGCCGGTACAAGGGATTTAGCCGAAAAGGTATGGTTGACATTAAGAACTTTTCACAACGCGGAGACTAACCATGACGAACCTGACAGGTCACGAAATCCGGCTCAAGAGCCGCCCGGTCGGCATGCCGGCCCCGGAGAACTTCGAGTATGCCCAGTCCCCGGTAGCCGACCCCAAGGACGGGGAGCTCCTGGTTCGCAACATCTGGATGTCCGTTGACCCCTATATGCGCGGCCGCATGGTCGACCGCGAGAGCTACGTCCCGCCCTTCCAGATCGGGCAGGCCCTGCAGGGCGGCGCCATCGGACAGGTCATCGCGGCCGGCAAAGGGGCGACGTTGCAGGTCGGCGACTATGTCAGCCACATGCTGGGCTGGAGAGAATACGCCGTCGTTGGTCCGGCAGCGATGCCGATGAAAATTGATCCGAAACTGGCACCGGTGCAGAGCTTCCTGGGCGCCCTCGGCATGCCGGGCATGACCGCCTATGCAGGCCTGTTCCGCATTGCGTCGTTCAAGCCAACCGACACCGTATTCGTGTCGGCAGCTTCAGGCGCCGTCGGATCCGTCGTGTGCCAGCTCGCAAAGGCCCATGGGGCTTACGTCGTCGGCTCCGCTGGTTCCGATGAAAAGTGCCAGTGGCTGCTGAAGGAAGCGGGCATCGACAAGGCCATCAACTACAAGAAGGAAGCTGACCTCGACAAGGCCGTCGGCGCAGCCTTTCCGAAGGGCATTGACGTCTACTTCGAGAACGTCGGCGGCAAGCATCTCGAAGCGGCGCTGAACCACATGCGCGTCTTCGGTCGCATCGCGATGTGCGGCATGATCGAGCAATACAACAACACGGCACCGGCACCGGGCCCGTGGAACATCATCATGACAATCCCGAAGAGCTTGAAGATCGAGGGCTTTGTCGTTTCGAACCACTACGATCTGCTGCCAAAATTCTATCAGGAAATGGGCAAGCTGGTCGCTGAAGGCAAGATGAAGTGGCAGGAGAGTGTAACCGACGGTTTACAGAACGCTCCGAAGGCATTCCTTGGGTTGTTCAAGGGCGAAAACTTCGGCAAG
>JBILMZ010000335.1:0-2659 GCA_044375275.1 Micropepsaceae bacterium | reverse complement strand
TGCCGTCGTGCGCCCGCCTGATCACCCCCGTCGTCCCAGGCCTTACGTGCCGCTCGATGATTTCTGGCGCCATCGCGGCTATGCACCGCTTCCGGGTTACACATGCCGGATCAGCTGGAAAGAGGAAGGGGAGCTCGAGGAGACCCCGAAGCTGATGCAGTTCTGGCACCGGAGGCTCGACACATGAAAATCCGCGTGGCAGCGGCGCAGTATCCGATCGACGCCATCGGGTCGTGGGGTGCCTATGAGGACAAGCTGTCGGGCTGGTTTTCCTCGGCCGCTGCGCAGCAGGCGCAGTTGCTGGTGTTTCCCGAGTATGGCGCGATGGAGCTTGCGCGCATCGCTGACGAGGATGTGTGGAGCGACCTTCAGCGATCCATCGACTTCGTGGGCGGATTGCGCGGGCGCGTAGATGCCCTGCATGCGGAGCTTGCCTCGCGGCATGGCGTGCATGTGCTGGCGGCGAGCCTGCCGGAGCGCCTGGCTGACGGGACGGCGTGCAATGTGGCGCGGCTCATTGCGCCGGGCGGCAAGACGGGGGAGCAGCGCAAGATCGTCATGACGCGCTTCGAGCGCGAGAAGTGGAACATTGCCGGGTGGCCCGAAGTGAAGGTCTTCGAGACCGACATCGGCACCTTTGGCGTGGCCATCTGCTATGATTCAGAGTTTCCGCTGATCGCGCGTGCGATGTGCGAGCAGGGGGCGGCGGCGATCCTCGTGCCAAGCTGCACGGACAGTCCGCGCGGCTATCATCGGGTTCGGGTGGCGTCGCAGGCGCGTGCACTTGAAAGCCAGTGCTATGTCATCCAGTCGCCGACTGTGGGCGAAGCGCTCTGGTCACCGGCTGTCGATGCGAATGTCGGTGCGGCGGGCGTGTTCGGTCCTCCGGATCTTGGCTTTCCCGAGGACGGCGTGGTTGCCCTGGGGCGCATGAATGAACCGCAATGGGTACATGCGGAACTTGACCTGACGGCGGTCACGCGCGTGCGGATGGATGGTGCCGTCTTCAATCACAAGCACTGGCGCGAGCAACCGGGTGCGTCGCCGCTGAAGGCGAGCGTCGAGCGTCTCTGAAATCAGTTCTGTTCCAGTGCTTTCGCGAGGCCGGGGATGTATTCCTTCCCGGCGGGAACGGACACGGACGAACCTTCAAAGTCATCGCCCATGGGCTCGGCCTTGCCGCCGAGACAACGGGCGAGGAAGGCTTCCGTGATCGCGTTGAAGGACAGTCGGTTCTGGGGACGGGCAAAGCCGTGACCCTCGTCCGCATAAAGCACATAGGTGACGGGCAGTCCGCGGGCCTGCATCTTTTCGACGATCTGGTCGGCCTCGCGCTGCGTCACGCGCGGATCGTTGGCGCCCTGGCCGATGAGCAGCGGGCGGCGGATCCTGTCGGCGTGGAAAAGCGGCGAACGCTGTTCAAGGAATTTCCGGCCGGCGGGCGTGGACGGGTCTCCGACGCGGCGCTTGAAGTTTTCGAGATAGGCCTCCCAGTAGGCTGGGATGTTCCGGAGCAGCGTCACCAGATTTGAGGGGCCTACCACATCAACGGCGCAGGCGAATCGTGTCGGCGTCTTCGTCAGGCCGACCAGTGCCGCGTAGCCGCCGTAGGAGGCGCCGTAGATGGCGATGCGGTCAGGATCGGCGACGCCCTTGGCAATAGCCCAGTCGACGGCGTCGATCAGGTCATCATGCATGCGGCCGCCCCATTCGCGGTCTCCTGCATTCACGAAGCGCTTGCCGAAGCCCGTGGAGCCCCTGAAGTTCACGCTGAGGACGGCATATCCCCTGTCTGACAGCCAGGCTGCATAAGGGTTGTAGGCCATGCTGTCCCTGGCCCACGGGCCGCCATGGACCATGAGGACCATGGGCATCGGGCGCATGCGGCCGGTTGTCGACGTGTTTGCGGGCAGGGTCAGATAGCTGACGAGGTCCAGTCCATCTCGCGAACGGATGACATGGGGCGATGTCAGTGGCAGTTGCGCGCTCTCGAGGGCGGGCCTGGCCGTGTAGAGATCCTGAAGCGTGCGCGTGTCGCGGTTCCAGAGGCCGAAGCGGATCGGCTTGCCCGGATTGTCGATCCAGATGACCCAGCGGCGATTGTCTTCGGTCTGGTTGAGGGGGAACCAGAAGCCCGGCACCTGCTTTCCAAGGGCTTCGAGGTCGGGTTTCAGGGACGGGTCAACGGCGCGCCATTCGAGCTGCGCGTATTCGAATGCTGCGGCAAGCGGCTTGCCCGTTTTCGGGTCGGCCAGCACGTGGGCAAGGTCAGACCGCGTTGAAGACGCCAGCACCGTTGTCTTCGCTGTGCCGAGGTCGAGGACCGTCAGCGCGCTCTTGTCCCGTCCGCGGCTGTCCATGAGAAACACCGACCGGCCGTCTTCACTGAAATGCAGTGGCGTCGTGTTGAAGGCATCATCGCCCCTGATCGTCATCAGGCGGCGCCATTTGGCTCCGCTGCGGAGAAAGACGCGGTTGCCGCCATCCCGCATGGGCTTGAGGCCGAGGCGGACGCTGAGGTCCCGGTCGGTGATGAATTCGCCGAAGCCCTCGTTCTGGAGAAGGAGACGGGATGCGCCCGACACGACATTCACGAGCCAGGCATCGTGCCACTTGCTGTCGCGATTGTTCAGACCGATGACGACTTCATCGGGGCGGC
>JBILMZ010000129.1:0-9916 GCA_044375275.1 Micropepsaceae bacterium | reverse complement strand
CTCGCGCACCGACAAGGATTACTTCCCGTTGCTGGTGGCCAACTCCGTGTTCGGCGGCGGCTACTCGGCGCGCCTGAGTGCCGAGATCCGGATCAAGCGGGGACTGTCCTACGGCGCATCATCCGGGTTCGGCCAGCGTTTGGGTGTGGCGCCGATCGTAGCCTCTGCGCAGACCAAGAACACGACAGCCGTCCAGGTGGCGGGCCTGATCGAGACCGAACTCCTGCGTCTGGGATCAACGGACGTGCCGGCGGATGAACTGACGGCGCGCACGGCTTCCCTCATCGGCGGGTTCGGTCGCAGCGTCGAGTCCGTGGCTGGCCTCTCAGGACAGATGTCGCAACTGGCATCGTTCCGCCTGCCGCTGAACAAGGTAGAGACCTATGTGGCGGACGTATCCGCGGTCACGCCGGCCCAGCTCCGCGACATCGCCAGGCGCCTCTACGACCCGAAGACGGCAAATGTCGTCATCGCGGGCGATGCCGACACCTTCTTCGCCGACATGAAGAAGAAATACCCCGACGCGGAACGCATCCCTGCAGACAAGCTCAACCTGGATAGTGCGAGCCTGAAATAGACGGGAAGGCCCTCCAACACCTCACTGTCAGCCCCGATGCTAGGCTCGCAGCCAACTGCCTTGCAGTTGGGCTCGCCTAGCATCCGGGATGAGATTCTGCTTTTGAGGGAAGCACACCTTCGCGCTCCTCGCCCCTTTCGCGCCTTCGCGTGAAACCCTGCACTCACCCCCCCCCTGCGTCAATTTGTTCTCTTTTTGTTTTCGGCGATTTCGGCGATGTTCGGCGCTGTAACCACTCAGCGTGGACAAATCCGCAAAAGCCCGGCTGCACCCCGAAACTGCCCTTCCGGCAGTGACGGAACCGCCATATCGGCACATTCGGCACGATTTCGCGTGCCGCCCCAAATTTGGCGGATTTGCCCCTCATGCCTGTACAAGCTATGAGAGTGGCCGCATTCGGACCTCGAACAAGATTCTCACGTAAAAATCATGCGCGTTTCCCGCTTTTTCATGCCGCTGCTGCGCGAAACGCCAGCAGACGCCCAGATCGTCTCGCACCGCTACATGCTGCGGGCCGGCCTCATCAAACAGGCCTCGGCCGGGATCTACTCCTGGCTGCCCCTCGGCCATCGCGTGCTCCGCAACATCGAGCAGATCGTGCGGGAGGAGCAGAACAGGGCAGGGGCCGTTGAACTGCTCATGCCCACCCTGCAGGCGGCTGACCTGTGGCGCGAAAGCGGCCGCTACGAGGCCTATGGCAAGGAAATGCTGCGCATCAAGGATCGCCACGACCGCGACCTGCTGTACGGCCCGACGAACGAGGAGCTCATTACCGAGATCTTCCGCTCGTCCGTGCGCTCCTACAAGGACCTGCCGCGCAACCTCTACCATATCCAGTGGAAGTTCCGGGACGAGATCCGCCCCCGCTTCGGCGTGATGCGCGGCCGCGAGTTCCTGATGAAGGACGCCTATTCCTTCGACATCGACGCGGAAGGCGCTCGCAGGGCCTATCGGCGCATGTTTGTCGCCTATCTGCGCACATTCGCGCGGCTTGGCCTGAAGTCGATCCCGATGAAGGCCGACACCGGCCCGATCGGCGGCGACCTGAGCCACGAGTTCATCGTCCTGGCAGAAACCGGCGAAAGCCAAGTTTACTGCCACAAGGACCTCGTCGACATGCCCGTGCCCGAGAACGTGGATTTCGATGGCGACCTGACACCTTACATCGAGCAGCGCACGTCGCTCTACGCCGCAACCGAGGAAAAGCACGACGCCGAGGCCTTCGCCGCCATTCCTGCCGACAAGCAGCTTGCGGCGCGCGGGATCGAAGTCGGCCACATCTTCTATTTCGGCACGAAGTACTCCAAGCCGATGAATGCCAAGGTGGCAGGACCCAAGGGTGATGACGTGTTCGTCGAAATGGGCAGCTACGGCATCGGCGTCTCGCGCCTCGTCGGCGCAATCATAGAGGCCAGCCACGACGACGCCGGCATCATCTGGCCCGAAGGCGTCGCACCGTTCCGTATTGGTCTGATCAGTCTCAAGGCCGACGATCCGAAAACGAAGGAAGTTTGCGAGGATCTTTACCGGAAACTCACGGCTGCGGGTATTGAAGTACTCTATGATGACACCGACGAACGCGCCGGCGCCAAGTTCTCTGCCTTCGACCTCATCGGCTTGCCGTGGCAGGTCATTGTCGGGCCGCGCGGACTGGCCAGCGGACAACTCGAAGTCAAGAATCGCAAGACGGGCGAACGCCAGAACCTGAGCCCCGACGCCGTACTCAACCTCTTCACCAGCGGAAAATAATGAACCAGTACGACGTGCAACCACCCCGAACGCCGCCGCCGCAACGCGCGCGGCGCAAGAGCGATGGGACACGTCCGTTCTCGTATTTCGAGTTCCTGCTGGCGGGGCGCTATCTCAGGGCCCGCCGCCAGGAAGGCTGGATCTCCGTCGTGACGATCTTCTCGGTGCTCGGCATCACGCTGGGCGTCGCGACACTGATCATCGTCATGTCGGTCATGAACGGCTTCCGGGCCGAGATCATGGCCAAGATCCTCGGCTTCCGCGGCCACTACATGATCCAGTCCCCAGGCGGCACTCTCGACAACTGGGACAGCATGGCCGCCCGCATCGCAAAGGTGCCGGGCGTGTCCCGCGCGACACCGTTCGTCGAAGGCCAGGCGTTGGCGACCGCCCAGGGCATGTCACCCGGCGTCGTCGTGAGGGGCCTGCGGCCGCAGGACATCGCCAATATCAAGCTTGTGTCAGACTCCTTGAAGCCCGGCGTGCTGCAGCGCTTCCAGCGCGACAACTCAAGCATCCTCATGGGCGAGACGCTCGCCAACAACATGGGCCTGCAGCAGGGCATGAACGTGACCCTGATCTCGCCACGCGGCAACGTTACGCCTTTTGGTGTCACTCCACGCCTCAAGCAGTACCGCATCGCCGGCACGTTCCGCGTGGGCATGTCGCTTTACGATTCAAACATGATCTTCATGCCAATGGCTGAAGCGCAGGAGTACTTCAACAAGGGCAAGGGCGCTTCCGGCATCGAGGTCATGGTCGACCAACCCGACAAGGTGGACGGCATGCGCCCGATCATCGAAAAGATCGCGCCCGACGCCGCCATCTATGACTGGCGCCACACCGACCCGGATTTCTTCAGCGCGCTGGAAGTCGAGCGCACGGTCATGTTCTTTATCCTGACCATGATCATCATCGTGGCAGGCTTCAACATCATCTCCGGCATGATCATGCTGGTGAAGGACAAGACCAGGGACATCGCGATCCTGCGCACGATGGGCGCCGCCCGTGGCACGATCCTGCGCGTGTTCCTGATGTCGGGCTCGGTCATCGGCATCGCGGGCACGTTCACTGGCTGGATCCTGGGTGTCGTGTTCTGCTGGAACATCGAGAATATCCGCCAGTTCCTGATCTGGATCACCGGCGTCAACCTGTTCCCGGAGACGCTCTATTTCCTGAGCAAGCTGCCAGCCAAGATGGACACCGGCGAGATCGCGCTGGTGGTCTCGATTTCGCTCGTGCTGACCATTCTCGCGACGGTCTATCCTGCCTGGCGCGCCGCCCGCCTCGATCCGGTTGAGGCGCTGCGCTATGAGTGACACTCCGTTCCAGACGCAGGAACTCACGGCCCAGCGCGGACCCGCGCAGGCCGCCCCCGTCCTCGTGCTGCAGGGCGTCACCCGAACCTTCGGCACGCCACCGGAAACACTGGAGATCTTCCGCAGCATCAACGCGCAGATACTGCCTGGCGAAATCGTGGCGCTTGTCGGCCCCTCGGGATCAGGCAAGTCATCGCTTTTGCACATCTGCGGCCTGCTCGAAGCGCCGACCAGCGGCAGTGTCTTCATCGCCGGCCGGGACTGTTCGCGCCTCGACGAGGCCGAGCGCACGCGCATCCGCCGTGACATCCTGGGCTTCGTCTACCAGTTCCATCACCTTCTGCCGGAATTCTCGGCGCTCGAGAACGTGATGATGCCCCAGCTCATCGCGGGCCGCCGCCCCAAGGATGCCGAGGGTCTGGCGATGCGGCTGCTGAACATGGTCGGCCTCACGCCTCGCGCCAAGCACCGCCCCGCAAGGCTGTCGGGCGGCGAGCAGCAGCGCGTCGCCATCGCCCGCGCTTTGGCCAACCAGCCCCGCCTGATCCTGGCCGACGAACCCACGGGCAACCTCGACCCGCGCACCGCGGACATGGTCTTCAACGTCTTCGTCGAAATGTGCCGCGCCCGCGGCGTGTCGGCGCTGATCGCAACGCATAACCTGCAGATGGCCGTGAAGATGGACCGCACCTGGCTCCTCCATGACGGCAAACTCATCGATGCCGGAAAACTCAAGGCCTAGGCCGCTGATAACGGGCGGGGCCGCCTCAACCCTGACCGGCTTTTGCCACTACCTTCACACGGCGCTGGTGATTTTCGTGCTGGCTGGCTGGCTCATTCCTGTCGCCGATGTGCTGCTCGTCCACTTGGCATTCGTGCCGATGCTGGTCGTCACCTGGCTGCTCAATGCGAATACCTGCCCGCTGAACAATATCGAGAGCCGACTGACAAAAGGCGTCTGGCGGGACCCGGAAAACCGCGAGGAAGGAAGTTTCCTCGTCGTCCTCGTCGAGAAATACCTTGGACTGCACCCCACGCAGAGGCTTATGGATACGATCACTTACCTGCTCATGGGCGCAGCCTGGCTGCTGTCCCTGGGCCACTATTCACTGAGGATGCAGGTTCCATGACCGACACCTCCGCGCTGTTCGCCGCATTCAGGGCCCAGCATCCGGACATCCGGCCCGACTACACGATTGACCAGAACTGGAAGCACTATACCGCGCAGGAGCACGCCACCTGGCGCACGCTTTTTGCAAGGCTCGAGCGCATCCTGCCCGATTACGCCTGTACGGAGTTCACGGACGGACTGAAGCGCCTCGACATCGGGCGCGACGCGATCCCCGAGTTCACGGAACTCTCGCGCCGCCTCGGTGCCCTGACGGGCTGGTCGGTTGTCGCCGTCCCGGGCCTCGTGCCCGACGACATTTTCTTCGATCACCTCGCCAACCGCCGCTTCCCCGCCGGCAATTTCATCCGGCGGCCGGACCAGCTCGACTACATCGAGCAGCCTGACGTCTTTCACGATGTCTTCGGTCATGTGCCGATGCTGGCCCACCCGGTCTTCGCCGACTACATGGAAGCCTACGGCAAGGGCGGCCTGCGCGCCCTGAAGGGCTTCGACATGCTTCCCAACCTCGCCAGACTCTATTGGTACACGGTGGAGTTCGGCCTGATCCGGACACCAGCCGGCCTGAAGATTTACGGCGCCGGCATCGCCTCGTCGTCAGCCGAAACAGTCTATGCGATAGACAACGCGTCGCCCAACCGGGTGGCCTTCGACCTCGAAAGGGTGATGCGCACGAAGTACCGGATCGACGACTTCCAGGAGACCTATTTCGTCGTCGACAGCTTCGACGAGCTCTTCCGTGAGACCTACAGCGATTTCGCACCGGTCTATGAGAGGCTGCGCGCAGGTCAGACCTACGAGCCGGGTCTGATTCTCCCGACCGATCATGTCCTGCACAGGGGTACGGGAAGCCACGCGGCGCGCTGACGGATTTCCGGCCCGCCTTCGATCTGTCCACAGGGGTTCCGCGCGGGATTCCGATAACGCTTGATGCCTCCCGCAGCCTCAACCATTTTCTCCGGCCCGCTTCCGGCGGCCCCGGTTCCAGTCAGGTGTCCTGTCCATGTCAGCCCACGCGAAATTCGTCCATCTCCGGGTGCACTCGGCCTTCTCGCTGCTTGAAGGGGCGATGCAGCCAGACGAGATCGCCGCGCTGTGCAAGAAGAACCGGATGCCGGCCGTTGGCATCACCGACACGAACAACCTGTTCGGCCTGTGGGACCTGACAGACGCCATCCTCAAGGCGGGCGTCCAGATGATCGTCGGCTGCCAGTTCAGCCTGCCGCTAGAGCCCGAGAAGCGGACTGGGCCTGTGCCCGCCGCCCAGCAACTGGGCTCGATCGCCGTCCTGGTCCAGTCCGAGAAGGGCTATGCCAACCTCATGAAGCTCGCGAGCAAGGCCCATCTCGAGGTGCAGGTGGGAGAAGCCCCGCACATCAGCTGGGAAGCGCTCGCGCAGTACAACGGGGACCTCATCGTGCTGACCGGTGGCCGCAAGGGCATCCTCAACCGCCAGATCGTGAACACGCAGGTCGATGCCGCAGAAGTGGCGCTGTTGAAACTGAAGGAGATTTTCGGCGACCGCCTCTACGTGGAACTGCAGCGTCACGACATGCCCGATCAGATCGCAGCCGAACCCGAACTGCTGCGGCTTGCCTACAAGCACGAATTGCCGCTGGTGGCCAGCAACGAACCCTTCTTCGGCGAAAAGGAAATGTTCGAGGCCCACGATGCGCTCATGTGCATCGCGGACGGCGCCTACGTCACCCAGGACGAACGTCGCCGCGAAAGCCCTGACCATTACTTCAAGTCGGCCGATGAAATGATCGCACTGTTTTCGGACCTTCCCGAAGCCATCGACAACACGATCGAAATCGCGCGACGCTGCGCCTGGCAGCCGAAAAAGCGAAATCCCATCATGCCGCCCTTCACACCGGCGTCGGGCCTGTCGCCGGAAGACGAGCTGCGCACGCAGGCCCGCGAAGGACTGAAGGCCAGATTGGAAGCAAACGGCCTCTACGCGCCCGAGAAGGACTACTGGGATCGCCTCGAGTTCGAGCTCGACATCATCATCAACATGAAGTTCCCGGGCTACTTCCTGATCGTGTCTGACTTCATGAAGTGGACGCGCGGGCAGGGGATCCCGGTCGGCGTGCGTGGATCCGGCGCCGGCTCCGTTGTTGCCTGGGGGCTGCAGATCACGGCCCTTGATCCGCTCCGCTTCGGCCTCTTCTTTGAGCGCTTCCTCAATCCGGAACGCGTTTCCATGCCGGACTTCGATATCGACTTCTGCCAGGACCGCCGTGGCGAGGTCATCCGCTACGTGCAAGAGAGGTACGGCAAGGACCGCGTCGCCCAGATCATCACCTTCGGAACCCTCCAGGCACGCGCCGCCTTGCGCGACGTAGGCCGCGTCCTGCAGATGCCGCAGGGCCAGGTCGACCGCATCGCCAAGATGATCAAGGTCAAGCCCGGCCAGTCCGTGAAGCTGCGCGAGGCGATCAACGAAGAACCGCGGATGCGCCAGCTCGAGCAGGAAGAGGAAGCGGTTCGGAAGCTCTTCAGCATCGCCGAGCAGCTCGAAGGCCTCTACCGCCACGCTTCGACCCACGCTGCCGGCGTCGTCATCGGCGACCGTCCGCTGGACGAGATCGTGCCACTCTATCGCGATCCGAGCTCGGACATGCCGGTCACGCAGTTCGACTACGAAGGCGACGAGAAGGCCGGGCTCGTGAAGTTCGACTTCCTGGGTCTCAAGACCCTGACCGTCATTGCCGTGACCGAGGCGCTCGTGAAGGAGCGCCACGGCATCAGGGTGAAGGCCGAAGAAGTCCCCTTCGACGACAAGAAGTCCTTCGAGGCCCTCAGCAAGGGAACCTCGACGGGCATCTTCCAGCTCGAAAGTACGGGCATGCGCGACCTCTTGCGCAAGATGAAGCCTGACCGCGTGGAAGACCTCATCGCCCTCGTGGCGCTCTACCGTCCGGGCCCGATGGACAACATCCCGAAATACATCGCTTGCAAGCATGGGCGGGAGAAGCCGTTCTACCTGCATCCGGCCCTGGAGCCGATCCTGTCGGGTACCTTCGGGGTCATGACCTACCAGGAGGACGTGATGCTCATGGCCCGCGAACTCGCGGGTTACTCCCTTGGCCAGGCCGACGAACTGCGCCGCGCCATGGGCAAGAAGATCAAGGAGCAGATGGACGCCCAGCGCGCGAAATTCATCGAGGGCGCCAAGAAGCTCAAGAACATGGAAGAGGATATCGCCGAACAGATCTTCGACCAGGCCGAGAAATTCGCAGGCTACGGCTTCAACAAGGCCCATGCCGCCGCCTATGCGCAGGTCGCCTACCAGACCGCCTGGCTGAAGGCGAACTACCCGGTCGAATTCTTCTGCGCCTCGATGACCCTCGATATCAGCTCGCCTGACCGCCTCTCGATCTTCAAACAGGAAGCCGAGCGCATGGGCATCACGGTGGCCTCGCCGGACATCAACGCGTCCGCAGCGCTGTTCACCGCGGGCAAGAAGCCGGATGGAACCGAAGTCATCTACTACGCGCTCTCGGCTGTCAGGAACGTGGGGCGCGCAGCCATGGAGCACGTCGTCGACGTGCGCGAGAAGGGCGGCCGCTTCACCAGCGTGTTCGACTTTGCCCGGCGCGTCGACGCGAAATTCGTCAACCGGCGCATCCTCGAGAACCTGGTCGCAGCCGGCGCCTTCGACAGGCTGAGCTCGAACCGCGCGCAGATCCATGCCGCCATCGACATGCTGCTCGGCGAGGCCAGTCTCTCAAGCCGGGAACGTGAAAGCGCGCAGGTCAGCCTCTTCGGGGAAGTCCAGAAGCAGCCCGACCGCGCACTGCCTCAGGTCGACTCGTGGACCATGCCAGACCGCCTGTCGCGGGAGTTCGGGGCCATCGGCTTCTACATGTCGGCTCATCCGCTCGACGAGTTCAAGCAGACACTGCAGCGCCTGCGCTGCGTACCCTACGCCGAACTCGCCGCCGAAAAACGACGCGTCGAACGCGCGGTCACGCTGGCCGGCAGTGTCATCAAGCGTCTCGACCGGCGCACCAAGGACGACAAGCGCATGGCGCATGTCACCTTCTCGGATGCGTCAGGCATGTTCGAAGCAGTCGTCTTCGCCGAAGTCCTCGCATCAGGCGGACAGTTCCTGGAACCAGGCAAGGCCGTCATCGTAAGCGCAGCCACACGCTGGGACGGTGATGACCTGAAGCTGCAGATCGTGGGCGTGCAGGGCCTTGATGAGGCGGCCGCCCAGACGGGCGCCGGCCTGCGCATCTTCATCGACAACACCAAGCCGCTTGGAGGCATCGCCGAGCGCGTCAAGGGCCAGAGCGGCAGGGGCCTGATATCCCTCGTGTTCCCGGTCGAAGCCGGCGCACGCGAAGTGGAACTGGAGCTCCCCGGCCGCTACGCCGTTACCCCCGCCTTGCGCGGCGCCCTGCGGGTCATCAGCGGCGTCCAGGAAGTCGAGGAAATCTGACGGTTAATCCTTCCGGCAACGCCGCACTTTACAATGTAAGGTAATAAGCTTACAGTGTAAGGTAAAGTCAGAAGGAGAAGCAAATGAGTGACGGAAAACCCAGGGCGATACAGATCCCCAACAGTGTCCTGGTCGTGGCCGCAATGGTCTTCATGGCCATTGGTGTGTTTGCCCTGCAGGGTGGCGACCCGTCGTGGGCAATATCCTCCTTCGCCGGGGCCGGAATCTCCCTCAGCCTGCTGAATTTCAGCTACCCGAACCTCAGCCTCCCCCTGAAACTGGTGGTCACACCGATCCTGCTGCTGCCGTTTGCAGCCATGGCGGCGGTGGCGCTGGGCCTGGTCTGAGGGCGCGCTGGACGCATCGCGTCCGGCATGGCATTGAGGCTCCGACAGCCATTCCACTGACGGAGACATTGAGCCATGAAAACCCGCATCACCGAACTTTTCGGCATCCAGCACCCCATCATCCAGGGCGGAATGCACTATGTCGGCTTTGCCGAAATGGCGGCAGCCGTTTCCAATGCCGGCGGCCTGGGCATCATCACCGGCCTGACGCAGCGCACACCCGAGCTGCTGGCCAAGGAAATCGCTCGCTGCCGCCAGATGACGGACAAGCCGATCGGCGTGAACCTGACCTTCCTGCCGGCGCTGACGCAGCCAGACTATCCAGGCTACATCAAGGCCATCATC
>JBILMZ010000128.1:0-9942 GCA_044375275.1 Micropepsaceae bacterium | reverse complement strand
GTGCGCGGCGGCCTTGCGGCCGGATTGCTGTTCATCCTGCCCGGCGCGCTGGTGATGCTGGGGCTCAGCATGGTCTATGCGCTGCATGCCGATGTGCCGTTCGTGCAGGACCTGTTCTTCGGGATCAAGGCGGCGGTGCTGGCCATCGTGATCGAAGCCCTGATGCGCATCTCGAGGCGGGCGCTCACAGGACCCGCCATGACCTGGATCGCGGCGGGTGCCTTCCTTGCCCTGTTCGCGTTTGCGGTTCCCTTTCCACTCATCGTGCTGGCGGCGGCGGTGACAGGGTACTTCGGCGCCCAGGTCGCGCCGGATCAATTCCGTGCGCGCGGGCATGGTTCGGGAAAGCCTGCCGAAGGTGCGGATCACGCCCTCGACCAGGCATTCGAGCGTGGCGGTCTTGCGCATACCAGAACCACGCCCGCAAAGACCCTGGTGACCATCGCCACGTGGCTCGGCATCTGGCTCCTCCCGGTTGGGGCATTGCTGCTGGTTTCAGGTCCGGATGATGTGTTCGCGACGATGGCCGTGTTTTTCAGCAAGATGTCGGTCGTTACCTTTGGCGGTGCCTATGCGGTCTTGACCTATGTCGCCCAGGAGGCCGTGCAGACGTATCAGTGGATGACGGCGCCCGAGATGATCGACGGGCTCGCGCTCGCGGAAACCACGCCGGGCCCGCTCATCCTTGTCCTGCAGCATGTCGGCTTCCTTGCGGGATATCGTCATGGGGGTTTTGACCCCGTTCTCGCCGGCTTGCTGGGGGCGTTCATCACCCTGTGGGTGACGTTCGTGCCATCCTTCCTGTGGATCTTCGCAGGCGCGCCCTACGCCGAACGCGTTCGTGACAACAAGAGGATAAGCGCAGCGCTAGCCGCGATCACGGCGGCGGTGGTGGGTGTGATCCTGAACCTGTGCATCTGGTTTGCCCTGCACGCCCTATTCGGCCAGGTGACGACGCAGCAATTCGGGCCCCTTCAGGTTCACGTCCCGGATTTTGCGACGCTGGATCCCGTGGCGCTTGGCATGACGATTGCCGCGTCGGTTGCCCTGCTGCGCTTCAAGATGCCGATCGTGCCGGTGCTGGCCCTCAGTGGCGCGATGGGCCTGATCGTTCATGCGATCCAGGCTTGATGGCGCAACGATCGCTGCGCCACCAAGAATGTGATGCGTCCGGCGAGAAGCCGGAAGCGTGCCTCAGTTCGGGCATGTCGAAGGTTGGGCAGGCGTAACGTTGATAAGGCCTGACAACGAACTGGATCCGGTCGGCTGCGGCTGCGTCGATAGCACCGGGCATGGATCATTCTGCACGGCGATCACGCTCGGCGTTGTCGTCGTCGACGTTGGGGCCTGGCCAAATGTCGGGATCACCTGCACGACTGGCGTGGCGGGCGTGGGAGCCGGTGCCGGCGCCGCCGCGGAGTTCACCGGAACAGGTTCTCCTGCGAACTGAGCCCAGGCAGCCGTCACCTTGGTCGTTGCCTGTCCCCAAACGGTTGCGGAACGAGAGGCTTCATCGACCGTGATCTGCCAGACATATCGACTGCCATCCACTGTCGAATTCCGGACGACGTTGTTGTTTGCGTCATAGGTGACCAGCGCGAAGCTCATGCGGTTGTCGACAAAGCTGAACGCCCAGGTCGTCAGGCCCTTGTACTTCACGACCGGACACGTGCCGTTGCTCGTGAATACATTTGCGCCGTCCATGCACGTCACCTTGAGGCCTGCCGGAACCGGCGGGCTGCTGCCTGCAGGAACGGCGACGACCACCGGGTTCGTCGTTACGGGCGCGGCCGGCGCCGGGGCGGAGACCGGCTGAACAACGACAGGTGCAACGGTCGGCGCGGCAGGAGGCGTTGCAGCGGCTTCCGGCGTTGGCGCTGGCGTCGGCGTTTGGGTGGTCGTACCCGTGGCAGCCGGTGTTGCTGCAGACTTCACGCACTTCCAGACCAGGCGACCAGACTGGGTGGTTACCTGAGCCGGCGTTCTCCCGACCTTGCACTTCAGGGAGGCTGGGGGCTGCGCAGCAGGTGCCGCGCTCTCTGCGTTCGCTATTGTGCCGCTGAGCACAAGCAGCGGCAATGTCATTGCCGCAATCATGCGTGAAATTTGTGACGCGCTCATTGTCTGCCTCTGGTTGGGAGTTGAGCGCGCGAGGCTATAGAGCGCGTCACTCGCACACAAGCTCATCGCCTAGCGAAGGACCCAACGGTATCCACAGGGTTCGGGAAAAGCCGCGAGGCTTCGCGCGCGCCTGTCACTTGTCACACTTGCGCAGGTCGAGACCAAAGACGAGCCCGCCGCCGGGCGCACCGTCGACCGAGTCCAGCACCATCTGGCCTGTGGTTGAGCCGCGCTTGGAAACCAGCGTGAGGGACGCCGTGAAATTCAGGACGGCAGCCTCACCACAGCCCACGCGCTTCAGGAAGCCTTTCCCAAGACGCTCCGAAAACACATAGTCGCCATCATGGACTCCCTTCACTTCCTTCCGGAAGCGGCGTCCTCGATTGCGTTCACCAACGCCATAATCGACGCGCAGTTCGGCTCGCTGTCGCCGCTCAAGTCTTGCATAGCCACGATAGTCTACCTGGTAGACCCCCAGGGAAAATCCCTCGGGTAACTGAAGCGGGATGTCCATGGCGCAAGACACGCGTGCGAAGCCTCCGTTCGCCTCGTTGCCTTCCACCGCAAAGCGGTCAAACAACACGGAGATAGCACTCCCGTCGGGTGACGTGCTTATGCTGTATGAACCCGCCGGACAGCCCTGATCGATGATGCGACTCTCGCGCAGGGCCTGGACGCGTGACTTTGCCAAAGCGGGCTCAGCCAACAACAGCAACAGCAACAGAGGGCCGGCCAGTCGTTTGATGAACATTGGAGTCTTCTCCGTCAGATGCACGCCACGACTGGCCGTTCTCTCATTCTCACCCAGGTTCGCGCCTCTAGCTGCAGCGGCGCATTTGCAGGTGGTAGACAATCGCGGCGTTCACATCCTGTGAGTCAACGGAAGCGCTCGCCTCGGCGTTCCTGAAGGTGCTCAGGCGCATGCTGGAGTTGGTGCGAAGGGTCACGTCTGCTCCGCAAGGCGACCACACCAGCGTTTCTGCGACGAGCTGGTTGTTGATGTAGTAGTCGGAGTCCAGCGCACCATTGAAGGTTCGTCGAAACGCCGGGCCACGGCCGCCTGCGAAGAAGTACTCGACGTTGAACTGCGACGCGGCGCGGGGCGGAAGATTGTTGTAGCCCCGGTAATCGATACCGAGAACTGCAACGCTGTAGCCGTTCGGCACGAACACCGGAATGGCGACATTGCAGGCCTTGCGATCAAAGGAGCGGCCCGTGGTTCCACCTGCAGACACGGTGTATTCGTCAAACAGCATGCTGAGTGACTTGCCGTCCGGGCTCAGCGTTGCCGAGACCGAGCCTGAGGGACAACCGGTTCCGCCATAGCCAGGGGTTCCGAGACTGATGTCATCAGCACTTGCAGGCAGTGCAGCAGCAAGTGTCGAGAGCGCGAGTGTTCCAACGAGCAGCGATTTCATGAGGGGGGTCTCCTGTTTGATTTCCTGTTTGCGAACAATCCGTCGCGGGGAGCGCGTTTGTTCGAAAACATGGATACAGACAGCCTCCTAGACCGGCTCTGAACCTGGTGTTCATCGTCGGTTTAGGTTCGCCCCCATTTGACGCGAAGCTGCTCGAATTTGCAGGATTTTTGAGGTGCCGAGAGCGAAGCTCAAGACTGGCGGCAGGACTCACAGTTTTGTGATGTGTGAGGAGCCGGGCGAAGCTTGTCCAGATTCATCCGTGTGGTGAAGCCTTCGCCAGTCATTCAGACACGCCGAAAGATCCCGAGGCTTCGGCCACGGGATCCCCCACGCAATTTTCATGAACTTCAATATCGAACCTGAGGCGGCGAAGACATTCATCGCCATCCAAGGAGGTCGGCGTCAGGTGCCGGCCTGGATCTGCTCGACGGCCTTGGCCATCAGGTCTTCCATCTCGCGACGGATCTGGTGGTCGGACACGTCTACCTTCTTCGCATCGAAATCCTTGCGGACCTTGCGGAAGACGTCGTCGTCACCGGCTTCCTCGAAGTCAGCCTTCACCACTTCCTTCGCGTAGGCGTCAGCGGCTTCGCCGGAGATGCCCAGCTTTTCAGCGGCCCAAAGGCCCAGCAGCTTGTTGCGGCGGGCGGTTGCCTTGAATTTCAGGTCCTGGTCGTGGGCGAACTTGCTTTCGTAGCCCTCACGGCGTTTATCAAAACCAGACATTGAGCCAAAAAACTCCCTAATCGTGAAATGCAGGCAATGACATTCATCTAGTGCGCGCGAGGCTCTAGCGCAATGCTCACAGGCCTGACAAGAGCGGCGCATTGTGTCCGCGGGCGCGCTTGCGCTAGACTGAGCATCTGCGCTCGTGAGAATGGCTTGTATGGGCCAATCCGCGAGCGTTGACATTTGAGGCGCTGGCCTGACGGGCTGGCGCGACAGGACATTTCACCCCATGAAAACCCGCAAGTTGGTCTACGAAGGCAAGGGAAAAAACCTCTACGAAGGTCCCGAGCCCGGTACGCTGGTGCAGTACTTCAAGGATGACGCCACCGCGCAGAACGGCAAGAAAACGGCTGTGCTGGAGGGCAAAGGGGTGCTCAACAACCGCATTTCCGAGTACCTCATGTCGCGCCTGACAGAGATTGGCGTGCCCAACCACTTCATGCGGCGCCTCAACATGCGGGAACAACTGATCCGCGAAGTTGAAATAATTCCACTTGAAGTTGTAGTGCGCAACGTCGCTGCAGGCTCAATGGCGAAACGCTTCGACATGGAGGAAGGCACAGTTCTCCCCAGATCAATCATCGAGTTCTACCTGAAAAACGACAAGTTGCAGGACCCGATGGTAACCGAGGAGCATATCACCGCATTCAACTGGGCGACCCCGCAAGAGATTGATGAAATCGTCGCGATGGCGATTCGAATCAACGACTTCTTGTCAGGGTTGTTTCTTGGCGCGGGCATCAAGCTCGTTGACATGAAAATTGAATTCGGAAGGCTATGGGAAAATGACATGATGCGTGTAATTCTGGCCGACGAGATCAGTCCGGACTCGATGCGCCTCTGGGATATCCGAACGAGCGAGAAGCTCGACAAGGACCGGTTCCGGAGAGACCTCGGGGGCGTGACTGAAGCCTACAGCGAAGTCGCCAAACGCCTTGGCATACTGAACGAACTGCAGAACACCGAACGCAAGGGACCCGTCCTCGTCAAATGAAAGCGCGCGTAACAGTCATGTTGAAGTCGGGCGTGCTCGATCCGCAAGGCAAGGCGATCGGACAGGCTCTCAATCGGTTGGGTTTCAATGGCGTCGGCGATGTACGCCAGGGAAAAGTGATCGAGATCGAACTTGAAGAAAAGGATCAGGCTCGTGCCCACGCGAGGCTGTCCGACATGTGCGAGAAGCTTCTCGCGAATACCGTGATCGAAAATTACGCCATTGAGTTCAAGTAGCGAGTTCAAATAAGGCGTACACGGACGAACGTGCCTTCATAAAAAGACGGGTCTTCAAAAGAAGGCTGGCCTGAAAAAATACTGGTGAATTTTTTGGGGTTGTTGAAGGGGTAGATGATGACACGCTTTGGTTCCCTCGCGGGCGTGATGTGCCTTTCCTTGATGTTGACGCCGACACTTGGCCTTCCGGCTGTTGCTGCTGCCGCTCCCACGACGGCCAGCGACATGGATGCGCGCATGGTGGCGGCCATGGACCTGCTTGATGCGATGGGTGGACGTCAGTCCATCATGTCGCAGATCAGCGCGGTCGTTCCCGCACAGATGCAGGAACTGCAGGCGCAGTTTCCCAACATGTCTTCCGAGATGCGCATGGCCATCGAGCATTCGATGCGCGACGAGATGGCCAAGGGCGTGAACCAGCTACTGACCCGCATGGCGGGTGCCTGGGCTCACCGGTTCACGACCAAGGAACTGCGCGACGTCGCTGCGTTCCACCGGTCGCCGGCCGGCAAGAAGCTTCGTACCGAACAGGAAGACCTCCATCGTGAAGTCTCCGAGATCGGACGCAGCTGGGGCAAGGAGATCGGCAAGCGCATCCAGCAGCGGCTGCGCGAGCAGACGACACGCCCGCCTGCCCTGACGAGCTGAGACCGGCCCCCGAATCACCCACCGTGAAGATGTTCCGGAGGAAGGCCACATGGCCTTCCTTCTGGTACGCTAGCGAATGGCTGCCCCGTATGGGCCTTAAGCCGCGCTTTTGAGGCTGAATAACGCAGGGTCTGATCTCGCTTTTTCGGGAGTCAGGCCTTATTTAAGTCGCCTGCAAAACGCTTGAGGGAGTGCTGAACCCGTGAAAGCGGCCGTAATTGTCTTCCCCGCCTCGAATTGTGACCGTGATGTCGCCATGGCGCTTGAACGCGCCAACGGCAAGGCGCCGCTGATGGCGTGGCATGGCGACGCCAACCTGCCCGAACATCTCGACCTGATCGTGCTTCCCGGCGGGTTTTCCTATGGCGACTACCTGCGCTGCGGCGCCATGGCCGCCCATTCGCCGATCATGCGCGACGTCATCGCGCGCGCGAAGAAGGGAACGCCCATCCTTGGCATCTGCAACGGGTTCCAGGTCCTGTGCGAGACCGGCCTCTTGCCCGGTGTCCTGATGCGCAATGCGAGCCTCAAGTTCGTGTCGCGCTCCGTGACGATGTCCGTGGAAGGCGCCAACACGATGTTCACAGCGCGCTATACGCCCGGACAGAAGATCAAGATCCCGGTTGCCCATGGCGACGGCAATTACTTCGCTGACAAGGCGACGCTGGACCGCCTCGAAGGCGAAGGCCAGGTGGCGTTCCGCTATGTCGAAGGCGACAATCCGAACGGCGCCGCGCGCAACATTGCTGGCATCTTCAACGAGCGCCGCACGATCCTGGGCATGATGCCCCATCCCGAGCGCGTCTCGGAGCCGCTGCATGGCGGCACGGACGGCAAGGCAATCTTCGACAGTTTGGTGAGCGCCCTCTCGTGACAGAATCAACCCTGACGCATGCCATCGACCACGGCCTTTCCGAAGACGAGTGGAACCACATCCTGCGGGTCCTGAACCGCGCGCCGAACCTCACGGAGCTTGGTATCTTCTCGGTCATGTGGAGCGAGCACTGCAGCTACAAGTCCTCGCGCGTGCACCTGAAGAAGCTGCCGACAAGCGCGCCGTGGGTAATCCAGGGACCGGGTGAAAACGCCGGTGTCATCGACATTGGCGATGGCGATGCGATCATCTTCAAGATGGAGAGCCACAACCACCCGTCCTTCATCGAGCCCTATCAGGGCGCGGCGACGGGCGTGGGCGGCATCATGCGCGACGTGTTCACTATGGGCGCTCGCCCCATTGCGATGCTGAACGCGCTGCGCTTCGGCGAACCGAAGCATCCGAAGACGCAGCACCTTGTGTCGGGAGTTGTTGCGGGCATTGGCGGCTATGGCAATTGCATGGGCGTGCCGACGGTTGCCGGCGAAGTGAACTTCCACAAGGCTTATAACGGCAACATCCTCGTCAACGCGATGTGCGTGGGCCTCGCCAAGACCGACAAGATCTTCCTGTCGGCCGCGAAAGGCTCGGGCAATCCGGTTGTCTATGTCGGATCGAAGACGGGCCGCGACGGCATTCACGGGGCCACGATGGCCTCGGCCGAGTTTGACGATGCCTCCGAGGAAAAGCGTCCCACCGTCCAGGTCGGTGACCCGTTCACCGAAAAGCTGCTGCTGGAAGCCTGCCTTGAGCTGATGGCGACGGACGCCATCGTCGGCATCCAGGACATGGGTGCGGCCGGCCTCACGTCGTCGTCCTGCGAAATGGCGGACAAGGGTGGCTCGGGCATCGAACTCAACCTCGACAAGGTGCCATGCCGCGAAAAGGGCATGACGCCTTACGAGATGATGCTGTCGGAAAGCCAGGAGCGCATGCTCATGGTGCTGAAGCCGGGCCGCGAGGCGGAAGCCGAGAAGATCTTCCGCAAGTGGGAACTCGACTTCGCGGTCATCGGCATCACGACCGACACGAAGCGCCTGGTCCTGAAGTTCAAGGGCGAGACTGTCGCCGATATTCCGGTGGCCGCCCTTGCCGACGAAGCGCCGCTCTATGAGCGTCCGTGGGTCGAGCCGGAGCATGCGAAGCCGCTGGGCGACGTGCCGGAGAGCGCTTCGATATCGGGCGATGTCGCGAAGCTTGTTGCCTCGCCGGATCTCGCGAGCCGCCGCTGGATCTACGAGCAGTACGATTCCACGGTCATGGGCGACACGGTGCAGAAGCCGGGTGGCGATGCCGCCATCGTGCGCATCCACCGGACCAACAAGGCAATTGCCGTGAAGTGCGACGTAACCCCGCGCTATGTGCAGGCAGATCCGTTCCTCGGCGGCCAGCAGGCCGTGGCGGAAGTCTGGCGCAACATTACGGCCGTTGGTGCGCTGCCGCTGGCGATCACCGACAACCTCAATTTCGGCAATCCGCAGAAGCCCGAGATCATGGGCCAATTCGTCATGGCCGTGCGTGGCATTGGCGAGGCCTGCCGGGCCCTCGATTTCCCGGTCGTGTCCGGCAACGTCTCCCTCTACAACGAGACGAATGGCCAGGCGATCCTGCCGACGCCCGCCATTGGCGGCGTCGGCCTCATGAAGGACGTCACGAAGCATGCTTCGGTGCCGTTCAAGGCTTCCGGCGAAACCATCATCGTCATCGGTGACACGCGTGGTCATCTGGGACAGTCGATCTACGTGCGCGAGATCCTTGGTCGCGAAGAAGGACCAGCCCCTGCCGTCGACCTGAAGGTCGAGCGTCGCAACGGCGAGTTTGTCCGTGGCCTGATCACGTCAGGACGCGTGACCACGGTGCATGACGCGTCGGATGGCGGCCTGGCCGTCGCAATCGCCGAGATGGCGATGTCGTCGGGGATCGGCGCCACGGTCACCACGCCGAAGACGTCGTCGCGCACCGGGTTCTGGTTCGGTGAGGACCAGGCACGCTACGTGCTGGCGGTGCCGGCGCCTGAAGCCGAGCGACTGCTGTCGGAGGCGAAGCTCGCGGGCGTGCCTGCGCTCAAGCTGGGCGAGACGGGCGGTGCTGCGCTGGTGTTCGATGGCGAACCGGCTGCATCCGTTGCCACGCTCAAGGCGGCCCACGAAGAGTGGCTGCCCAAGCTGATGGCGAGCTAGGAGACGTTTTCCATGCCCATGAATGCCGGTGACATCGAACAGCTCATCAAGGAAGCGCTTCCAGATGCGAAGGTCACCATCCGTGACCTCGCAGGCGATGGCGACCACTATGCCGCCGAAGTGATCTCCGAGGCCTTTCGCGGCAAGACGCGCGTGCAGCAGCACCAGATGGTCTATGCGGCGCTCAAGGGGCGCATGGGTGGAGAGCTTCACGCTCTGGCCCTGCAAACGAGCGCTCCGGCGTAGGTCAGGGTTTCACGCGAAGGCGCGAACGGGGCGAAGAACGCGAATTTCATTCAAGCGTTGCGCCGTATACGGAACAAAATTGAAGGGCGAGCGCAAGCGCTCGCCCCTTTTTCATTCGCACGAAGATTTTCAGGATTGAACAGGTTTCGCGTTCTTCGCCCCGTTCGCGCCTTCGCGTGAAACCCGTTCTTCCTACTTCACTAAAAGCCGCTCGCTTGCAAAGGCGCAGAGCGCTTCGAAGTCGCCGACGATGAGCGTGCCCAGCTTGGCGTGCTCGAGATAGAAGCAGGTATCGTATTCGTCTTCGGTTTCGAACCAGACTTCAGTCAGTTCGCCACCCAGGAAGGGATAGGGACCATCTTCACCAACAATGGCCTCTTCCGGATCGAGATCGGGAAAGACTTTCTTGAACTCGTCATTCAGCGACATGATTGTAACTCCTCACCAGTTTGCCGCGACTCACCACAGGAATACGCAGAGTAATGCCAATTTT
>JBILMZ010000014.1:0-30717 GCA_044375275.1 Micropepsaceae bacterium | reverse complement strand
CGGAGACGCGATTTATTTCATCATGATGCTCGCGCTTGTTGGCCTGGGAGGCCGTTTTTCCCGCACTACCCCTTAAAGGCAGTTGACCGTTACAACGATGTAGCATTAAGTGAGAATCATTGAGACCGAGATGACTACTGGGGGTCGCTTGGTTATCCGAGACCGTGTGCTGAGGGGCGCTGCGGTCATGACCTCCAATGTTGTCTTTCCCGGGAAGGCGTTCCTGGGACTCAAGTAGCGGGGGCAAAGCCATCAATCATAGATGGCTGCCAATAACGACGTTCATTCGTTGATATTCTGGTTGTGGCTGCTGGTGGCTCCAATCAGGTGTCTTGTCAGTCGTATAAGGAGTCCCCCCTTGGCCAAGAAGCAACCCTCGTCTGTTGATGCGCATGTCGGAAGCCGCGTTCGTCTTCGTCGCATGCTGATCGGTATGAGTCAGGAAAAACTCGGTGAATTGCTGGGTCTGACCTTTCAACAGGTTCAAAAGTACGAAAAAGGCGCAAACCGCATTGGTGCGAGCCGCCTCTATGATATCGCCACCATTCTTGGTGTTCCGGTGTCCTATTTCTTTGACGACCTTTCCGGTGAGCACGGCGTTCGCCGTGGCAACGGCCAGTCCGCCGCTGTGGATATCGAAGCGGGTCCATACATGATGGAATTCCTCTCGAGCGCCGAAGGTTTCCAGCTTGTCCGCGCTTTCACGAAAATCACGGATCCCCGCGTGCGCAAGCGCATGCTGGACCTGGTGAAGTCCCTGACGGGCGACGAAGAAGCCGCCTATCCGGAATTCCGGGTCGTGGAACTGCGGGAAGCGCAACGCGCTTGACGTGACTTCTCATCCCTGAGAGAAAGCCGCGCTTTTCGCATTCGCGACAAGCGCGGTTTTTCTTTTTTCCGGCAGCACGAATAATGTCATCCCGCAAAAATTACCTGTTCACGAGCGAATCCGTTTCCGAAGGTCACCCGGACAAGGTGTGCGACCGCATCTCGGATTCGATCGTCGATCTTTTCCTCAAGCACATGCCGGAAGCCCGGGTGGCGCTTGAAACGCTGGCGACGACGAACCGCGTCGTGCTGGCTGGCGAAGTCCGCGGCCCCGACGCCGTCGGGCATGAGCAGATGATCGAGACCGCCCGCATGGCGATCAAGGACATCGGCTATGACCAGGAAGGCTTCGACTGGCGCAAGGCCCGGATCGAGTGCCTGGTCCATTCCCAGTCTGCAGATATTGCCGTTGGCGTCGACGCCGCGGGCAACAAGGATGAAGGCGCGGGCGACCAGGGCATCATGTTCGGCTATGCCTGTCGCGAGACAGACGAGCTCATGCCGGCGCCGATCCATTTCTCGCACCGTATCCTCAAGTCGATGTCCGAAGCCCGCCGTGCCGGCAAGGCCAAGGAACTTCTTCCGGACGCGAAGAGCCAGGTCACGCTGCAATATGAAAACGGCAAGCCGGTGCGCGCCACGAAGATCGTGGTGTCGACGCAGCATGTCGAAGGGGCTGACCAGCGCGACATCCGCACCACGGTGAAGCAGCATATCGAAGCCACCCTGCCTTCAGGCTGGATGTGCCCCGATGATGGCCTGTTCGTGAACCCGACCGGCCGTTTCGTCATTGGTGGCCCCGATGGCGACACCGGCCTCACCGGACGCAAGATCATTGTTGATACGTATGGCGGTGCGGCCCCGCATGGCGGCGGCGCTTTCTCGGGCAAGGACCCGACGAAGGTTGACCGCTCTGCGGCTTATGTTGCGCGCTATCTGGCGAAGAACGTCGTTGCCGCCGGCCTGTCCGATCGCTGCACGATCCAGATCGCCTACGCGATCGGCGTTGCCGATCCGATGTCCTTCTATGTCGACCTGCACGGCACCGGTCACGTCGATGAGGCGAAGCTCGAGAAGATCCTTCCCGAGCTGGTCAGCCTCAAGCCGCGTGGCATTCGTGAGCACCTGAAGCTCAACCGTCCGATCTATGCGCGTACGTCCGCGTATGGGCATTTCGGGCGGGCGGCAGAAGCTGATGGTGGCTTCTCGTGGGAGCGGACCGATCTCGTCTCCCAACTGAAAAGCGCTCTTGCCTGACAGACGAAATCCAGCGTCGCAGTGATCTTTACGGCCGACGAAAAGGGCGACCGCTGAGTGCAACTCAGCTGTCGCTCATGACTGACTTCCTGCCTACAGTGTCGGTGATGTCAGGTCCGATCGACCTGCATCCGATGTTTCCGGAAGCGAAGCGCTTCGCGCTCGAAGTCGGGTTCGGCGGGGGAGAGCATCTCGCCGAGCAGGCCCGGCGTCATCCGGATACGGGTTTCATCGGCTGCGAGCCTTTCGAGAACGGCGTCGCCAAACTGCTCACCCAAGTCCAGGCAAGCGGGTTGCGGAACGTGCGAGTGGTTCCCGACGATGCGCGCGACATCCTTGTGCGGTTGCCCGACGCTTCTCTCTCATTCGTGTTCGTGCTGTTTCCGGATCCGTGGCCGAAGCTGCGCCATCACAAGCGTCGCTTCATCCAGACGCGTACGCTCGACCAGATCCATCGCCTGCTGAAGCCGGGTGGCGAATTGCGGATCGCCACAGACCACACCGACTATGGGCAGTGGGCTTTGATGCACCTGATGCGCGATAACCGCTTTGAATGGGCTGCAAAGCGTGCGGCCGATTGGCGCGTCCGTCCGGATGACTGGGTCGCGACACGCTACGAGCAGAAAGCGCTCAAAGCAGGAAGAAGCTGCATTTACCTCAGATTTTTCCGGACCTAGCCGGCGCTTTGCCTGCTTTTGCGCTTGGAATTAAGGCAGCTGCTATGTATTTTGATCGCAGTTTCCCGGACAAGATGAGCTTGTTCGCTGGCTGACCGCTCTGGTCGCCCGGCGCCAACGCCCTTTTGTCCGGGCTTTGGATTGGCACATGTCTGCAAGCGCTGGCGAACTCGAAAACCTGATTGCTCCCATAGCGGAATCGCTGGGCTACCTGCTCGTGCGCGTGCGCATGACGGGGGCGGGGCGCCCGGTACTGCAGATCATGGCCGAGCGGCCCGACGGCACCATGAACGTTGATGACTGCGCGCGGCTCAGCCATGCGATCTCGACGGCGTTCGAGCAGGATGATCCGATCGAGAGCGAGTATGTGCTCGAAGTTTCCTCGCCGGGCATTGACCGTCCGCTCACGCGGCGCCGTGATTTCCAGGACTATAGCGGGCATGAGGCCAAGCTTGACCTCAAGTTCCCGCATGAGGGCCGCAAGCGCGTCAAGGGCACGCTGAAGGGCCTGCGCGGCGAGGACGTGCTGATCGAAACCGAAATCGGCGCTGATCGCGTGCGTGGCGAACTTTCCATTCCCTATGCGTCCATCGGGGAAGCCAAGCTGCTTCTCACGGATGCGCTCATCGAACTTGATCTGAAACGACGAAAACTGGCTGAGAAATCAGCGCAACCGAGGTAAGGACCCATGGCTGTCAGTGCAAACAGGCTTGAGCTTCTGCAGATTGCGGACGCGGTAGCCCGTGAAAAATCCATCGACAAGCAGATCGTCATCGCGGCGATGGAAGAGGCGATCCAGAAGGCTGCGAAGTCGCGCTATGGCCAGGACAACGAGATCAAGGCCGAGATAGATCCGAAGTCGGGCGAGACGCGCCTGCATCGCCTGCGCTCCGTCGTCGACAAGATCGAGAACGAAGCCACCGAGATCACGCTCGATGAAGCGCAGATCCGCAATCCGGCTGCCGAGACGGGCGACGTGATCGCCGAGCCGCTGCCGCCGATCGATTTCGGACGCATCGCTGCCCAGGCTGCCAAGCAGGTCATTTTCCAGAAGGTGCGTGACGCCGAGCGCGAGAAGCAGTTCGAGGAATACAAGGATCGTGTTGGCGAGATCGTGCACGGCACCGTCAAGCGCGTTGAGTATGGCAACGTCGTCGTCGACCTCGGTCGTGGTGAAGCGTTTGTCCGCCGCGACGAACTGCTGCCGCGCGAAACGTTCCGCACGGGTGACCGCATCCGCGCCTATATCTACGACGTGCGCCGCGAAGCACGCGGGCCTCAGATCTTCCTGTCGCGCACGCACACGCAGTTCATGTCGAAGCTGTTTGCGCAGGAAGTTCCTGAAATATATGACGGCATCATCGAGATCCGCTCGGTGGCCCGCGATCCGGGTTCGCGCGCGAAGATCGCCGTGATCTCGAAGGATTCGTCCATTGATCCGGTTGGTGCCTGCGTCGGCATGCGCGGCAGCCGCGTCCAGGCCGTTGTGCAGGAACTGCAGGGCGAGAAGATCGACATCATTCCGTGGTCGCAGGACCCGGCGAACTTTGTCGTCAATGCGCTGGCGCCGGCCGAAGTCTCGAAGGTCGTGCTTGATGATGATGCGCATCGCATCGAAGTCGTGGTGGGTGATGACCAGCTGTCGCTGGCGATCGGGCGTCGTGGCCAGAACGTGCGCCTTGCCTCCCAGCTTACGGGCTGGCAGATCGACATCCTGACGGAAGCGGAAGAATCCGAGCGTCGCCAGGAGCAGTTCCGCAAGCGTACGGACCTGTTCATGAACACGCTGGACGTCGACGAGACGCTCGCGCAGCTGCTGGCGTCAGAGAATTTCAGCGCCGTCGAGGACCTGGCCTATGTGGTTGCGGAAGAGTTGGCCGAGATCCAGGGCATTGGCGAGGAGACGGCGCAGGAACTGCAGCGCCGCGCGCTTGAGTATCTCGAGCGCCAGAACGAGATCTTCGACAAGAAGCGCCGCGAACTGGGCGTCGAAGACACGATCCTGCAGGTGGAAGGCGTGACGCCGGCCATGGCGGCCGCGCTGGGTGAGGGTGGCGTCAAGTCACTTGAGGACCTTGCAGGCTGTGCGACGGACGACCTTGTCGGCTGGAACGAAACGGTCAACGGCGAGCGCAAGCATTTCGCCGGCATGCTCGAACCTCTTGCCATCACGGCCGATGACGCGAATGCGATCATCATGGCGGCGCGCATTGCGGCTGGCTGGGTGGCGGCGCCGGTCGCGGCTCCAGAGGCTGCTCCGGCTCCTGCTGCCGTGGAGGAAGAGGAATAGTGGGGCTTGCGGCGTTGAAGCACTCCCGCGGGTCGTCCGATGACGAGGGCGTCGAAGGTTCCCTTCGGCGCTGCATCGTCACGGGCGATGTCCAGTCCCCGGAGCGGATGATCCGCTTCGTGGTGGGGCCGGAAAATGCGGTGGTGCCTGACGTCGCGCACAAGCTGCCGGGCCGGGGTTTCTGGGTTGGTTCGCAGCGGGCGCTGCTCACGCGCGCCTGCGAGCGTGACAGTTTCCTGAAGGCGGCACGAGCCAAGGTGGGCGTGCCTGAAAATCTGGCTGACCTGGTCGAGGCGCTGCTGGTCAAGCGGCTGTGCGATCATCTGGGCCTGGCGAAGCGGGCGGGGATCGTGACGCAGGGCTTCACCAAGGTGGAAGCCCTGTTCCGTGGCCAGGCGGGGCGTATCGCCGCATTGGTTGAGGCGTCGAATTCCGGTGGCGCGGACCGTGGAAAGCTGGTCGGCCATGTGAGGCGAAATCCCGGGATTCGCCTTGTGGGATGCCTGACCGATGCGGAAATCGGCTTGGCATTGGGCCGCGAAAATGTGGTACATGCTGCCCTCAGCCATAGTCCGCTTGCTGAACGGTTTGTGTCCGAAGCCGAGAGACTTGGTGGCTTCCGCGTGTTGTGTCCAGACGACTGGGATGCTGGCTCGCATCGCGAGGGCGAAGGCGTTTGAGTGTTTTGGCGTTTGAAAGTTTTGACTGTCCGAGTGACTGAAGAAAAGGATTGATAGGCGCGCATGACTGATAACAAGACTCCAGAAGGCGAGAAGACGCTGCACGCCTCTGGTCCGTCCAAAACCCTGTCGGTGAAGCGGCCCGAAACGGGCGTCGTTCGACAGGCCTTCAGTCATGGCCGTTCAAAAGCTGTTGTCGTCGAGATCAAGAGACCGACAGTCGTGCGTCCTGGCGCGAAAGCCGAGGGTGGCAAGCCTGCCGATGCGCCGAAGGCTGATGCACCGAAGCCGGAAGCTGCAGCAGCACCTGCGCCTCAGCAACCTTCCAAACCTGCGAAGCCCGCGCCCGTGCAGCCCAAGCAGGGCGGCATGGTGCTGCGCACGCTGACGGAAGGCGAGAAGGAAGCGCGCATGCGCGCCCTCAAGGACGCCCGCATCGCCGAGGAAGAAGAACGTCGCCGCGCGCAGGAAGACGCCAAGCGTCGCGCCGAGGAAGACGAGCGCCTTTCCAAGGAGCGCGAGGCTGCCGCCAAGCGCAAGCTTGAGGAAGACAGCCGCCGCGTCATCGAGGACGAAGCGCGTCGCAAGACAGAGAATGAAGCCCGCCGTCGCGCCGAACCGGCCGACGAGGCTTCCGTTGCCGCCAGACCGATGTCGCGTCCGCCTGCAGGCGGCGCGCCGATCCGCTCCACACGCCCGCCGATGGGCGGGCAGGGGCCGCGTCCGGCCGGTGGGGCAGGCCCGCGTCCGTCCGGTCCTCCGGGCAGTGGTGGGGCAGGCCGTCCTTCGTCACCGCCTCCGGGACGCAGCGCCACGCCGCCCGGCGGCGCGGGAGCGCCTGTCACGCGTCGTCCGCAGGGTGATGACGACGACCGTCGTCGCGCCGGCGCCAAGGGCGCGCCCGTGAAGCCGGCTGCTGCCCCGCGCAAGGGTGGCGACGAGCGTCGCGTCGGAAAGCTTTCAGTTGTCACCGCGCTCAATGAAGACGAGCGCGTCCGTTCAATTGCCGCCTACAAGCGCCACGTGCAGCGCGCCCAACGTGCGCAGATGGGCAAGCAGGCTGAAGCGCCGCAGAAGATCATTCGCGATGTCGTCATTCCGGAATCCATCACGGTGCAGGAACTGGCGAACCGCATGGCGACCCGTGCGGTCGACATCATCAAGAACCTGATGAAGCAGGGGCAGATGGTGACGATCAACACGTCGCTTGATGCCGACACCGCGCAGCTGATCGCCGAAGAGTTCGGCCATACCGTGAAACGCGTCGCCGAGTCCGACGTGCTTGAAGGCCTGACCGGTGAGGTCGATGCCGATGAGAACCTGATGGCGCGTGCGCCGGTCGTGACCATCATGGGCCACGTCGACCACGGCAAGACATCGCTTCTCGACGCGCTGCGCCAGACCGACGTTGCGGCCGGTGAAGCCGGTGGCATCACACAGCACATCGGAGCCTATCAGGTGAGGCTGCCGTCGGGGCAGAAGATCACGTTCCTCGATACGCCTGGCCACGCCGCCTTCACCGCGATGCGCGCCCGCGGCGCCAAGGTGACCGATATCGTGGTGCTCGTCGTCGCGGCCGATGACGGCGTCATGCCGCAAACGATCGAAGCCATCAATCATGCCAAGGCTGCGAAGGTTCCGATCATTGTCGCGATCAACAAGATCGACAAGCCGGGCTGCCAGCCTGACCGCGTCAAGACCGAACTGCTCAGCCACGACATCGTGGTCGAGTCCATGGGCGGCGACACGCAGGCCATCGAAGTTTCGGCGACGAAGAAGCTGAACCTCGACAAGCTCGAAGAAGCAATCCTGCTGCAGGCCGAAGTGCTTGACCTCAAGGCCAACAGCAATCGTCCGGCGTCGGGCGCCATTGTCGAAGCCAAGCTCGACAAGGGTCGAGGCCCTGTTGCGACGGTGCTCGTCGCGCGCGGCACGATCAAGGTCGGTGACATCGTCGTGGCCGGTGCTGAATGGGGTCGCGTGCGCGCGCTCGTGAACGAGCGTGGCGAGCAGGTTCCGAGCGCAGGTCCGTCCGAGCCGGTTGAAATCCTCGGCCTGTCGGCACCGCCGCAAGCCGGTGATGATTTTGCCGTCGTCGAAAGCGAAGGTCGTGCCCGTGAGGTCGCCGACTTCCGTGCCCGCAAGAACAAGGAAGCCCGCAACCGTGCAAGCGGTCGTGCGTCGCTTGACCAGGTGCTGGCTGCAAAGGGTGCCGGCGAGGCCAAGTTCCTTCCGCTGGTCGTCAAGTCCGACGTGCAAGGTTCGGTGGAAGCCATCGCAGCCGCGCTGTCGCAACTGTCGACTTCGGAAGTCAAGGCACAGGTGCTGCATGCCGGCGTGGGTGGTGTCACGCAGAGCGACATCATCCTCGCCCGCGCGTCCGGCGCTCCCATCATCGCGTTCAACGTGCGTGCCACGGCTGAAGCGCGTGACATGGCCAAGCGTGACGGGGTCGAGATCCGCTATTATTCGATCATCTACAACATCATCGACGACATCAAAGCCGCGATGTCGGGGCTGCTGCCGCCGACACTGCGCGAGAACTTCCTGGGCTACGCCGAGATCCTCGAGGTGTTCAACATCACGAAGGTCGGCAAGGTTGCCGGTTGCCGCATCACGGAGGGCAAGGTCCTTCGTGGCAACAAGGTTCGCCTGCTGCGTGACAACGTGGTCATCCATGAAGGCACGCTCTCGACACTCAAGCGCTTCAAGGACGAAGTGAAGGAAGTGAATGTCGGGCAGGAATGCGGCATGGCCTTCGAGAACTACCAGGACATCCAGAAGGGTGACCAGATCGAGTGCTTCGAGGTCGAGACCATCAAGCGGTCGCTCTGACCCTCCTGGCAATGCTGAAGCCGAACAAAGGGCTGCCTTTCTGGTCGACAGGAAGGCAGCCCTAACCATTTGGCGGGTGCGGCGAGCAGGCAGACTTGCCAGCCAGTCCGGCCGCGGCAGGCCAATTCCCGTTCGGATGGTTGCGGCTTTTGGTTACGCGGACTGAATGACGCTTGGATTCACGCCGACAGGCTTATAGAAGCCATTCCCACATGGTTCGCAAAACCTCCAGAACGCCCCAGGGGCCTACCCAGCGACAGCTGCGCGTGGCCGAGGAAATCAGACACATCCTTGCCGGCATCCTGATGCGCGGCGAGCTCCGCGATCCCGTGCTTGCGGGGGTCTCGGTGACAGTGTCGGAAGTGCGTATCAGTCCGGACCTCAAGAACGCCACGGCGTTCGCCATGCCTCTGGGTGGCGTGCAGCTGCAGCCTGTGCTCGATGCGCTCAACCGCTCGGCACCGTTCCTTCGTTCCCAGCTCGGCAAGATGCTCCAGCTGCGCCATGCGCCAATAGTGAATTTCGTTGCCGACAATTCTTTCGATGAAGCGCATCACATCGAGGCGCTGCTGCGCTCGGAGAAAGTGGCGCGCGACCTGAAGCACGATGATAAAGACGAGGACGATGGCGCGGCGTAAGGGCGACCCTGTCCATGGGTGGTTTGTCCTGAACAAGCCGGTCGGCATCACATCCACGAAGGCGCTCTCGATCGTGCGGCGCCTCCTGAACGCCAACAAGGCCGGGCATGCGGGGACGCTGGATCCGCTGGCCGATGGCGTGCTGCCGCTGGCCTTTGGCGAGGCGACGAAAACGGTTCCCTATCTCGTTGATGCCCGCAAGTCATATCGGTTCACCGTGCGGTGGGGGCAGGAGACATCGACTGACGACAGGGAAGGGCCGGTGGTGCGCAGCAGTGATGCGCGTCCGTCGCCTGAAGCCGTGCTGCTTGCGCTGCCGGCCTTCATCGGACGCATCCTGCAGGTGCCGCCGGCGTTCTCAGCCATCCTCGTAGATGGGGAGCGCGCCTATGATCTCGCCCGGGATGGGGTGGAGGTCGAGCTCAAGGCCCGCGAGACGGACATCCATCGCCTTGAGATCGTGGAGAGCCCTGACGCCGACCACACCTGCTTTGACATGGTGTGCGGCAAAGGGACCTATGTCCGGGCCTTCGCGCGGGATATGGGCCGGGCGCTGGGCTGTTTCGGGCATGTGACGGCGTTAACACGGACCTCGGTCGGGCCGTTCACGCTGGCCGGGGCGATTTCGCTGGAAAAGCTGGAGGAATCTGCTAAAGACGGCGCCGCCAAGCGCAGTCTCCTGCCGCTTGCGACCGTGCTGGACGACATCCCGGCACTGGCCGTAACCGACCAGGAGGCCTCCCAGCTCAGGCTGGGCAGGGCCATTCTCGCGCGAGGCCGTCTCTCTCTTCACGAAGGGGCTGACAATGACGGTGGGGCCGTGATGCCTTCGACCGTCTATTGCCGCAGCCGTTCGGGCGATCCGATTGCGATCACCGCCTTCGAGCTGGGCGAGCTGAAGCCGATACGTGTATTCAACTTTTCCAACTGAGGACATAACCGATGTCGTTGAATCCTGAACGCAAGCTGGAAGTCGTCCAGCAATATGCGATCAAGCCGGGCGATACAGGCTCGCCGGAAGTGCAGATTGCCGTGCTCTCCGAGCGCATCAATGGCCTGACCGATCACTTCAAGAGCCACGTGAAGGATAACCACTCACGCCGCGGCCTCCTGAAGATGGTGTCCACGCGCCGCAAGCTGCTGGACTACCTCAAGAAGACCGAAAAGGCCCGCTATGACGCAATCATCGCGAAGCTCGGCCTGCGCCGGTAGTTCCGAATGAATCCAAGACATGGGCGGGGCCACTGTCCCGCCCGCTCCAGAACCGCTCCGGGTCCGCGTGCCACACGGCTCACGGCCGGAGCTTTCTGCGTTATTGAAATCACATCCCTTAAAACCAATTCCCTGCAAGACAAGAGCAGTGAAGGCTGAACGCAATCCGGCGTCGGCAAACACAGGACTAAAAACGAATGTTCGACATTCACAGAGAAGAAATTGACTGGGGCGGCAAGAAGCTCGTTCTGGAAACAGGGCGCATCGCGCGCCAGGCTGACGGCGCCGTGCTGGCGACGCTCGGCGAAACAACCGTGCTGGCCACGGTCGTGTCGGCGAAGGCACCGCGCGCAGGCATCGATTTCCTGCCGCTGACCGTTGATTACCAGGAAAAGACGTTTGCGGCTGGCCGCATTCCTGGCGGCTATTTCAAACGCGAAGGCCGCCCGACCGAACGCGAAACGCTGATCTCGCGCCTCATCGACCGCCCGATCCGTCCGTTGTTCGTTGACGGCTATCGCAATGAAACGCAGGTGATCGTGACCGTGCTCAGCCACGATCTTGAAAACGATCCCGACATTCTTTCCATGGTGGCCGTGTCTGCGGCACTCACGCTCTCGGGCGTGCCGTTCCAGGGTCCGATTGGCGCTGCGCGCGTTGGCTATATCAATGGCGAGTACGTGCTGAACACGACGATCGACAAGATGCCGGAGTCGGTGCTTGACCTCGTGGTCGCCGGCACGACAGACGCCGTCCTGATGGTTGAATCGGAAGCCAAGGAACTTGGCGAAGACATCATGCTGGGCGCGGTCATGTTTGGCCACCGCTCGATGCAATCGGTCATCAACGGCATCATCCGCATGGCCGAACGCGCAGCGAAAGAGCCACGCGACTTCAATCCGCCAGACCATGCCGCGCTCTATGCCAAGGTCAAGGCTGTCGCGGAAACGGATCTTCGCGCTGCCTATCGCAATCGCCAGAAGCAGCTTCGCTACAAGAGCATCGATGCGGTGAAGAAGCGCGTGATGGAAGAACTGGCCGGAGAGGGCAAGGCGGATCCGCTTGTCGTCGGTGGCCTGTTCAAGGAAGTGGAGGCCGCAATCGTGCGCAATGACATCCTCGATACGGGGACGCGCATCGATGGTCGTGACACGAAGACTGTTCGCCCGATCATGTCGGAAGTCGGCGTTCTGCCACGCACGCACGGTTCGGCTCTGTTCACGCGCGGCGAAACGCAGGCGCTGGTTGTCACTACGCTGGGTACCGGCGAAGACGAGCAGTATGTCGACTCGCTCGAAGGGACCTACAAGCAGCACTTCATGCTGCACTACAACTTCCCTCCGTATTCTGTCGGTGAAACCGGCCGCGTCGGTGCACCAAAGCGCCGTGACATCGGTCACGGAAAGCTCGCGTGGCGCGCGATCCGTCCGCTGATGCCGGAGAAGAGCAGCTTCCCCTACACGGTCCGCATCGTGTCGGAGATCACGGAGTCAAACGGTTCGTCGTCGATGGCGACTGTTTGCGGTTCGTCGCTGTCGCTCATGGATGCGGGCGTTCCGCTGAAGTCACCGTGCGCCGGTATCGCCATGGGCCTCATCAAGGAAGGCAGCCGCTTTGCCGTCCTGTCGGACATCCTGGGTGACGAAGATCACCTCGGCGACATGGACTTCAAGGTGGCCGGTTCGGCCAACGGCATTACCTCGCTGCAGATGGACATCAAGATCACCGGCATCACCGAGGAGATCATGAAGGTCGCGCTGACGCAGGCGAAAGATGGGCGTCTGCACATTCTTGGCGAGATGTCGAAGGCCCTGACGGGTGCCCGCTCAGAGCTTGGCGAACATGCACCGCGCATCGAAGTGATCAACATTCCGACCGACAAGATCCGTGAAGTGATCGGACAGGGCGGCAAGGTCATTCGCGAGATCGTCGAGAAGACGGGTGCGAAGATCGACATCCAGGATGATGGCGTCGTCAAGGTTGCCTCGGCGAATGGCGAGTCCATCCGTGCGGCGCTGAAGTGGATCAAGTCGATCGTGGCAGAGCCGGAAATTGGCGAGATCTACGAAGGCAAGGTCGTGAAGGTCATGGACTTCGGAGCCTTCGTGAATTTCTTCGGCGCGCGTGATGGCCTCGTGCACATCTCGCAGCTCTCGCCGAAGAAGGTTGCGAAGACCGGCGATGTCGTCAAGGAAGGCGACAAGGTGTTCGTGAAGCTGCTGGGCTTCGACGACCGCGGCAAGGTTCGCCTCTCGATGAAGATCGTCGACCAGGCGACTGGCAAGGAACTGGCCCAGGATCCGAACGACAAGGGCGAAGGCTGATCAATTGATGGACGCTGTCATTTTTGATTGCGACGGCGTCCTCATAGATTCAGAAACGATCGCACACGAAGTCGAGCTCGATGCGTTTCAGCGCATCGGGCTTTTTTTTGACAGCAGTGACTACAGAACCAGATTTCAGGGGCTGACCGTCAAGAGTTGGGGCGAGGCTCTGAACGAGTGCCACATGACCCAGCGCGGTGCGCCACTGCCGTCGGGTTTCATCGATCAATTGAGTGCCGAGATCACACGGCGCATCCTGTCCGATATCAGGCCTATCGCTGGTGCCGTCGACGCCGCCCGTGCATTCCGGGGAGCAAAGGCGATTGCGTCTTCCAGCCCGAAACTTGAACTGCATGGGAAAGTCAGGGCACTTGGTCTTTGGAATGTGTTCAACGGCCATGTTTTTTCCGGCGACGATGTAGAGCGGGGAAAGCCTGCGCCAGATTTGTTCCTGCTGGCTGCAGAGCGGTTGGGTGTGCCGGGGCCACGTTGCGTGGTCATCGAGGATAGCGTCAACGGTGTGAAGGCTGGTGTCGCCGCCGGCATGACAGTCTGGGGCTTTTCGGGTGCACCGCATTGCCATCCGGATCAATCGCGTGAATTGCTTGCAGTCGGTGCGGTGCGCGTGTTTGCGAGCATGGCGGCTCTTGAGGAAGAGTTTTTGAGACTGGGCTAACGCATCTCAGGCTTCTCACGCCTTGTTCTTGCTCATCGCTGTTCCAGCGTCTGCCTTTGCATTTCCCATCGATTCAAAAGGGCTGTCATGGTCTGCGTAGGCAGACCACCCACGACTTCTTTTGCTCCGGCCTGGCGCTGCAAAGTCGTGGGTGGTTCGCCGGAGCCTGTCCTCGGGATGCGCGCAGCGCATGCCCGGGGGCGAACCATGACGTGGATTTTTGGTAGAGGTGTGGGCGTGAGGGCGATTACTCGCCCTGTTCGCCTGCAAACAGCGCCTTGATCTCTGGCGCGCCGGGCATGCCGGTTACGTTGAAGCCGGCGTCGATGTAGTGGACTTCGCCGGTGACGCCTGCTGACAGGTCGCTCAGGAAGTAGAGGGCGGAGCCGCCGACGTGCTGGAGTTCCACGGTCTTACGCAGTGGCGAGTACTGCTTGTACCACTTGAAGACGTTGCGGGCGTCGCCCACGGCTGAGCCTGCGAGCGTGCGCATGGGGCCCGGGGAGAGGGCGTTGACGCGGATGCCCTGGGGGCCGAGATCGGCCGCCAGGTAGCGCACGGAGGCTTCCAGGGCTGCTTTCGCCACGCCCATGACGTTGTAGCTGGGCATGACGCGCTGCGAGCCGGCATAGGTCAGCGTGATCAGCGAGCCGCCGTTCTTCATCAGCGGCTGCGCGCGGCGCGCGATGTCCGTGAAGGAGAAGCAGGAGATCTCCATCGAGCGGCGGAAGTTCGCGCGCGAGGTGTCGACATAGCGGCCCTTGAGTTCGTTGCGGTCGGAGAAGGCGATGGCGTGCACGACGAAGTCGAGGCTGCCCCATTCACGCTCCAGCGTGCTGAAGACGGTCTCGAGCGACTGGTCGTTCTCGACGTCGGCTTCAATGACGATCTTGGCACCCACGGTTTCGACCAGCGGCTTCACGCGCTTGCCGAAGGCGTCGCCCTGGTAGGTGAAGGCAAGCTCGGCGCCGTGCTGGTGCAGGGTCTGTGCAATGCCCCAGGCGATGGAGTGATCATTGGCGACGCCCATGATCAGGCCGCGTTTCCCGGCCATCAGATTTGTCTTGAGTGTCATGGTCTAGACGTTCGGCCTTTGGAAGACGAGTGAGGCATTCGTTCCGCCAAAGCCGAACGAGTTCGACATCACGGTCTGAAGCTTGGCGTTGTCGACGCGCTTGCGCAGGATGTTGGCACCCGCGACTTCAGGGTCGAGTTCCTCGACGTTGGCGCTTTCGCACATGAAGTCGTTGTTCAGCATCAGGAGCGAGTAGATTGCCTCGTGCACGCCGGCGGCGCCCTGGCTATGGCCCGTGAGGGACTTGGTGGCGCTGATCGGCGGGGTGGTCTTGCCGAAGACCTCGTGGATCGCCTTGATCTCCGGGATGTCGCCGACGGGCGTGGAGGTCGCGTGCGGGTTGATGTAGTCGATCGGGGCGCGGACGTTTTCGATGGCCATGCGCATGCAGCGTACGGCGCCTTCGCCTGACGGGGCGACCATGTCGGCGCCGTCTGCGGTGGCGCCGTAGCCCACGATCTCGGCATAGATCTTTGCACCGCGGGCCTTGGCGCGTTCCCATTCCTCGAGGACGAGGATGCCGCCGCCGCCGGAGATCACGAAGCCGTCGCGGTTCTTGTCGTAGGCCCGGCTCGCCTTCTCGGGCGTGGCGTTATACTTGGACGACATGGCGCCCATGGCGTCGAACAGGCAGGAGAGCGTCCAGTCGAGCTCCTCGCCGCCGCCTGCGAACATCACATCCTGCTTGCCCCACTGGATCATCTCGTAGGCGTTGCCGATGCAGTTGGCGGATGTCGAGCAGGCCGACGAGATGGAGTAGTTCACGCCCTTGGTCTTGAACCAGGTCGACAGGTTGGCTGACAACGTTGACGACATTCCCTTCGGCACCGCGAAGGGGCCGATTTTCCTCGGGCTTTTCGTTTCACGCGTGATGTCAGCTGCGGCCACGATCGCCTTTGTCGAGGGACCGCCGGAGCCCACGATGAGGCCCGTGCGCTCGTTGGAGACGTCCTTTGCTTCCAGGCCGCTGTCTGCGATGGCCTGGTTCATCGCGATCCAGGCATAAGCGGCGCCATCTCCCATGAAGCGCTTTGCGCGCCGGTCGACCGCGGCGTCGAGGTCGATCTTCAGCGATCCGTGCACCTGGCTGCGGAAGCCCATCTTCAGATAGTCTTCCGAGGCCACGATGCCCGAGCGGGCGTCACGGAGGGATGCGACAACCTCCTGCGTGTTGTTGCCGATGGAGCATACGATGCCCATGCCTGTCACAGCCACGCGTCTCATCTTCAGTGTCCCTTCATTTCTTGTGCTTGCTGCTTATCTTGCGCTGACCCGTGGTGTTCAGGCCGGAGTAGCGCCTTCCTGGAACAGTCCCACGCGAAGGTCCTTTGCCTCGTAGATCGTCTTTCCGTCGACCTGCATGATGCCGTCGGCGATGCCCATGATGAGCTTGCGGAGGATCACGCGCTTGAACTCGATCTTGTAGGTTACGAGTTTGGCTTCGGGCAGGACCATGCCGGAGAACTTCACCTCGCCGACGCCGAGTGCGCGGCCCTTGCCCTTGCCACCGGCCCAGCCGAGATAGAAGCCCACGAGCTGCCAGAGCGCGTCGAGACCAAGGCATCCGGGCATGACGGGGTCGGACTCAAAGTGGCACTTGAAGAACCAGAGGTCCGGCGAGACATCGAACTCAGCTTCGAGATGACCCTTGTCGTTCGCGCCACCGCTTTCCGAAATCCGCGTGATGCGATCAAACATCAGCATCGGTGGAAGGGGGAGGCGGGGAAATCCAGGCCCGAAAAGTTTTCCGTGTCCACAGTGAAGCAGGGCTTCACGATCGAAGCTGGAGAAAGACTTCGGGGGATTGGGTTCGGTGGCATCCATCTGGATTGTTCAGCCCTGTGTGCTCTTGACTTTTTGCGTTAACCATCCAATTTCACCGGCAGAGAATTTTGAGTTATTCAAAACTGCAGTGCCGGGCTTTGGCTGGGTTTCCTTTTGACCGCAGGACTCTAAGCACTGGCACTCGCTTATTCAACCTCAGAGGGGCGGGGAAGTAACGGGTGGGTACGCGTTCCACAGGATCCGGGAGGAAGGCAGCGGGCGCGCGTCCAGCCCCCCAAAACCGGATCGATTTCGCCCTCAAGTTGCGTGCTTCCGGGCTGCGCCCCACGCAACAGCGGCTGGCGCTTGCCCGGTTGCTTTTTGACGGCCACGACCGTCACGTGACGGCCGAGTTGCTGCACGGGGAAGCGCTGAGTGCCGGCGCGTCGCTGTCGCTGGCCACCGTCTACAACACGCTGAACCAGTTCACGCGGGCGGGGCTGTTGAGGCAGGTCATTGTCGACGGTGCCAAGATCCACTTTGATACCAATACCGGAGACCATCACCACTTCTACCTGGAGGGCGAGGACAGGCTCATCGACATTCCGGGACGGGACGTGCGCATCGATGGCCTTCCGAAAGCGCCGAACGGAACGGAGATCCTGCGGGTGGACGTGGTGGTTCGCCTGAAGGGGCGCTGAGCATTTAGAACTGTTCCAAGTTGTTGACTTTGCACCGGCGTTAAGTACGTTTGTGCACAGAGAGTTTCGCAGTGCCATTTGGATGACCTGAGAGGAGAAGACCCGTGACCAAACTTGCCGCTTCAAAGACGCTCGAAAACCTGAAGGCCGCGTTTGCAGGCGAAAGCCAGGCCAATCGCCGCTACCTGTATTTCGCGCAGAAGGCCGACGTTGAAGGCTACAATGACGTTGCTGCCGTGTTCCGTTCTACCGCCGAAGGCGAGACGGGCCACGCCCACGGACATCTCGAATTCTTGGAAGCCGTCGGCGATCCGGCGACCGGCCTGAAGATCGGTGGCACCTCGGACAACCTGAAGGCCTCGATCGCCGGTGAAACGCACGAGTACACCGACATGTATCCGGGCATGGCCAAGACGGCCCGCCAGGAAGGCTTTGACGAGATCGCTGACTGGTTCGAGACGCTGGCGAAGGCCGAGAAGAGCCACGCCGGGCGCTTCCAGAAAGCCCTCGACAATCTGGGCTAAGTCCCTCCGGGAGCGCGGGCGTTCTCGCCCGCACTCCCTTTTGCCTTGAAAAAAAGAGCGGGCGTGGACGCCCGCGGTCGCGGGATATTTATGAGCGAAGGCAGCCTCAAGGCCCCCATCCGGCATCCGCTGAACTGGCAGGAGCCCGACTTCCTCGACGAGAAGAAGATCGACGAGGAGATGCGCCGCGTCTTCGACATCTGTCATGGCTGCAGGCGCTGCTTCAATCTCTGTGACTCGTTCCCGCGCCTTTTCGACCTTGTCGACAATTCGCCGACCGAGGAGATGGACGGCGTGAAGTCGTCGGACTTCGGACAAGTCGTGGATGCGTGCACGCTCTGCGACATGTGCTTCATGACGAAGTGTCCGTATGTGCCGCCGCACGAGTTCAACCTCGATTTTCCGCATCTGATGCTGCGCTATCGTGCGGCGGAGGCGGCCAAGGGCAAGACGCATTTCGTGGCGCGCCAGCTCGCCGAGATGGATCGCAACGGCACGATGGCGGCCGTCGTGGCGCCCATCGCGAACTGGGGCTCCGACGTCAAGAACACCACGACGCGCAAGCTCGCTCAGTCGGTTGCGGGCATTGATGCGCGGGCCGAGCTTCCGAAATTCAACTCGCGCACGTTCCTCATGCAGGATCGCGCGGATCCCGGTTTCCCGAACGAGGAGGCGCCGGCTTTCGGCAAGCGCAAGGCGCTGCTGTTTGCGACCTGCTTCGTCAACTACAACAGGCCCATCACGGGCATGGCGGCGCGCAAGCTGCTGCATCATCTGGGCGTGGAAGCCATCGTCGAGTATCCGGGCTGCTGCGGCATGCCGTTCCTCGAGCAGGCGAACCTCGAACGCGTCGCGGCGCAGGCCGAGAAGGTGTCGGCGGCGCTCGTGGCCTATATCGACAAGGGCTATGACATCATCGCGCTGACTGCGAGCTGCGGGCTCATGTTCAAGTTCGAGTGGCCGCTCATCGTGCCGGAGAACAAGGACGTGGCGCGGCTGGCCAAGGCGACGTTCGACATTGACGAGTATGTCGTCGACATCGCCAAGAAGGACGGGCTGCCTGCTGGCGCAAAGCCGGTTGATGGTGGTGTCACCGTTCATCTGGCCTGCCATGCGCGGGCGCAGAACATGGGGCCGAAGGCGGCCGAGATGCTCAAGCTGCTGCCCGAAACGAAGGTTGACGTGGTCGAGCGCTGCTCGGGGCATGGCGGCACGTTCGGTGTGCTGCAGCCCACGTATGACCTTGCCGTGAAGGTCGGGCGTCCGGCGGCGCGTACGGCTGCGGGGCAGGGCAATGCACATGTCGTGTCCGACTGCCCGCTCGCGGCCAAGCACCTCAAGCAGGTGATGAAGAGCCAGGACGCTTCGAAGACCGTATCAGACACAACCCATCCGATCGAGTTGATGGCCAAAGCCTTTGGCCTCGTGGAGTAGACGCATGCCTGCCAGCCTCAGGAAGATCACGCGCGACGATCTCATCGACGTCCAGGCCTATGCCGGACAGCGCGCCGAGCGGCGCAAGACCATCCTTCCGAAGAAGAAGCTGCGGCGGATCGAAGTGGGGCCGCATGCGACGTTCTACTTCGAGTGCTACGAGACGATGCTGCAGCAGGTCCTCGAGATGCTCTATATCGAGCGTGGCGGGGAGGAGCAGGTTGCTGACGAACTCCGTGCCTATAATCCGCTGATCCCGCAGGGCAACGAGCTTGTCGCCACGGTCATGTTCGAGATCGAGGACGAGCGGCAGCGCGCGATCATCCTGCGCCAGCTTACCCATATCGAGGACGCGGCCTTCATCGACGTTGGCGGCGAGCGCATCAAGGCGGACTTCGAGACCGACACGGAGCGCACGGCGCCGGACGGCAAGACCTCGTCGGTGCACTTCCTCAAGTTCCGTTTCACGCCCGCCCAGATCGCGAAGTTCCGGGATCCTGCCACGCAGGTCATCATCGGCTTCAATCATTCGAACTATGGCCACATGGCGATGATCGTGGGGCCGACGCGGCAGGAGCTTGCGGGCGATTTTGCCTGAGTACCGGCCGGCCGAAGCCCTGCTATAGTGGGGCATGAGCCTTTCTGACGAAGAACTCGAGCGTTATGCGCGGCACCTGATCCTGCGGGAAGTGGGTGGCACCGGTCAGGCCAAGCTTGCCCGCGCGCGGGTGCTGGTCATTGGCGCGGGCGGGCTTGGCAGTCCGGCGATCCTCTATCTTGCGGCGGCGGGCGTCGGCACGATCGGTGTCGTCGACCATGACCACGTTTCGCTTTCGAACCTCCAGCGCCAGATCGCGCATCGCACGGCGGACATTGGCCGGCTCAAGACCGAGAGCGCGGCTGAGGCGGCGACGGCGATCAATCCGCATGTGCGCGTCGAGGCCCATCCCTTCAGGCTTACCGGGGAGAATGCGCAGGCGCTGATCAGCCATTACGACATCGTGCTTGATGGCTCCGACAATTTCGCGACACGCTTCCTGGTCAATGACGCCTGCCATCACGCGGGGCGGACGCTGGTGTCTGCAGCGGTCGGGCAGTTTGATGGCCAACTCGCCGTCTACAAGTCGCATCTGCGGCCGGATGGCCAGCGTCTCTATCCCTGCTATCGCTGCCTGTTTCCCGAGCCGCCACCGGCGGGCACGGTTCCGAGTTGTACGGAAGCAGGGATCCTGGGCGCGCTTACCGGTGTGCTCGGTTCGATGCAGGCGCTGGAGGCGCTGAAGGAAATCCTCTCGATCGGCGAGACGATGGCAGGGCGCCTGATGCTCTACGATGCGCTGGGCGGTCTCGTGCGTACCGTGAAGGTGCTGCCTGATCCGGAATGCATGCTTTGCGGTGCGGGTTGAGTGCTTCCCGAAGATGACACCAGCGCCGAATCCGACTGGTCAGAAATCCAGGTCTTGGGCCAATTTCCGACGATGAAGATGACACTTCCGTCGGTGTTTTTTCGTTTGTTCATGTTCCTTTTTGGCGGTTGATCCCTGGTGTCCTGGCGCATGGCCGGACTAAGAACAAATAATGAACAAATCCGGCTTGCACCATTGGACAGGTTGTCGCGCGCAGGTCCCGCAGAAGTCGGGCCCGGTGCTAGTGTTTTGGCTGCACCTGCTTTATTGCTCGCCGCCCCGAACTTCGCAGGACTGACCCGATGCCCCTGTCGCGAGAGGATCGCCACCACAAGCGCCGCTTTGCCGGGTCCCTGCTGACCCGCGAGCCTGAAGAAGAAGCGCTGCCGGAAGTCACGGCGCCCGAGCGCGTGCCCGGTTCGCCGTTCGCCTTCGTGATGTTCCTTGTCTCGCGCCACTATCGCGGGCAGCTCGCGCTGTTCGTTCTCGCCGTAGCGACGGCGACCGCGATCGAAGCCATGAGCCCCTATGTGCTGGGCCGCATGATCAACGCGCTGACGGCTGCCACGCAGTCGGGGACAGGGGATTGGACGACGCTGGCGCCCTACATCCTGCTGTTCGCGTTTGTCTGGTATGCGCCGGCGGTCGTCGTGCGCGGTGCGGAAGCCATCGATATCTACATGAGCCCGCGCATGCGGGCGCTGGCGCAGAAATACCTGTTTGCCTGGCTGCTCGGGCACAGCCCGCGCTATTTCCAGGAGAACTTCGCCGGCAAGCTCGGACAGAAGATCAAGCAGGCGGGGCAGGCGACGGTTTCGCTGCTGAGTATCCTGGCGTTTGAGTGCGTGCGCATCGTGGTCCTGCTTTCCGTGGGTGGCGTGCTGCTGGCGCTGCAGAGCGTGACCTATGCCGCGCTTCTTTTTGGCTGGGCCGTCGTCTATCTCGCCATCGTGACGTGGCTCGCGCGGCGCTGCGTTGAGCTCTCGAAGTCGTTTTCGGATGAGGTGTCCACGTCCACGGGCAAGCTCATTGATGCGATTTCAAATGCGGACCTCATCCGTGCCTTTGCGCGTGCCGCGTTCGAGCGGCAGTTCCTGTCACGCTATCTCGCGCGGGAAATGAATGCCTCGCAGTCGCTGCGCTGGTTCCTGATCGTGATGCGCCTGTTCATGTCGACGTCCATGCTCGTACTGCTGGTGGGGCTGGTTGTCCTGTCGATGAACGATGCGCTCACGGGTGCGATCTCGATTGGTGCGTTCACGATGATCTTCTTCCTGGGAACGATGATCGCGCGTTCCATCCAGGAGCTGTCCTTCCGGATGCTCGATTTCTTCGAGCAACTGGGCACGCTGTCCGAGGCGCTCGAACTCGTCACGCAGCCGCATGAGATCACTGACAAACCGGGCGCAAAGCCGCTCAAGGTGGCGCAGGGCGAGATCGTGTTCGACAACATCACGTTCTCGCATGCCGACGGGCATCCGGTGTTCCAGGGGCTGACGCTGAAGATCGGCGCGGGCGAGAAGGTCGGGCTGGTCGGCAAATCGGGGGCGGGCAAGTCCACGCTCGTGAAGCTCCTGCGCCGGCAGTTCGAGCCGCAGGCGGGCCGCGTGCTCATCGACGGACAGGACGTGTCCGACGTGACGTGGGATTCCGTCAACGAGGCGATCGCCGAAGTCCAGCAGATGCCGGGCGTGTTCCATCGGCCGGTGCGAGAGAACATTCGCTACTCCAGGCCTGATGCAGAGGAGCAGCTCGTCGTTTCGGCGGCGAAGGATGCGCATGCGCATGACTTCATCACCGGGCGCGAGGATGGCTATGACACGATCGTTGGGGAGCAGGGCATCAAGCTTTCGGGCGGGGAACGCCAGCGCGTGGCGATTGCGCGGGCGCTGATCAAGGATGCGCGAATCCTGGTGCTGGACGAGGCGACGTCGTCACTGGATTCGGAGAGCGAGCACCTGATCCAGGAGGCGCTGTTCCAGCTCATGACCGGGCGGACGGTGATTGCCATTGCGCACCGGCTGTCGACGATCGTGGGCATGGACCGGATCGTGTACCTGGAGAACGGGCGGATCATCGAGTCCGGTAGCCATGCGGAGCTGATCGCACGGGATGGGCCCTATGCGCAGTTATGGAACCGGCAGGTGGGCGGGTTCATTGATGGGTGAGGGGTGAACGGCCTCCCCTCCCGTGCAGCACCTTCGGTGCGCACGTACTCCCCTCGCTGAAGCGAGGGGAGAAACGTAGGTTTCCTCCACCGCTTTAGCGGGGGAGGTGACCCCAAAACCCGTGACAGTGCACTCATTTTGCGGAGCGGCCGCGCTATCGCAACACAGCCATCAGCGGCGAAAATGAGTGCACTGTCACGGGTTTTGGTTAGCGGGACTTTAGGTCCTGGATGGCTTTTTTCAGGGCTGACTGGCGGTCGGTGCCGGTGGGGTGGGTTCGGGAGATGAGGGTGGCGTTGCCAGTGCTGTTGAGGCGGGTCCATATGGTGTCGGCGGCAGTGACGTTGAAGCCGGCGCGGGACATGAGCTCGAGGCCGACGCGGTCGGCTTCTATTTCCTTTTTGGGGTCGTGCGCGGGCGAGGCGGCGGCGGACAGCGCCGCGGAGATTGACGAACGCGTGAAGGCTTCGAGGAGGCGGCCGGTGGAGTTGCTGCCCGACGGTGTCGTGCCTCCAAGATGGCCGAGAATGTTGTGCGCGAGTTCGTGGCCGAGGATCACTGCCAGTTCATCATCGTTGCGCGTCAGTTCGTAAAGGGCGGTCGTGATTGCGAATGAGGTTCCATCCGCTGCTGCATTTGTATCCGGGCTGCGCACGAGCAGGGCGGGGTAGTCGCACACCGCGTCAGGAGCGATGGAGAGTTCGCGGCCGTCCGCAAGACGCAAGGTGACGGCGCCACTGCGTGCAGCGGCGTTCGAGCGGGCGATGAAGCGATCGGTTGCGCCCGTGCCGACGGGCAGCCCCTCGCCGTTCACATGGGTGATCACGTTGCCCCGGCGCAGGCCGCTCCGGTGAGCCGGTGCCCCCTCAATGGCGATGGCGACCGTTACGCTATTGTCCAGGCCATAGGCGCCGCGCAGGCGCGCCTGGTCGTCGGCGTTGGGAAAGCTTGCCAGCGACCACACCACGAGACCCAGATCATTGCGTATGCGGTTCTGCCTTCGGCATTCGGGTTCGGCTGCGCGGCGAAGCCTGAAGCCCACGCTTTCGACGCGGGCGCGCTGCTGCATGTATTGCTCGATGCCCTGCGTGACGCTGGACGTCGTTGCCGGTTCCGGCGCGCGTGGCCGCGGGGCAATCTCGTCGGGTCCGTCAATGGATGCACAGGCGGTCAGGGATATGGCCAGGGCCAATACCGCTAGCAGGCGCAAGGACATGAGGCTCTCATTCCAGATGATAGACCAGCGATTTTAGATAGGCTGTTTCCGGAAGCATAGGATGAATCGGATGATCCGGTGCTGCGCCGGCACTGCGGATCAGACGCGCCGTTCGCGCGGCGCGTGCAACGCCGATGGCGCATTCCTGCTGGAAGCGTTCGAGGGAAATCGCGTGGCTGCAGGAGGCGATGCAGAGCAAGCCGCCCGGTGCAACGAGGTTTGCGCAGAGGCGAGCGAGCTTGCGGTATCCGCGCGCACCTGACTCCAGGTCCTTGCGGGCGCGCACGAAGGGCGGCGGATCGCAGGAGACGATGTCGAAGAGTTCGCCGGCCGGACCCATTTCCTCGAGTTCGACCATGGCGTCGCAGCGACGGGCCTCGATGCGGCCGTCTATGCCGTTCAGGCGTGCCGTATCGACGGCCTGGTCGAGTGCTGCCTGCGATGCGTCGAGCATCAGCACGTTGCTCGCGCCTTTCTTCGAGGCGGCAAGCGCCAGGGCGCCGGTGTAGGAGAAGGCGTCGAGCACGCTTCGATCCTGCGCATAGCGCACCAGGAATTCCCTATTGTCGCGCTGGTCGAAGTACCAGCCGGTCTTCTGGCCGGCGAGAGGCGAGAATTCGTGACGCACGCCGTTTTCCTCGACGATGGCGAGGGCGGATTCGTCACCGTGTGCGCAGCGCACCTGTTCCTTCAGGCCTTCATGGGCGCGCGAGGGTGCGTCGTTCTTGATGAAAATGGCCCGCGGGCGGAACTCGGACTTGAGCGCCTCAAGCCAGAACGGCTCGAGTGCATCCATGCCGGTTGTGCCCGACTGGGCCACGAACACATCGTCAAAGCGGTCAATGACGAGACCCGGACAGCCATCGGCATCTGCGTGGATGAGGCGATACCAGGGGACGCCAATCAGGCGGTCGCGCATGGCCCGGGCGGCCTGCAGGCGGGCCGCGAAGAAATCGACACCGATCTCTGCATCAGGCGCTGCGGTCAGAATGCGTGCAGCGATCAGGCTGTGCGGATTGAAGTAGGCGGTGCCGAACTGGCTGCCCTGTTCACCGATGACATTCACGAGGCTTCCTGGTGCCAGGAGCTTCGCATTGCGGTCCATGGTGATTTCGTTGGAATAGACCCACGGCGAACCGCTCTTCAATCGGGCTGCCTGACGAGGGTGGACGCGAATGACGGGGCGGGTTTTCACAGCATGGCCGCGAGGACGCGGTCCGGCGGCCTGTGCCCGTCAGCGAAGGTCTTGATATTGATGATCACCTTCTCGCCCATGTCCATGCGGCCTTCCATCGTGGCCGATCCCATGTGCGGCAGCAGCACGACGTTGCGCAGCTTGAGGAGCTTCGGATTGACGGCGGGCTCGTGCTCGAACACGTCGAGGCCGGCGCCGGCGAGCTCATTCGCCTCGAGCATGCGGGCGAGGGCGTTCTCGTCGATGATTTCGCCGCGGGCGGTGTTCACGATGAAGGCCGATGGCTTCAACAGCTTGAGGCGGCGTGCCGAGAGCAGGTGATAGGTCGCAGGCGTGTGCGGGCAGTTCACCGACACGATGTCCATGCGCGCGAGCATCTGGTCGAGGCTGTCCCAGTATGTCGCCTCGAGTTCTTCCTCGATCGGTTTCGCGACGGCCTTGCGGTTGTGATAGTGGATCTGCAGGCCAAAGGCCTTTGCGCGGCGGGCGACGGCCTGGCCAATGCGGCCCATGCCGATGATGCCGAGGCGCTTGCCGGTCAGTCTCTGGCCCAGCATCCAGGTTGGCGACCAGCCCTTGAATTCGCCCTTCGAGATGATCGAGGCGCCTTCGACCATGCGGCGAGGTACGGCGAGGATGAGGGCCATGGTGATGTCGGCCGTGTCATCGGTCAGCACGCCGGGCGTGTTCGTCACCGTGATGCCGCGGGCGCGGGCAGATTCGAGATCGATGTTGTCAACGCCGGCGCCGAAATTCGCGATGAGGCGCAGCTTTTCGCCAGCGCGCGACAGGATGCGTGCATCCAGACGGTCGGTCACGGTGGGGACGATCACGTCAGCCATCTGGACAGCCTCGGTCAGCTGCTCGCGCGACATGGGAATGTCGTCGACGTTCAGCCGGGCGTCGAAAAGTTCCCGCATCCGGGTTTCGATCGCGTCCGGCAGCTTGCGAGTAACAATGACCAGCGGTTTCTTGTTCGGCATAACTTAAGTTCAGAGCGGGGTTCGGGTTTCTGTCTAGCAGGGGACGGCAGGCGTTCATAGACAAAAGTGGCCCAAAAGAATTCTTTGCGCGATAACGCAAAATTAAGCGCGTTGACCCTGATATTGCTCATCAATTCATCGCTCCAACCATAATAGCCGGCGGGCCAAATCCAGCGGGCAGCGAGGGTAACTTTGCGACGGGTCCTTTTAACTTGTCTGGCGCTTCTGGCGGGTCAGCTTGGCCTTGTCCTGGGGCCTGTCTTCCCGGCTGCGGCCAATGAGCCGTCAGTGCCCCAATCCCACGCTGCGCTGACGCCGCCCACGGCTACAAGAGTGCCTCCACCCATTGTCGCGACCGGCTTGCCAGTGCCGCGCTGGGTTACGGTGAAGGCCGCGCGCGTTAACGTACGGCGGGGGCCTGAGCTGAACCATGAAATCCTCTGGACCTATGTGAAGCCCGGCACGCCGATCGAGATCATCGCCGAGTATGACTCCTGGCGCCGCATCCGTGATGCCAATGGCGCTGTTGGCTGGGTCAAGGCGGCCATGCTGGATGGAAGGCGCAACGTCCAGGTTACCGGCGTGGTGAACGCGCCGCTGCTGAGCGCGCCGAAGCCGGACGCTGAGACGCTTGCCTTTGCCGCGCCCGGGCTTGTGGCGCAGCTTGTGGCGTGTGAAGGCGACTGGTGCGAGGTTTCTACGCGCGGCTATGACGGCTTTGTCGCGCGCGACCGGTTGTGGGGTGTCTATCCGCACGAGCACCTGAAGTAGCGACGCTCCGTTAACAGCTACATGTAATTGCGGCCGGGTTGTTGTTAACGCCTGATGCGCCGGATTGGCGCCAGCAGATTTTGAAACACGAAGCGCACGAAGCTCACGAAGAAGTTTCTTCAATTCTTCAGTTCGTGATCTTCCTGCGCTTCGTGTTCAAATTTTTCTTGCTGATCAGAGGCCGTCGAACAGGGCGGTGGAGAGGTAGCGCTCGGCGAAGGAGGGGATGATCACGACGATGGTCTTGCCGGCCATGTCGGGTCTTGAGCCCACTTCCAGAGCGGCGGCGACTGCAGCGCCCGAGGAGATGCCGACGGGAATGCCTTCGAGGCGCGCGACCTTGCGGGCGGTCGCGAAGGCGGTTTCGTTGCCGATGGTAATGATCTCGTCGATGACATCACGGTCCAGCACGCCGGGAACGAAGCCCGCGCCGATGCCCTGGATCTTGTGCGGGCCCGGCGGGCGGCCCGAGAGAATGGCGCTGTCTTCGGGCTCAATCGCGATCATGCGCACGGATGGCTTGTGCTTCTTCAGCGCGTGGCCCACGCCCGTGATCGTGCCGCCGGTGCCGATGCCCGCGATGACGACGTCGACCTTGCCCTGCGTGTCGTTCCAGATTTCCTCGGCCGTGGTGCGGACGTGGACCGCCGGGTTGGCGGGGTTCTCGAACTGTTGCGGGATGATCGAGTTGGGAATTTCCTTTGCCAGTTCCTGGGCGCGGGCGACGGCACCGCGCATGCCCTGGGCTGCTGGCGTGAGTTCCAGACGCGCGCCGAGCAGCAAGAGCATCTTGCGACGCTCCATCGACATGGACTCCGGCATTACGAGGATGAGCGGGTAGCCTTTGGCGGCGGCGACGAAGGCAAGCGCAATGCCGGTATTTCCCGACGTGGGCTCGATCAGGGTGGTTCCGGGCTTGATCTGCCCCTTTGCTTCAAGGTCCTCGATCATCGAGACGCCGATGCGGTCCTTCACGCTCGACAGCGGGTTGAAGAACTCGAGCTTGAGCAGGATATCGGCCTTCGAACCGGCTTCCTTCGCCATGCGCTTGGTGCGCACCAAGGGCGTGTTGCCAATGGTCTCGGTGATCGAATCGTAGATCTTTCCGCGGCCTGGGGTGGCTTTGGTCATGGGGCTTCCCTTTCCGGAATTCTAGATGGCGAAGTCTGCGCGCGGTTCGGCAGGATCCGCAAGCCCCTGCCGTTCGGCCTGCTGGCACAGTTCCTCGATGGAGATGCCATCCAGCTGCATCAACAGGTTCTTGTGCACAACCTCGATGGCGGGGCGCACGATCTTCTCGCCGATGGGCGAGGCGCCCGCGAGAGGGGGTTCGTCCGCCACTTCCAGTTCGGCGACGATGCGCACGATCTCGCCGGCGGTGATGCGGCGGCGTTCCTTGGCGAGGCGATAGCCACCACGCGGGCCGCGAACACCTTTCAGGACGCCCTGGCGAACCAGCGCCTGCATGACCTGTTCGAGATAGCGGTCGGGGACGCCCTGCCGGCGCATGATCTCCTTTGACTGAACCGGTTCAGGTCGTGAATTGCAGGCAATGTCGACCACTGCTTCGAGCGCCAGTATGGCCTTGCGAGACAAACGCAGCATGAGCTTAGTTCCCGTCCTTCGTACGCATACCTGTTGAGCCAAATCCGCCCGCGCCCCGGCCCGTTTCGGGCAAATGGCTGACGGGTTCGAACACCGTGCTGGTCACGGGGGCGATGACCATCTGGGCGATCCGGTCGTTCCGCCGGATCCCGAATGGTACGTTCCCGTGATTGATCAGGATCACCTTCACCTCGCCGCGATAGTCGGAATCGACGGTTCCGGGGGCGTTCAAAACGGTGACACCATGTTTGGCAGCGAGGCCCGAGCGCGGTCGCACCTGGCCTTCATAGCCGTCCGGAATGGCGAGCGCGTAGCCCGTGGCCACAGCGAGAAATTCTCCCGGCTGGATGGTTGCGTCCTCGGCGGCGTGGAGGTCATAGCCAGCTGCGCCTGCGGTTGCCCTGAAGGGCGGGCTGACGCCTTCGCCGTTGGGGAGGCGCACAAACGGGATCATGACGGGGCTTGCGGTCATGCGCGCGCCTTTCCAATGTGCTCTGCGATGCGGCGTGCGAGCTTAAGGGCGACGTCCTGCTTGGACATTTGCGGCCAGGCCTCGGTGCCGTCAGCGGTGATGACGTGCACCGTGTTGCTGTCGCCGCCCATGACGCCCTGTTCCGGGGACACGTCGTTTGCAATGATCCAGTCGCAACCCTTGCGTTCGCGCTTGGCCTTTGCGTGCGCGATGACATTCTCGGTTTCGGCTGCGAAGCCAATGACAAGGGCAGGTCGGTCTTTCTTCAGGGCCGAGACCGTTTTCAGGATGTCGGGATTTTCGACCAGGTTGAGGCTGGGCGGCTGATTGCCCGCTGTTTTCTTGATCTTCTGGCCGGCCTGTCCGTTCACGCGCCAGTCCGCCACGGCGGCCGTGAAGACGGCGATGTCGGCGGGAAGGGCGCGTTCGCAGGCGGCGAGCATCTCGGCTGCGGATTCCACACGGATGATCTCCACGCCTGCCGGCGTTGGCAGTGCGGTGGGGCCCGAGACGAGCGTCGTGCGCGCGCCGGCCCCGGCCAGGGCCTCGGCGATCGCATAGCCCTGCTTCCCGGAGGAGCGGTTGGAGATGTAGCGGATGGGATCGATGGCCTCGAGCGTCGGGCCTGCGGTCACGACGGCACGGCGGCCCTGCAGTGGCGCATTGGCTGCAAAGTGGCGTTCGATGGCGGTGATGATCTGGACCGGTTCGGCCATGCGCCCGGGACCGTATTCGCCGCAGGCCATGTCGCCTTCGTTCGGGCCTATGCAGGTCACGCCGTCCTGCATCGCCTGTGCAACGTTGCGCTGCGTGGCGGCGTGCTCCCACATGCGGACATTCATGGCCGGGGCGATCAGGACCGGCTTGTCGGTTGCCAGCAATGCGGTTGAGGCCAGGTCATCGGCGCGGCCCTGGGCGATCTTGGCGATGAGGTCGGCGGTGGCGGGGGCCACGACCAGCAGGTCGGCGTCGCGCGAGAGCTGGATGTGCCCCATTTCGGCTTCATCGGTCAGGCTGAAGAGGTCTTCGTAGACGCGCTCGCCGGATAGACTTGCGACCGAGAGCGGGGTGACGAACTGACGGCCACTGGCGGTGACGATGCAACGGACCTTGCCGCCCCGCTGCCGGATGAGGCGGATGAGTTCGAGGCTCTTGTAGGCGGCAATTCCGCCGCCAATGATGAGCAAAATCCGCTTGCCGCTCAGCAATGGGCAGTCCTTTCACGGGCCTTATTCACGACGATTTCTGCGCCATGATAACCTTTCTACAGTTTAGGATGTAAAAATGTTTTCGCGGCCGGTAAATGCGGAACTAACGCGTTGTATCGGCTAAATAATCGCGATTGCGGCAATTACAAGCGCTGCCAGCGCGATCCAGAGGCTGGCGCCGGACCAGCCCTGGGCCTGCCCCTGGGCGCGGCCGATCTCGCGTGCGGAGTCGGGGTGGATCCTGATGCCGCCGGTCTGCAGGGCGGCGGCGATCTGCTCGGCATTTTTCAGCGCATCGGGGAGTGCGGCCACGGCGCGGCCGAGCGCGGTGAGGCCGTCCGAGGCCTCCTTCAGGCGGGCCTGGGGGCCGACGGAATCAATCATCCAGCGTTCGATGACAGGGCGGGCCGATTCCCAGATCGAGTGCTGCGGGTCCAATTGGCGGGCCACGCCTTCGACCACGACCATTGTCTTCTGGAGCATGACGAGCTGCGGCTGCATCTGCATGTCGAAGAGGCGGGTGACCTCGAAGAGTTGTGACAGGAGACGTGCCATGGACATGTCGGCGGCCGGACGGCCAAAGATCGGCTCGCCGATGGCCCTGAGAGCTTGCGCGAAGTCTTCCACCGTGTGATTGGCAGGCACGAAGCCGATCTGCAGATGGACCTGTGCGACGCGGCGATAGTCGCGGGCCAGGAAGCCTGCCAGCGTCTCGGCCATGAAGCGGCGCAGCGTGATGTCGAGCCTGCCCATGATCCCGAAGTCGACGACGACGATC
>JBILMZ010000334.1:0-2677 GCA_044375275.1 Micropepsaceae bacterium | reverse complement strand
GTCCCGACACGGCTGGTCCGCTCAAGGAAATACTGAAGTCTCTCGCAATCTAGCCCACATCAGAGGTCTCCATGCGCGTCGCAATGATCGGCACCGGCTATGTCGGACTTGTATCAGGTGCATGCTTTTCCAACTTCGGTCACGAAGTCATCTGCGTCGACAAGGATGCATCAAAGATCGATCGCCTCAAGAGAGGCGAAATCCCGATCTACGAACCGGGTCTCGACAGGCTCGTGGCTGACAATGTCGCCGCTGGACGGCTGACATTCACGACAGACCTGCGTGCGGCAATGCCGGGAGCCGAGTCGGTCTTTATCGCTGTCGGCACACCCAGCAGGCGCGGTGACGGCTTTGCCGACCTGACATACGTGTATGACGCGGCGTCGGAGATCGCCGACCACCTTTCCAGCTATGCCGTCGTGGTCACGAAATCCACGGTACCTGTCGGCACCAGCCGCCGCGTCGAGGAAATCATTCGAACCAAACGTCCGAATGCCGAATTCGACGTCGCATCAAACCCGGAATTTCTGCGTGAAGGTTCGGCCATCGAGGATTTTCAGCGCCCTGACCGCGTCGTGGTCGGCGTAGAAGGTGAACGTGCGCGCAACATCATGCGCGCCCTCTATCGTCCGCTGTTCCTCAACGACAAGACCCCGTTTGTTTTCACAAGCCGCGAAAGCTCGGAACTCATCAAGTATGCGGCAAACGCCTTCCTGGCGATGAAGATTACCTTCATCAACGAGATGGCTGACCTGTGCGAAAATTCCGGCGCCGACATCCAGGATGTAGCCCGGGGCATCGGCCTTGATGGTCGCATCGGCTCGAAATTTCTCAATGCAGGCCCCGGCTACGGCGGTTCCTGCTTCCCGAAAGATACGCTCGCACTGGTACGCCAGGCGGCCGAATACAACGCCCCCACCCGCCTGATCGAGGCCGTGGTCGACGTCAATGCGCAGCGCAAGAAACGGATGGCCGACAAGATCATTGCCGCACTCAACGGCGTCAAGGGCAAGACCGTGGCCGTGTTGGGCGTCACATTCAAGCCCAACACCGACGACATGCGCGACAGCCCGTCACTCGACATCATCCCGGCGCTGCAGGCCGCCGGTGCGCGCGTTCATGCATTCGACCCGGAGGGCATGCACGAAGCCGCCAAGCTGCTTCCTGGCGTCACCTGGGCCAAGTCAACCTACGAGACCATGGGCGGAGCGGACGGCGTCGTGATCCTCACCGAATGGAACGAGTTCCGCGCCCTCGATTTCACGAAGATGAAGGCGTCACTGAAGCGGCCAGTCCTCATCGACCTGCGCAACATCTACACCCCGCGCGAGGTTGCCGAAGCAGGGTTTGAGTATCACAGCATCGGGCGGGCCGCGCACAAGGCGAACTGAACCCAGGCAGCCCCAAACGCTGATCGCGTCAGCCGACCAGCCTGCCCTCCTTGAGGCGTTCGATAATCAGGTCTGCGGCCGCCTCGGGCGTCAGATCAACCGTGTTCACGTGGATCTCTGCCGCATCGGGCGCTTCGTAGGGAGAGTCCAGTCCTGTGAAGTTCCGGATCTCGCCCGCCTGGGCGCGCTTGTAGAGACCCTTCGGGTCACGCGCCATGCAGACTTCCAGCGGCGTATCAACATAGACCTCAAGGAACTCACCCGGCTCGACGAGCTCGCGCGCCACACGGCGCTCCGACCGGAACGGAGAAATGAAGGATACGAGCACGATAAGCCCCGCATCCACGAAGAGCCGCGCCGTCTCTGCCACGCGACGGATATTCTCCACGCGATCCGCATCCGTGAACCCGAGATCGCGATTGAGGCCGTGCCGGATGTTGTCACCATCAAGCAGATAGGTGTGCCGCCCACTCAATGCCAGCTTCTTCTCGACAATGTTTGCGATCGTTGATTTTCCGGAGCCCGACAATCCGGTGAACCACAGGATCACCGGCTTCTGACCCTTCAGCTCGGAACGAACCGCCTTGTTGATGTCGAGCGCCTGCCAGTGGACATTTGTCGCCCGCCGGAGCCCAAACTCGATCATCCCCGCCCCGACCGTTCCATTGGTGAAGCGGTCGATGACGATGAAACTGCCTGTCTCCCGGTTGTCGCGATATCTGTCGAACGGAATGGGCACGGATGTAGACAGGTTGCAGAACCCGACCTCATTGAGCTGCAGCGTCTTGGCAGCGAGACGCTCGAGATTGTTCACGTCAACCTTGTGCTTGAGCTCCGTCACCGTCGCCGGCACCAGCTTCGAGCCTACCTTGATCAGGTACTGCCGCCCTGGAAGCAGTTCCTCTTCCGCCATCCAGAGGACATGGGCGGCAAACTGGTCCGTCACTTCGGGACGGTCATCCGGCGCGACCAGAACATCACCGCGCGAGATGTCTATCTCATCGGCCAGCGTGATCGTGACGGCACTGCCCGCATGAGCCTGTGCCAGGTCGCCGTCCTGCGTAACGATGCGAGTGACGCAACTGCTGCGCCCGGAGCCTGCGACCGTCAGCGTATCGCCCGGCGACACGCGCCCGCTGGCCACCGTACCTGCAAACCCACGAAAATCGAGATTGGGCCTGTTCACCCATTGCACGGGCATGCGGAAAGGACCGGCTTCCCGATCCGAAGTGACATCGACCGCCTCCAGATGCGGCAGCAATGCCGGCCCCTTGTACCACGGCAGC
>JBILMZ010000333.1:0-2688 GCA_044375275.1 Micropepsaceae bacterium | reverse complement strand
AGCAAGCCAACGCGAAGCTCCCCCACATTGGTTCAAAGCAAAAGCGGTAGCATCAGCTCCCGCCATGAACCAGGCGCTCACACCAACCCATTTCCGCAAACTTCCCGCTGAAGCGGGGGACGAAAACGAGGCTGGCGTTTCTTCCCCCGGTGAAGAGGGGGACGAAACTGCGGTGGGCGTTTCTTCCCCCGTTTACGGGGGAAGTGGCTGCGCGCCGTCAGGCGCTGCAGACGATGGGGGGCTACTGAGGTTGGATCAGTCCAACTCCCTCGCAAACGCGCGCACGTCTTCGATGAAGTCCTGCGGGCGCTCCATGGCGGCGAAGTGGCCGCCGCGCTTGAACTCGGTCCAGCGCTTCACGTTGACGGTGCGCTCGACCAACGAGCGGGGCGGGAAGGGGATCAGGTCTTTCGGGAACCTTGCAACGCCGACGGGTTTCTCGATGCGCGCCTTCGGCGGGACGGGCGTGCCGCTCATGTCCTCGAAGAGGCCGCGATAGAGCCATGTCGACGTGCCGAAGGTGCGCGTCACAAGGTAGATCATCACGTTCGTGAGCAGCTGGTCCTTCGTGTAGACGGAGTCCAGCTTGTTGTCGTCGAGGTCGGACCAGCCATGGAACTTCTCGAGGATCCAGGCGGCCATGCCGACGGGCGAGTCCATGACGGGATAGGACAGCGTCAGCGGCTTCGTCGACTGTTCGCGGAAATAGGCGCCCTCGAAATTGAAAAGCATTTCAGCATGCTGTGCGGCCTGCTTTTCTTCCGGCGTTTCCGGTTCCACGCCGGGCGAGCGCCAGCCGAACATGTTGATGTGCGCAGCGCGGCATTGCGGGTGGTCATAGGCCAGCCAGCCCGAGACGACCGAGCCCCAGTCACCGCCCTGCGCGATGTAGTTCGTGTAGCCAAGCGTGCCAACCATCAGTTCGTCGAAGTAGCCCGCGACCGTGCGCGGGCTGATCGGCTTCTTCGGCTTGCCCGAGAAGCCATAGCCCGGCAGCGAGGGCACGACGATGTCGAAGGCGTCGCTCGCCTTGCCGGCGTATTTCTCGGGATAGACGAGCGGCTCGATGACGTTCATGAACTCGACGAACGAGCCCGGCCAGCCATGGGTGATGATCAGCGGGCGGCGCTTCTGCGAATTCGAACGGATGTGGATGAAGTGAATGTCGAGATCGCGCACGCGCGCCTTGAAGTGCGGCAGGCGGTTGATGATTTCCTGCTCGCGGTACCAGTCATAGCCGTGCAGCCAGTGCTCGACGATTTCCTTCATCGTCGAGAGTTCGGCGCCATAGGCCCATCCACCGCCCTCCGGCGCGTCGGGCCATTCGAACTGGCGCACGCGCTCCATGATGCGGTTGATCGTGGCCTGCGGGACTTCGATCTTGAAGGGTGTGGGTGACATGGTTGCTGCTCCCGTTGTTCTGTCCGGGAGTTGAGCGGGGAATCCCATGTCATGCAAGGCCGCAGTGCGGCCTGTTCCACCGCCAGGGTGACGTCGCTTTCGGTACGTCACCCGTGCTTTCGGCTATTTGCGGTGCTTCCTGGGGCACGAGATGTTCGCGCCTTCGCGCTGGCGCTGGCGGCAGGACTTTTTCCAGATCGGCTTGCCCAGGTTGATGTCGTCTTTCGTGGTGGTCGCGCCAACGACGCCGCCCACGACGCCACCGATGACGGCGCCCGTGCCGATGCTTCCGCCGGTCACGCCGCCGATCACGGCACCCGTTGCCGCACCGATGCCTGCGCCGGACAGGCCCCGGTCAGTCTGTGAGGTTCCGCAGGCCGAGAGGCTCAAGGCTGCAAGTGCTGCCAATGCAAATACGCGTGTTCTGATCATGTATCACCCGATTGATTATGTCGGGGAGAGAACGCGCTGCACGCATCAAGGTTCCAGACCTGCGTGCACCGCGCGGGTGCCGCAGGTCAGGCGTTTCAGATGGCGCCGTGGCACTGCTTGAATTTCTTGCCTGATCCGCAAGGGCAGGGTGCATTGCGCTGGACCTTGCCCCAGGTTTCCGGGTCGTTCGGGTTCACCGGGATGGCCCTGCCGGCAAGGCGTGGCGCGTTAAGCGCGGGGCGGCCGGATGCTTCCGGGGGCTCGAATTCGTTCTCGCCCGTGTCGGGGTTGACGTGCAGCGCCTGCATCTGCGGGAGCGGCATTTCATCCAGTTCCGGCGGTGACTCGAACTGCAGTTCGACATGCATCAGCTGGCGGGTGACCAGCTGGCGAATGCGGGCCAGAAGGCCTTCAAACAGGAGGAAGGCTTCCGTCTTGTACTCGTTGAGCGGATCACGCTGGCCATAGCCACGCAGGCCGATTGTGTGGCGCAGGTGGTCGAGCGTCACAAGGTGTTCGCGCCACTCGTGGTCCATGGTCTGCAGCAGGATCGCGCGCTCAACCTGGTTGATCGCGTCCTGCGGTGCACCGGAGAAGCGCTCGAGGCCCCGCAGGTCCGCGGCCGTCGTGATGCGGCTGGTGATCTCTTCCTCGGCGATACCCTCTTCCTTGCCCCAGTCCACGACCGGCAGGTTGAGGCCGAAGAAGTCCTTCACGTCTGCGTCCAGCTCCGCCATGCGCCATTGTTCGGCGTAGGAGTTGTCCGGAATGTAGCGCTTGACGAGGTCCTCGATCAGCTGGTGGCGCATGCCGATGACGATGTCGTGGACGTTTTCTGCATCGATGAACTCGAGG
>JBILMZ010000332.1:0-2700 GCA_044375275.1 Micropepsaceae bacterium | reverse complement strand
CCAACCTCGAATCCACTGCCAAAGACCAGCAATGCCGGTTCGATACCTGTCACAAGATAAAAGGCGCCTGGCAACAATGCCGGCATGCTTGAGACGCCACAGAAGATGGCGGCGTATCCAGTCAGGCTGATCCCACCCGTGTTGAACTGAGCAAGAGCAGCCCTGCTCAGCAGGGATTGGCACACAGCATTCGCAACCACGTGTCCCGGCATGAACATCCACATTGTGGCGGTAAAAGCGCCTACTACCGCCGTTCCGGATTCATGTTCAAGCAAGACGCGGGGCAATCCCGCTGCGACTGCCACGAGACATGCAGCGATGCCGGACTGAGCTGCACTGCGCACAAGTCGAGATGCTGATGACGGGAGATCATGATTTCGCGCGCGCCCGGAAAGTGCGTTGACGATCCTTGCAGGGGTCAAGCCATCAAAGCCCAGCGTCAGCACAAGCGACAGGGCTGCAATCGCGACAATGGCGGTTGTCAGAGACAGTCCGAAGTGGATCAATATGCCGAAGATCAGGCTCTGCAGTATTGCCTTGCCAGCTTGGGACATTCCCACATCGCTGTCGCGTCCAGCCCTTTGTTTCAAGCCGTAGGCAATGTCCGCAATTGACTCTGTTGCCTTCAGCAGTGAGCAGGCGATCACCAACCAGAACAACTCCGGCGTCGAGAATGCCAGTCCCAGCATCGCATTGACGGCAAGAGCGGCCAGAACCGCCAATGCCCTGATCTGGAGGTACTCGGGGTCTGCAAACTTCAGCTGAACGTCTGTTGCCGCAACCTGGCGCAAGGACATTCCGAACAAGAGAAATGCCGGGGTTGATATGGCGAGAGCGACAGACAGTGCGCCCACGGCTTCGGCACCTCCGGCAGAGTGCGCGGCAAGCACCATCAATGCCCACTGCCACATGGCGAAACACAGTGTGCCGACCACTGTCCAACTGGTGCCCAGCAGTGCTTTCACTTCGCCTGCGCTCCGATCCTCTGCCTCGCCACCATCGCGCAACAAGTAACCTCCTGCTTTTGAGGTTCCAATGCGTATTTTGGCCAGTCCACACCACAACTCCCGCGCCGCTCGGCCCCTGCGCGCAACTCCCTTGATCCGTTGGAGAAAACGCCGAATCAGTTGATTGTCTACCGGGGAGTCGCGTTCGGGGGAACGTGGATCGTTGGTGTTACGCGATGCGTCTCGCGTTCAGGTTGAACGTGGGTGGTGTTCGAGTTGAAACGCAATTGGGAAATCTCGGTCTGGCGTACGTTCGTGGAGCGTACCGGGTCTCGTTCGCTGGTGCTGGCCCATGACATGGCCGCTGCGGCATTGGCTTTTTTCCTCTCTCTCTGGTTCGCTTTTGGCGCCGGGTTCAAGTGGGCCGGGTTCAAGGAGCCCTCGTTCTACATCTGGACGACCGTCAGCTTCGCGATGATCGCCGGGATCGTTTTTGTCCACAACAATCTCCACAAGGGCGTCTGGCGATATACGTCGCTGCGAGACCTCAAGTGCATCCTGCAGAGTTCGCTTGTCTGCGTTCTCCTGTTCTTTCCCTACGTGTTCCTGATCAGCCGGGGTGAAGAACTGCCTCGGGCTTCGGTTCTGCTGTCTTTCGTGTTCCTCACTCTCTTCCTGTCAGCGCCGCGCATCCTCTTTCGGGTCCTCCAGGAAGGCAGCCTGGGCATTGCGCCCGGCGGCATGCGCGGCATCCGCTCGCCGGTCTACCTCGTTGGGGTCGGTGGACGGGCGGAAAGCTTCATCCGCGAGGTTCATCGGGATGCCAATACGCCCTATGACATTCGCGGCCTGATCGCGCCGACGTCCTACTGGGTCAACCGTGAGGTCCAGGGCGTTCCCGTTGTTGCGGCGCTTGGCGACCTCGGCGCTTACCTCGAGCGCATGGCGCGCCTGGAGCGGCCCGTACTTCGCATCGTGATCGCCGACGAGGGGCTGTCGCAATCGGCAAAAGACAATCTGCTTTCAATCGCGTCGGAGCACGGCATATCACTGGGTCGGCTTCCCGGGTCGACCGAAATCCAAAGCGATGCCACGCTGCCGACCGAGCCCAAGCCCATCGCGCTCGAAGACCTTCTCCATCGGCCGCAGAAGCGCCTCGACCGTCGGGGCATGCGGAACCTCATCGAGGGCAAGCGTGTTCTCGTGACCGGCGCTGGTGGCTCAATCGGTTCCGAACTCGTCCGGCAGCTGGCCGGCTTTGCTCCGGCGCATATCTCGCTGGTCGACAATTGCGAATACAATCTTTACGCGATCGATCTGGAGCTTTCGCAGTCCTTCCCTTCGCTCTCCCGGTCCGCGGTGCTCTGCGACGTGCGGGACCGCAAGCGCGTGGCGCGGGCCTTTGATCGCGAGATGCCGGAGATCGTCTTCCACGCCGCGGCCTACAAGCATGTGCCGCTGGTCGAGCAGAACCCGCTCGAAGGCGTGCGGACGAATGTCGTCGGCACGCGCAACGTGGCAGACGAGTCCGTGCGCTGCGGGGCACGTGCCATGGTCATGATCTCGACCGACAAGGCCGTCAATCCGACCAATGTAATGGGCGCGACGAAGCGCCTGGCAGAAGCCTATGGGCAGGCCCTGGACCTGACAGGCTCCGAGACACGGTTCGTGACGGTTCGCTTTGGCAACGTGCTGGGATCAACGGGTTCAGTTGTTCCGCTCTTCCAGAAGCAGATTGCGGCAGGTGGCCCGG
>JBILMZ010000331.1:0-2715 GCA_044375275.1 Micropepsaceae bacterium | reverse complement strand
GCGGCAGGCATGAACCTGCATGTTGGAAAGCCATTCCGTCGTGAAACGCTGTTCGTATCCTTGGCCGCGGCTCTTTCGGGCAACGCACGGTTCAGGGTGCACGACGCATCGGAGACGAAAAATGCAGCGCCTGGCGAGCAACCAGCCTTCGACCCGGGTGTCATCGACGCATTCCGCGCGGATTCGGGCGAGGAACTGCTTCAGCTTCTGATCGACACATTCCTGCAGGACGCAGCGAAAAAGCTGAACCGCCTGTCGGAACTGGCGGGCAGCGCGGACGGCGTGGCTGAAGCCATCCAGTTGTCGCATTCCCTCAAGAGTTCAGGTGCGATGGCAGGAGCCATGGCGCTTGCGGCTTTCGCCAGTGAGATCGAAGGACGCTTGCAGGACGGCAGCGGCGTGTTGTTGCAAAGCGAGACGCGCGGGCTTCGATCCGCGTTTGAAGGCTATTGCGATGGTCTGGCAACGCTGCGCGCCGCGCGCTGACTTTGCCTAGCCGGCTTGAACGATCTCGACAGGAAGGGTGTCCTTTTCGTGGACCAGGCAGTCCTGAGCCGCGACGAGCTGAAGCTCGTCACGCCCAAGGCTCGTGCGGATGACGGCCTGAACCCGGGACACGCTCGCCGCAAGGGCGTCAACCGGCGCATGTCCGCCGACGCGCAAGGCAAGATAGAGCGCGGATAGAAGGTCGCCGGTGCCATGGGGAAGGTGGGTCTCCCGTTCCACGCTGCAGCGCCACGCTTGCGAAGGCGTGACCACGATATTGGCAATCCGTGCGCCATCCGGAACGGAGGTGACGACAACCTCGCGCAGGCCCAGCAGCCGCGCCGCACGCACGGCATCAGCCGGCGACTCAACGCGTTGTGAAGAAAGACTGGAAAGTTCAAAGCGGTTCGGAGCTGCAATGTCGGCAAGCGGAAGCAGGTCTCGCGCAATCGCCTCGGCGACGCCGGGCTTTGCATAGGCACCGTCATCGTCGCCGAAGACCGGATCACAGAGATAGAGCGCAGCCGGATTGAGTGCCTTCACGCGCGCGACAATGCTGGCAGCAGCGCTCGCCTGCGCGGCCGCTCCCAGGTAGCCCGTAATGACGCCACGCACTTGGCCGGCCCAGCCGCGCCGCGCGAGGCTGTCAAACAGGGCAAGAAGCTCCTGTGCTTCCGTCGTACGCCCTTCGGGCCGCCCATGACCCGGATGATGCGACAGCAGGACCGTCGGCAGCGACCAGACATCGAGGCCCAGGCGCTGGAGCGCAAAGCGTGCCGCGCTGTTGCCGACATGGCCGCGGACGACTTCGGACTGGATGGAGATGATGGGTGAATCAGGCATCTGCGGCTTGCTGCAGCTTTCCGGCGATGAGTTTTCGTTCCTGTTCAGACATCGCAAGCCCGAGCGCCGCTGTAAAGGCGGCGCGTGCATGGTCGCGCTGCCCGCGCCGGAGTTCAAGGTCACCGAGCCAGGTGGAAAGGAAGATAGGACTGCACGATCATCTGTACGCGAAGCGGCTCGAGCAGCTGCAATCCGGCTTCGGGTCCCTGTTGCATGGCAACCGCAATGGCGCGGTTGATCTCGACCACAGGGGAGGGCGCAACCTCAAGGAGTGCATCGTAGTATCGCCCGAGCAGCGCCCAGTCCGTGGCCCCAAAATCCGAAGAAGCCGCATGTACCGAAGCAATGCCCGCTTCGAGCGGGCCAGCAGCGCCGCTATGTCAGCGCCGCCGCTCACGTCAGAGTTCGTGGATCATGCGCACTTCGATGCGCCCGCCATATGTGAGGTGGGGGCTGTCAGCGGCGATGGTGCTGGCCTCGTCATAAGCGGTTGCGACGGCAGTGAAGAAGCCGCCGACGATTTCCTTGCTTTCGGTATGGGGACCGTCGGTCACGCTGAATTTGGGCATGGAAGTCTACTGTGCTCATTTTAGTCCGCGTCAAGGACGTTCCAAGGGCCTCGAAATCGACAGGCCACCCCGCTATGGTCGAAAAGTTTTTCTGGTTCGAGAGCAGACAATGGCCATAAGACCCCGCCGAAGTGTTCTTTACATGCCCGGCTCCAACGCCCGCGCGCTTGAAAAGGCCGCCGCCCTGCCGGCAGACGCGCTGATCCTTGACCTTGAGGATGCCGTTGCACCCGATGCAAAGCTCCTGGCGCGGGATCAGGTCTGTGCCGCCGTGAAGGCGCGCCGCTTTGGTCGCCGCGAAGTGGTGATCCGGGTCAACGGCCTCGACACCCCCTGGGGTCAGGACGACATGGAGGCGGCCTGCAAGGCGGGCCCCGACGCGATCCTGGTGCCCAAGGTCAGCAGCGTTAAGGATGTTTCTGCTGCCGCCGCCCGCATGAAGGACGCACCCGCCGACTGTCGCCTGTGGCTGATGGTTGAAACGCCGCGCTCGATTTTCAACCTGGAAGAGATCGCGTCGGCCGGCGGTCGCCTGTCCTGCCTCGTCCTGGGCACGAATGACCTGGTCAAGGAACTGCGGGCCCGGCACACGCCCGGGCGTGAAGCGCTGATCGCGAGCCTGAACCTGGCCGTTCTGGCCGCGCGCGCCAACGGCCTTGCCGCCATCGACGGCGTGTTCAACGAAATCGCAGATGAAGCTGGCTTCCTTGATGTCTGCAGACAGGGCCGCGCCATGGGCTTCGACGGGAAAACCCTGATCCACCCCTCCCAAATCGAACCTTGCAACGGCGTCTTTTCGCCAGACCGCGAGGAAATC
>JBILMZ010000330.1:0-2721 GCA_044375275.1 Micropepsaceae bacterium | reverse complement strand
GAAAGGCCGCGATTTGCAACACCAATCGAGATGATCGCATCCGCAAGCCCAAGCGCGACCGTTTCCTGGATCAGGCAGTTGCCCCGGCCGATCTGGGCGCGCATTCGTTCGTCAGTCTTCTGATCCAAGCCCCGCGACCAGCCACCGGCTTCTTCGGCGATGAAGTGCTCTTCGTTGCTGCTCGAAAGCTTGACGCGAGGGCATCGGTCCCGGCGTTCCATCCGGAAGGACAGCACCTTGAGCTGCGGGTCGATGTCGGAGGTCACGCCTCCCGCGAGGGTAATGACACGCGAGGCATGGCCGTCGAGGAGCAGCAGCATGCAAAGCCCGCCGCAGCGCGTCTCATCCCGCTGGAACCAGCCCTCGCGCTCCTGCCGGATTGCAATCGTCCCGGCCTTTAGCGGCGGCGAAAAAGTGTCGCGATCATCGGCGACCAGCTGCGACACCCTCTCGCTGAAGTTGGCATTGATGAAGTGCGGTGGAACCGACAAGAGGAGAAGCGTGGCACCGGCACCAATGACATAGCCCATTGCACCGACGTTCAGCACACGATGCAGCAGGACACTCCCGAGCGAGACCATGAAGACAAGGGGCGAAAAGGCAAGGGCAATGGCAAGCGGCAGCCCGATGACCGTGATGGCCACAACAATGACGATCGTAGGCGCAAGCACCGTGAGGGCCGCGGCCAGCCCGGTGATGAGGAGCCAGTTGGCGAGCAACAGCTTTGCGAAGTCGAACATGCGCATGGGCAAGGTCATCCAGCTATTGGACGCCGGATTTCATCACGGGCCCATGAACCCGGCGCTAAATGGCAATGGAAGACCACGTGCACTGTTGGCATCATGGTGAACAGGCTGCTAACAGGAGGGCATGGAACTCGAGCCCGGCCATGAAATCCTGCAAGCCGCCGCCGCCCGCCTGGCTGCCGCGGGACTGGATGAACCAGCCCGCGAGGCGCGCCTGCTGGCGCGGGAGGCGAGCGGCCCCGACCAGTTCCAGGACTTCGTTCGCCGCCGCGCGGCGCGTGAGCCCTTTTGCTACATCATCGGACGCCGCGAGTTCTGGTCCCTCGACTTCGAGGTAACGCCGGCAGTCCTGATCCCGCGTCCAGAATCGGAGACTCTGGTGGAAGCCGCGCTGAAGGAATTTGGCGCAACGCCCCCCGCGCGCATCATCGACCTCGGCACGGGGTCTGGCTGCCTGATCATCTCCCTCCTGACCGAATGGCGCGAGGCGACCGGCGTGGCCGTCGACATCTCAGCAGCCGCCCTCGACGTCGCACGCGGCAATGCAGGCCGGCTGGGCACGGCGGCACGCATGACATTCGACTGCCGGGACTTCGCAACCGAGTGCGGTGAGCGATTCGATCTCGTCGTGTCGAACCCGCCTTACATCGCTGACGGCGTGATCGAGACGCTGGAGCCGGACGTGCGCGCGTTCGAACCCGTCCTCGCGCTGAGCGGAGGCGCTGACGGTCTGGAAGCGTACCGACAGCTTGCCCGCACATTGCCCGGACTGCTTTTGCCGCAGGGCAGGGCGTTTCTCGAGATCGGCTTCGACCAGGCTGAAAGCGTTACCCGGATCCTTGAAAATCAAGGACTTCGCGTCATCCGTATCGTTAAGGATCTTGGCGGGCACGACAGGGTTGTGGCCGCCAGACTGCCCGGCTAGGCAATGACCTCAGGAAAACTGCCAGAATTTGCTTGGAAGTCCGGTCGCTTTTCGTTTAGCTTCCGCCTGACTGAAGGGTTTGAGCGCGCGGGCCGCAAGGGGTTTGGAGCCAAGGCGCGCGACCGGTTTGCCGGGTTGACCACACGCACGTGAAGCGCGGTGCCTCCCGAATGGCCATGACAGCCTGACAAATCCGCACAGCGTCAAAGCTCGGTTTTGAGGATCGCAACGAACGCGCACAGGGGTCTAAGGACCCGGATTGTTTCAGCCAGATCAACGGATGGCGAGCGCATGCTGGCGTTTGGACCGGCACACGACGCACTGGCTTTTGAGTGAATTTAAAACTGTTTCGAACAGACAACTGAAAGAGAAGACGGACATCCCCATGAACATGAGACCGGGATCAAACAACAACAATAACAACAACAACAAGCGCGGTCGCGGCCGTGGTCGTGGCAAGCATCACGGCGGCGGCGGTGGCGGTGGTGGTGGCGGCGGCGGTGGCGGACAGCGTCACCAGGGCGCCCCCCAGCAGAACCAGGACCAGGTCTTCAATATTCACCGGACGATCGACTCGAACGGCCCTGACGTGAAGATCAGGGGCAACGCCCACCACATCTACGAGAAATACCTTCAGCTGGCCCGCGACGCGAACTCGTCGGGAGACCGCGTGATGGCCGAGAACTACCTCCAGCACGCCGAACACTATTACCGGCTGATCATGGCCTACCAGGCCCACACCCAGCAGCAGCAGGCACCAGCGCAGCCATATGGCGGCGGCGCTCACCAGCAGGGTCAGCCACAGAACCAGTCCGGTCCTTACGGCGGCCCGTACCGCAACCAGCAGCCGGGCCAGCAGGGCGACGCCAACGGCAACGTCTATGACCAGCAGCCAAACGGCAATGGAAACGGAAACGGCAATGGCGCCGGACACGGTGAAGGCGCCGTCGTTTCAGGCGCCGGCTCTTCATCGTCGTCGCATGACGACGGCTACAACGAAGAGAACAACGGTCGCTACGATTGATCGGTTACGAATGAACGGCGGCAGCC
>JBILMZ010000127.1:0-10084 GCA_044375275.1 Micropepsaceae bacterium | reverse complement strand
CCAAGCTTGGCATTGTTCCGGACCTGATGGCTACCATTGCCGATGACTGGCTCGGCCGCATGTTCATGGACATGGCTTCCGCCTATCGCATCCCGCTCCATGCGCGGAAGGTCGAGCGATCATCCCTGTCATTCATCATGCCCAATGACGGCAAGCGCGCCATCGTACGGTGTCGCGATGACCACTACCTTCATCCGTTTCCGCAACTGAACCTTGATGGATGCAGGACGCTCCACCTTGATGGGCACCAGGGTGATGCAGCCATCGCCTATGCGCGCACTGCACGCGAGCGCGGCATACTGGTCTCGCTGGATGGTGGTGGCGTGCGCGACACGACACTGGAACTGCTTTCGTTTGTCGACGTCGCGATCGTGAGTGAGCGGTTTTGCGAGCAACTCAATCTTGATCCGGAAGGCACAATCGGCCTGCTGCAGGACAAGGGTTGCCGCGTCGCGGGTGTGACGCTGGGTGAGCGCGGCATGATCTGGCGCGAAAAGGACGATGGCATGCAGGCGTTGCCCGCGCTGCATGTGCCATCGGAACGCGTCGTGGACACGAATGGTGCCGGCGACCTTTTCCATGGCGCGTATGTGTTTTCCCAGATGCATTGGCCCGAGAGGTCCTGGGACCTGCACTTCAGGTTTGCCCGAGCGGCCTCCGCGCACGGCGTTCAGCACCTGGGCAATGAGGCAAGGCTGCCACGCCTTGATGATGTAATTGCCACAGCCAATTCCTTCGGGGACCCGCTGAAGCCTTGACGGCGCCCCCTTGAAAACCTGTCGCAAACTGACAATTTGTCAGTCATAATCCTGTTGTCCCACCGCGCTGCCTCAAGAGGATACCCATGACGCTCGTAACCAGTTATCGCTCCGAAGTGAGAGGCACACCTGCTGCCTCCTTCGAGGAAGGTACGTTCCGCGTTCAGCCCATCAAGGCGTTCAGGGCCCTGCTTCGCCTGTTCAAGAACAAGGAAGACACGGCGCAGGTCTTCGAGATCATGCGCGCGCTCAGCGGCAAGTCGGTTCCAAACGGATATGCACGCCTCCTGTCGACACCGCAGGGCGGCGCCATCGCCTATCGTCGCCAGGAACTCGCCGTGGTCCTGTCCGACCGAGCGTTCCTGGCCAGCCTGCCCGAAGGATCTGTTGGACGTGCGTATCTGGACTTCGTGACCAGCCAGAACATTTCAGCTGAAGGGTTGATCGAGGAAAGCCGCAGGGGCGCTGACAAGGCGATCGACGCCGAGCACCCGTATGCCTGGTACGGGCGACGCATGCGTGACGTCCATGATCTCTGGCACATTCTCACCGGCTATAGTCGCGATGCGCTGGGCGAAGCCTGCGTGGTTGCCTTTTCCTATAGCCAGACCAAGTCGCTCGGCTTCGGTCTCATTGCATGGGGCGGCATCTTCAAGATCCGGTCTGTCCTGCCCGGCTATCCGGTTTACCAGGCCGTGAAGCAGGCTTTCCGGAATGGTCGCCAGGCGAAGTGGCTCCCCGGTGAAGACTATATCAAGCTGCTCGCCGAGCCGCTCGAAGCGGCGCGTGCACGGCTGAATATCCAGCGCCCGACATTCTATGAAGCAGTTCCCAAAAACGTTCGGGATCGCGTTGGAACTGACATGCAGCTGGCGACCGCCTGAGGCATAAACGCCGAATTGCCGCAAAATCGGGCACCTGCAACCAATCCTGCCGTGCCCGCTCTTGTCCTTGCGACGAGACATTTCTGGACAAGAGCCTGTTCAGGTTTTCATAGTGCGTCCCTTGTCAGGGAAGTCCCATGAATACCGTCTCAGTGCTCTCGACCGCCAGCATCCTGCCGCACATGGTCGTCACCAATCGTGACATCGGCCAACGGCTCATTGATGGTGCCCACGCGCGCAATGTGCGTGATGACGAAGCCGACGCGACGGCCCGTTCGCGTGCGGAAGTCATCGAGCAGAAGACGGGCCTGAGGTCTCGTCGCTTTTTCTCTCCCGATGAAAATCCGGTCGATACGGGCGTTGCCCTTCTTGAGCAATTGATGGGCTCGCGTGACTGGTCACAACTTGATGCGGTGATTGTCTCGTCATCGTCGACGCAAGGCTTCCCGGGCCTGTCGCAGCAGATCGTCGCCGCCTCGCGCGAGAAACATGGCGCACTCGCCCACCCGTTTGTGCTGGACATCAGCAGCAATGCCTGCACCGGCTTCATGTATGCCGTGACCGTGGGGCGCAGCCTTGTGCAGGCTATGGGCTATCGCAAGGTCGCGCTGCTGGCGATCGAGTTCTCATCACGCTGCATCACGTATGACCCCAAGGCGTTTGGCATCAGCACGCTGTTCGGTGACGCGGCGGCCGGCGTCCTGCTCTCGAACCTGTCTCCCGGGATTGCGTCAATCGTGACGAGTCGGGCCAGTTCAATGGTGGATACGGGGACGATTGCGCTCGTCAAAGGCGCCGGCATGCTGGCCAACGACCAGCAGGCGGAAGTGCCCGACAATGCGCGGTGGTACATGGCCGGGCCTCCGGTCGCCGTTGGCGCGACACGCATCCTCGTTGACGAGATCCGCCGCCACCAGGCCGAGGGGCACGCGATTGACTGGCTCATTCCCCACCAGGCCAACCTGACACGGATCCTGATCCCGGCCTGCAAGTCCGCGGGCATCGACCCGTCGCGGCTTTGTGCCTCGTTTGCTGAAACCGGCAACACGTCCAGCGCCAGCATTCCGCTTCTGCTCGACCAGCTTGTGCGCGAAGGAAAGGCCAAAAAGGGCGAAAATGCGCTGCTCATCGGCTTTGGCGCCAGTTTTTCAATCGGGTCGGCGCTGCTAACCTTTAACTGACGGAACGGAGTTGCAGGCGGCTTCAGCCTCGGGTATTCATCCGCCCCTTCAGACGACCACGCCCCTTTTTAATCGGATACGGATGGGTGGCAGAGTGGTCTATCGCACCGCACTCGAAATGCGGAGTACGGCAACGTACCGTGAGTTCGAATCTCACCCCATCCGCCACCCTACGCCTTCGTCTCCGGGTGGCAGGCCACCCGGAGACGAAGACGTAGGGTGCCTCCCGAAGCCTTGGCGAAGGGAGGCGACGGTTAGCCACCAATCACCGCAAAGCCCAGATGGTGTCATTTGTGGTACGTGTATTTTCTCAAACTGCGAAATGATGACATCTACGTTGGCTCGACCAATGATCTTCGTCGACGTGTCAGTACGCACAACATCGGCCGCGTGAGATCCACTCGACTGCTGTTACCCGCGAAACTGGAAGCCTATGTCGCTGTCGCCGACGAAAGGCGCGCTCGTGCATTGGAAAAGTACTTCAAATCCGGTTCCGGCAAGGCCTTCTCATTCAAGCGGCTTGTGAACCGCGAAGACAGAGCAAAGCCCGTCAAAGTGACATCCGAAGGATGATCTGCGCAGATCCGGGTCAGCCCGGTCCTTCCAGATCAGCTCCCCGCTCCGGCACGATCAACCTGTAACCCACCCCTGGTTCATTTCGTATCCGGGTCGTGCGGGTTGGATCGCTTTCCGGCTTCTGGCGAATGGCGCGGTCAGCCTTTGCGCGGTTCGGCGCGATCCAGCCCCCGAAGATGCTCAATCATCGCGTCGTCGCAGGACAGGCGCTTGGCGATCTTGCTGCCGGGCTCGATGACCCGCCAGAACGGCACGACGCGCTCGAAGGGCTTGCCGTCGTCGAGTTCGGTGAGCGCCACCTCCGCCACAACCTTCAGGTAGATCGCCGTGGTGACTGGACAGGTCGCTTGCGCGCCGTTGCGGCGCGCCAGTTCGTTGCGCATCCGCTCGACGGCGCGCGTCTCGCCACGGGGAATCCGGGCGATGTAGTTCGCGATCGTGCCCGGCGAGCCGATGTACATGACCGTGCCCGCCTTTATTCCCGCGAAATCCGTGTGCAGCGTCACGGTCTTCGGGGGCTTGGCTGCGTCGAAGCGCTTGCGCCAGTCGGTGGGACGTTTGGGTCGGGTTGCCATGCGTCACGCGCCCGCCCCGTCGCGGCGCGCGACCTCACGCGCCACGTCGTCGAGATACGCCGCAGCGAAGGCCGCCGGATCGAAGAAAATCCGCGACAGGATCCGACCGATCGGCGACGGCGTCGTCGTGCGCTCGAGGACTTCGAGTTCCGTACCGCCGCCCAACGCAGGCGAAAACCGTCCTTGCCATTCGCCACGATAGCCGCGCGTGCTTTCAAATTCGAGCCGGACGCTCCCGTCGTCCGACGGCAGGCGGCGGAACGCGATCGTCTCGCCGTCGACGGTTGTTTCCGTCCATTCGTCGGCGGATGTGCGAACGACCGCCGCGACGTGCCGGCGCCACGCGGGCTGGCTTTCAACATCAAGGATCGTCTGGCGGACGCGTTCGGGGTTCGCAGCGATGACGCGGCTGGCGGCACCTTCGCGGGTCGCCGGCAATGCGTAGCCAATGACGACGAGTCCGAGCCCGAGAAGGGCCACGGCCAGGGCGACGAGGGCGATGGTTCTCATGAGCGCTCTCCCGATACGAGCAATGATCGGCACATAGCATGGAGAGGCAGCGTGCCCGAAGCAATTATCGAGAATTTTGTCTCTATGAATCAGGTGCTTAGCGTGATTTCTGCGCCGGTTCGCATGCTGGAATTGTCGCGCGCCTGCGTGCCCCTGCGATGCGTCAAGTCTTGATCTGTGACACGCGGGAAGCGTCACTGGGTTTCACTACCGAGGTTTTAAAGCACAGCGGAGCAGCAACCGGACCCGGCTGGCTGCGACTCTTTCACAATCATCTTGCAAAGAGCTGCTTTGATCACAACTGAACCGTTGAAGGAGAGCCTCATGGGTTGGCTGTATCTGGTGCTGGCTGGACTGTTGGAGATTGGCTGGCCTGTCGGGTTGAAACTGGCGCAAGAGCCAGAGAGCCGTTGGCAAGGCATAGCCATGGCGGTGGTGTTCATGGCTGCCAGTGGATTTTTTCTTTGGCTGGCTCAACGTGAAATTCCGATAGGCACTGCCTATGCTGTCTGGACGGGAATTGGTGCTGCTGGAACCTTCTTCGTGGGGGTAATGTTTTTGGCGATCCATCGTCGCTGATGCGATATTTCGGCGTCCTGCTGATCGTAGCGGGCGTGGTGACCTTGAAGCTTGCTCACTGAAAACCGAGTGCGAAGGTGGGCAAAGGCTGGAAAGCCCCTCCATGCCAGAGTTGAAGCTCGCAACCCCGACGACACCAAAGGCAGAGGATGCCAGACGAGACTTGATTGGTGCAGCCTTGGGTCAGACCGGCTACTGAAATCGAAGGAGTGGAGCGACCTCCCAACCCCTTATTGCGACTGAGTTGCATTATGAACTTGATTATGGTACGTGCTGGCTCGAATGGTCGCCACCTCACGTTGAGCGGCTGGCGAATTGGGAAACTGGGGTACCAAAATGACGCATGCCGTTAACGCGGATGACGTGCGACGTCGCGCGTTCAGAATGCGCTGCCTCCTGACAACAGCCATCATGGCCAGTGCAGTTATCCTGCTTCCGGCGCAGGCGCAGGACGACAGCAAGGGCGAGACATCACAGGCCGTCGAAAAGGTCACCGTCACCGGCAAGCGCAACTACTACAAGCAGGACGACACTTCGAGCGCGACCAAGACGAACACGAAGCTGCTTGATGTGCCGCAGTCGGTCACGGCGGTCACACGGGACCTGATCGAGGACCAGGACATGCGCACGATGGGTGATGTCACCCGCTATGTGCCAGGTGTCACGATGGGCCAGGGCGAAGGACACAGGGACGCCCCTACCTTGCGCGGCAATTCTTCAACGGCGGACTTCTTCGTGGATGGCGTCCGCGATGACGTGCAGCACTTCCGCGACCTCTACAATGCCGAGCGCATCGAGGTGCTCAAGGGGCCGAACGCGTTGATCTTCGGACGCGGCGGTGCCGGTGGCGTGATCAACCGGGTTTCACGCGCGGCCGACGGCGACGAGATCCGCACCCTGACGCTGCAAGCGGGTTCCGACGACAATCGCCGGGCCACCATTGACCTGGGTGATGCCCTTGACGAGATCGTCTCGGCGCGCCTCATGGCCGTTTATGAAAACTCGGGTTCCTACAGGGACCACGTGGAGGTAGAGCGGTACGGCATCAATCCCACGGTGAGCTTCACCTTCTCCGAACAGACCCGCGCACAGGTCAGCCTTGAACACTTCACCGACAAGCGCACCGTTGATCGTGGCGTGCCATCGCAGAATGGCCGCCCGCTGGAGATCAGCGCCTCGACCTTCTTTGGAAATCCTGACCTGAGCAAGAGCGACTTCGGCGTGAATCTTCTGCGCGCCTCACTTGAACACGCCATCAGTCCGACGCTCAGCCTCAAGAACCACACGGTCATCGCGGGCTACGACAAGTACTATTCGAATGTCCATGCAAACAGCAGCGTGAACGGATTGGGCAATGTCTCGCTGCAGAGCTATGACAGCGCGACCGATCGCGTGAACATGTTCAACCAGACGGACCTGGTCTGGGACACGACAACGGGTGGCATCCGGCACAAGATCCTGTTCGGCGTGGAGTTTGGCTGGCAGGACACGGACAACATGCGGACCCCGAACAACAATGCGGCCGGTGTCGTGAACATCCTCAATCCGACGACTTTTGCGCCGGCGGTTTTTCTCTTGCCCGTCCAGGCCAACAACAATGTGGGACTGACGCTGGCGGCGGCCTATGTGCAGGACCAGATCGACGTTACAGACAGCGTCAAGGTCGTGGCGGGCCTGCGTGTCGACCGGTTTGATCTCGACTTCGATGACCTTCGCCCCGCCAATGCCGACTTCAGCCGCGCGGACACGCTGGTGTCACCGCGGTTGGGTGTCATCTACAAGCCGTTCGACGCCATGTCGGTCTATGGAAGCTATGCGGTTTCCCACCTGCCCCAGTCCGGCGACCAGTTCGCTTCACTTGACGCCACCTCGGCTTCGCTTGATCCGGAGAAGTTCCTGAACCTTGAAGTCGGGTTCAAATGGGACATCAAGCCCAGCCTCGCCTTCACGGCCGCCGTTTACAGGCTTGACCGCACCAACACCCGGGCTGTCGACCCCATCACGAGCCTTTCCGTCCTGACGGGCGAGCAACGCAGCGAAGGGCTGGAACTGGGCCTCAGCGGCAACCTGACCAACGAGTGGTCGATCATGGCCGGGTACGCCTTCCAGAATGCCGAGATCACGAAGACCACCACGGCTGCGCCAGCGGGCCGGGTTGTCCCGCTCGTACCCGAGCAGACGTTTTCACTCTGGAACCACTACCGACTGTCAAAGGAATGGGCGGCGGGGCTTGGTGTTACCCACCAGACCGACATGTTTGCGTCCATCAGCAATGCCGTGATCCTGCCGGCCTATACGCGCGTCGATGCCGCCGTCTATTACCGTATCAGCGACGAAATGAAGATGCAGGTGAACGTGGAGAACGTGCTCGATGAGACTTACTGGGGCACGGCCCACAATGACAACAACATCACGCCAGGTGCGCCGCGGTCGGTGCGTGTCACGCTGACCAGCATGTTCTGATCAGGAAGTCGTGACGGGGCCGACTTGCTGCCGGCCCCCGTCAGCTTCATCATCAGACAAGATCGAAGCGGTCGAGGTTCATGACCTTGGTCCATGCCGCAACGAAGTCCTTCACGAACTGCTTCTTCCCGTCCGCGGATCCATAGACTTCCGACAGGGCACGCAGCTGGGAATTCGACCCGAATACAAGGTCGACGCGTGTTGCCGTCCACTTGCGGGCGCCTGACTTCCGGTCGCGACCTTCGAATACGCCATGGCTGCCGTCGAGCGGGCTCCATTCCGTGGCTGCATCCAGAAGGTTGATGAAGAAGTCGTTCGTCAGGTGGCCCGGCTGCCTTGTCAGCACGCCATGCGACGCTTCTCCCGCGTTTGCATTGAGCGCTCGCAGGCCTCCCACCAGCAAGGTCATCTCCGGCGCCGAGAGCGTGAGCAGTTGCGCCCGGTCGACCAGCAACTCTTCGGCCGGGACCGTGTATTCCTTGCGCTGGTAGTTCCGGAAGCCATCGGCCATCGGCTCCAGGACCGCGAAGGATTCGACGTCGGTCTGCTCCTGCGTTGCGTCCGTGCGGCCGGGGACAAACGGCACCTCGACTTCGTGACCCGTATTCCTTGCCGCCTGCTCGACTGCGGCTGAGCCTGCGAGCACGATGAGGTCTGCGAGCGAAATACGCTTGCTGCCCTTCTGCGCCGCGTTGAACTCCTTCTGCACGGCTTCGAGCGCCTTCAGCACCCGGTCGAGGCGTTCAGGCTGGTTCACTTCCCAGTTCCGCTGCGGCGCCAGGCGAATGCGCGCGCCATTGGCACCGCCACGCTTGTCCGAACCGCGGAACGTCGAAGCCGAGGCCCACGCGACAGACACAAGATCGGAGACCGAAAGACCGGTGGCGAGAATTTTTGCCTTCAGGCCCTTCACGTCCTGCGCATCCACCAGCGGATGGTCGAGCGCCGGCACCGGATCCTGCCAGATGAGCACTTCAGCAGGCACTTCAGGGCCGATGTAACGGCTGCGCGGTCCCATGTCGCGATGGGTCAGCTTGAACCAGGCGCGCGCGAACGCATCCGCGAACGCCTGCGGATCCTTGTGGAAGCGACGCGAGATCTTTTCGTAGGCCGGATCGAAGCGCAACGACAGGTCTGCCGTTGTCATCATCGGGCGATGCGTCTTCGTCGGGTCGTGGGCGTCGGGGATCATGTGTTCCGCCTTGACGTCCTTGGGGTGCCATTGCCAGGCGCCGGCGGGGCTCTTCACGAGTTCCCACTCATAGCCGAACAGCATGTCGAAGTAGCCATTGTCCCAACGTGTCGGATTGGGCTTCCAGGCGCCTTCGATGCCGCTGGTAATGGTATGCACGCCCTTGCCAGTGCCGAAGCTGTTCTTCCAGCCAAGGCCCATCTGCTCCAGCGGTGCGCCTTCGGGTTCGGGTCCGACATGCGACTCAAGGCCTGCGCCGTGTGCCTTGCCGAAGGTGTGTCCGCCGGCAACCAGCGCCACGGTTTCTTCGTCATTCATCGCCATGCGCGCGAAGGTCTCGCGGACATCGCGTCCCGAGGCAACGGGATCAGGTTTTCCGTTCGGGCCCTGCGGGTTCACGTAGATCAGACCCATCTGCACGGCAGCGAGCGGGTTCTCAAGCTGGCGGTCGCCGCTATAGCGCTTGTCGCCCAGCCACTCGGCCTCAGGGCCCCAGTAGATGTCTTCCTCAGGCGCCCAGATATCTTCGCGTCCACCGCCGAAGCCGAACGTCTTGAAGCCCATTGATTCCAGCGCGACGTTTCCGGCCAGGATCATGAGATCGGCCCAGGAGATGCGACTGCCGTATTTCTGCTTGATCGGCCAGAGCAGGCGGCGCGCCTTGTCGAGGTTGCCGTTGTCAGGCCAGCTGTTGAGTGGCGCAAAACGCTGATTGCCCGAACCCGCGCCACCCCGGCCGTCTGCCGTTCGATAGGTTCCGGCGCTGTGCCACGCCATGCGGATGAAGAGACCGCCATAGTGTCCCCAGTCTGCGGGCCACCAGTCCTGCGAGTCCGTCATCAGCGCGTGGAGATCCTTCTTCAGCGCGGCGTAGTCGAGCTCCCCGAATGCCTTTGCATAATGAAAGTCCCAGTCCATCGGGCTGGAAAGCGCCGTGTGCTGGTGCAGGATCGCGAGGTTGAGCTGGTTGGGCCACCACTTGCTGTTGGACTGCACCCTTGATGTTGCATGGGGCGCGGCTGCATGCATTACCGGGCACTTGCCAGTCTTTGCCTGATCGTTCGCGGTCATTCTTCCTCCTTGTCGCCTTCCGGCGGCTTGTTGCGAAAACCTACGCGCACTAACTATTCGACTGAAGCGAATTAAATATATTTTTTTAATCGCTTTATTCGATCAATGTCCCTGCATGCTTCAAAGTGATAGGCCTCCATCGACGATGAGGGTGTGGCCCGTCACGTAGGAAGCCAAAGGCGAGGCGAGAAACAGGGCGGCCCCGGCCATGTCACCGGGGGTGCCCAGCCTGCCCTGCGGGATGTTTGCAATGGCACCTGCACGGCGCTGCGGGTTCTCCGTCGTCACCTTCGTG
>JBILMZ010000126.1:0-10125 GCA_044375275.1 Micropepsaceae bacterium | reverse complement strand
CCATCAAAGAACAGAGCGTCGGCGCCTTCGAGGGCGCGCAGGATGTCGAGGGTGATGTCCGCACAGGCCGGCATGAAGATGGCCTTGCGGTCCGGGGTCTCGAGGCTGATGCCGATGGACGAGCCCTCCACCGGGTCGATGCCGTCGCTGCCTTCGAGGTAGAGCGGTGGCTTGCCGGGCGTTTCGATCGGCTGGCAGGTGAGGCCCGGCACTGGCTCGAAGCTGCGGCCAGGGGCGATGGCGCGGAACTGGACGAGCTCGCGGTTCAGCACGTTGAAGAGCGCGTTGGCGCGCAGGACCTGCAGGACATAGTCGGTCGCCCAGACGGTGAAGGGCTGGCGCTCGCGCAGGGTCAGGAGGCCCGTGATGGCGTCGATGTCGGCGCCGGTCAGGATCACGGCCCTGATGGGCGAGGAGCGGGGTGCCTGGGTCGGGTGGAGTTCGGGCGTGGCCAGGATCTGCTGGCGGATGTCAGGGCTGGCGTTCAGGAGGACCCAGTCGGTGCCATTGGCGGCTGCGGCCAGGCTGCACTGGGTGAGCTGGGGGCAGTCGGGATCCTGCGCAAAGGCCCGGCGATTGTTCGGGCTTGCGACATTCCATTGCGGGAAGCCGCCACCGGCTGCCGCCCCGAGTACGATGAGTTTCATGGAGGTGCGGCGCGGTCGGGCGCCGCCCTTCTTACTCTGCCGAGCAGTAGCAGTTGATCTCCATGGCGGCGGAGATTTCGCGGGTCTTGGGCTTGCGCCAGGACTTCTTCATGGGAGTACCTCGGTTGGCTTGACTGGCATGAGTGTGACCCAAGGGCCGGGCGCGTGCAATAGGGCTAGCGAGCTATCAGGCCCGCGATGGCCTGCCCGATTACGGCTTTTCCCCGCTCCCAGATCATGGCCTTCCAGTCGTCGGCTTCCGGATAGAAGGCGGCGCGGACCTGGGCCTTGATGGCCGCGCGGGAGGGGTGGTCGAGGCCGCCGATAGCGTGGAGCCAGTTATCGGCGCGCAGGGCGAAGAAGACCTCGAGCGTCGACTGCGTACCGTATTCCACGCAGATGGTCGTGGTTTCAGCGTCACCGAACATGGCGGGGATCGCGGAGTCGAGGCTGCCGTAGACCTGGGCCGAGACGGAGTCGCCGGCGCGGGTCGAGGAGACCTCGCTGCCATACCAGGCGCAGGCGCGCTGGTAGGCCGGCGTGTCGGTCGCGTCCTCGCTGATCAGTTCGGCCGTGCCATAGGGGCCGAGGCCGGTGTGGAAGTCGAGGATGGCCGCGCGGCGGCAAGGCAAAGCGAGGTCCTGAATGATCTGGCGTATCATCGTGGCCGACCATTGCTCGCGCTCGCCGCCATAGTACATGCCGTGCGGGTGGGTGTACTGGCCCTTGCTGATCGTCTCCTGCATCGCGAAGGCGCCGTGCTCCTTTGCATAGTTGCGCAGGGCGCGGCTTGCGGCCTCGGTCGCCTCGTCGTCGAGGCTCTCGGGGGCGATGGCCCCGGCGAGCAAGGCGTAATGCGGGTTGCCGGGCAGCGGTGCCGTCCTGTCGACGAAATTGCGGTTCAGGTCGACATTGTCCTCGGTCACGCGTCGGTCCCATGCAAAGCCGTAGGGGTTGAGGGCGTGGACGAAGACCTGGCGCAGGCCGGGCACGCGTGTCGTGCCTTCGCGCAGCCATCCGGTGAGCACCGCCGATCCGGCATAGCCTTCAATGCCATGCGTGCCGGAGACGGCCAGGAGCGTCGTGTCACTGGAACCTCCGGTGACGGCCACGTCGATGAAGAGTTCCTCGCCCTGCGGTCCCTTCGCGTGCGGATGTCGGTACGCGAACAGGTCGGCGCCTGCGGCCGTCGCGGCGAGCCTGAACTTGCTGCGGGCCTCGAAATAGTCCTTCGCGAACAGGGTCGTGGCGGTCATCGGTTGATCCAGGCTTTCGGTGGCGGTGTCCAGCCGCCGGGCTGCAAGTGCTGAATGCATGATAGCGCGTTCCGGGAAAAGGGGTGAGGTGTGTGTCCGTGCTCACCTTAGGGGCGCAATCCTGAATTTTGTGCTGCCGGGGAGGGGCTGATGATGGTGCCGACGAAGATGACACGAGCGCCGAATCCGATACCTCGATTTTGGCTGGATCCTGCGATTTTCCGTCCTTGAAGATGACACTTTCGTACGATGTTTTGCAGTTGTCATCTTCGGGCTGGCGACGGTCTGCGCGCGGGTTGTTCTGGTCCTTCTCGGTGCTGAAAGGCGGAATTGCCAATTAGGAACAATATAAGAACACATGCGCCCGCCTTCAATGACACAGTTCGCCGCAGTGCCCGGCGCCTGCACTCGACGCTTCCACGCTCCGCAGTGGTGTTTGACGCCCGCCTGCGCAGGGCGTAAGGGCTTGCGTCCGTATTCCCGCCGCGGCTTGCCGCGCTACCGAGGTGTCTCCATGAAGATCTACGATTCCGGCCTTTCGCCCTATTCAGCCCGCATTCGCCTGCAGGTCTATCTCAAGGGGCTGAAGGCCGAGATGATCTCGGTGCCGGCTGGCGGGACGCATACGCCGGAATACGCCGCGATCAATCCGCTCGAGAAAGTGCCGGCGATCAATGACAACGGCTTCTGCCTGCCGGAGTCGAGCGTGATCGGCGAGTATATCGAAGACGTCCATGCCACGCCGTCCCTACGCCCTTCGGATGCGAAGGAGCGGGCGCGCATGCGGGTGATCTACAACATCGCCAATGACTATATCCTGAACCCGCTGTTCGAGCTCTTCGAGCAGTTCGACCCGAAGACGCGCAATGCGAAGATCGTGGACGAGCAGCTCGCCGAACTCGCCAAGGGGCTCAAGGGGCTTGAGCACTACATCACGGGTGGTCCCTATGCGCTGGGCGCATCCGCGTCGCTCGCGGATTGTGCTCTGGTGCCGACGATGTTCTTCGTCAATGCGATCGGACCGGCGTTCGGGCAGGCCACTCTCCTTGATGCCACGCCGAAGGTGAAGGCTTACTGGGCGGCGGTGCAGGCGGATGCGCATGTGGCGAAGGTGCTTGGTGAACTCACCAAGGCGCTGAGCGATTACATGAGCCAGCCGAGGGGGTGAATTCGAGGGGGCTGCGGTCGCGTTGTCGCCCTCATCCGTCACGGCCCGCCTCGGGCGGGCCGCGCCACCTTCTCCCACCCTGCGGGCGGGAGAAGGGCTAGAGTATTTGTGTTGCCCTTCTCTCGCGCGGAACGCGTGGGAGAAGGTGGCGCGGCGGGCCTTCTGGCCTGCCGCGACGGATGAGGGAGCCTCGCTGCCACTGTCAGCCCTTCGGCCGCGCGGGGACCTTGCCTGACTTTGCGGTGAATGCGGCCATCTCCTTCACCAGCCAATCGACGAAGGCCCGGACTTCGGGTCGCACGCCGTCGGCGCGGCGATGCACGACATAGTAGGATGAGCCGCTGTTCGTCGCCGGTGAAAACGGCACCACCAGGTCCTTGGCGATCGCGGCTTCCCACACCAGCGGATGCATGCCGAGGGCCACGCCTCGCCCGCGCGCTGCCGCATCCAGCGTCGCCGGCACCGTGTCGAACGACAGTTCCCGCTTCGCCTTCAGTTTTCCAAGCCCGGCCGACGCCAGCCACTCATCCCAGGCGCCGGGTCGCGCCGTCACGTGGATGAGCGTATGCGCAGCAAGGTCGCGCGGGACCTTGAGCGTGGGCAGCAACTCCGGCGCACAGACCGGCACGCCGCGTACATCGAGCAACTTGCGGGACACGAGGCCCGGTGTCGGGGCCCGCAGATTTCGGATGGCCACATCCACTCCCTCACGCTCCAGGTCCGCGATGCGGTTTGATGTTTCAATGTCGAGGATAATGTCCGGATGTTTCGCCTCGAACTTCGCAAGACGCGGAATGAGCCATGCACTGGTGATCAGCGGGAGCGAGCTGACTTTCAGCCGAGCCGCTGCAGAGCGCTTCAGGCCATTGGCCGTGACCGTGATGCGCGCGAAGGCGCGGCCGGTTTCACGCAGCAGTTTCTTGCCCGCAGCGGTCAACTCGATTCGCCGCGCGCCCCGCGTGAACAGCGTCACGCCCAGCCAGTCCTCGAGCGTCCGGATCTGGTGGCTGACGGCGGAAGGTGTGACGTGCATTTCACGCGCGGCCTCCTGGAAGCTGAGCAGGCGGCCAGCAACGTGAAACGCGCGCAGGGCGGTGAGCGGGGGAAGGTCCTGGGTCATTCACACATGAAATCATTTCATGTGTCGGAAAGAAAGCGCGTTTGTAGGTTACCACCGCTCCTGCGAGTATCGCGCAAGCCGAAACTGAGGAGAACAGGACATGGAACCACACTGGACAAGATTAAGCACCTGGCTGGTGGCCTTCATGGGCGCCTACATGCTGGTAAACACGGTCCGCGCGACCCTGGACCCTGCAGGCTTCGCAAGCGCCATGGGCCTGCCGCTCACTGATCCCGCCAACCATGCCTTTGTACAGGTCTATGCCTTGCGAGCTGCATTCCTCGGATTCTGTGCGTTGGGCTTGCTGGTGTTACGGGAGATCCGCGCGCTGTTCGTGTTCGCGCTGGTCGCAACGCTGATGCCCATTGGTGATGCGATCCTGACGGCCTCGGCATCAGCGCCGCCGCTCACCGTCACCCGGCATGCGGCTACGGCCATCGTCCTCGCGTTGACCGCGTATCTCCTCTTCAATCGAGCCTTTGGGCAAGGAAAATCCTGATGCGCCAGCTCACCTTCATCAAGCCGGGCAAGTTCGAGTGGCACGATGTGGCCGCGCCGAAGCTCAACGCCGATACCGATGCGATCGTGCGCCCCATCGCGGTCGCGCGCTGCGATCTCGACCTCTATATCGCAGCTGGCGTCGTCCCGTACCCGGGACCCTTCGCCTTCGGTCATGAAGCCGTTGCGGAAGTGATGGAAGCGGGGCCCCTGGCAGGCGTAAAGCCTGGTGACCGCGTTGTCGTTCCCTTCCAGCTCTCCTGCGGGCGATGTGACAATTGCAGGCGTGGATTCACGAATACCTGTTCGGCGTTCGCACCGCGTGCGGCGTACGGGCTCAAGCCAACCAGTGGCACGGAGTATGGTGGTGCGTTGTCGGAACGCATGTATGTGCCCTTCGCGGATCACATGCTTGTTCGATTGCCTTCGGGCCTGGATCCCGTGTCTGTTGCAAGCGCCGCGGATAACGTTCCTGACGGATGGCGCGCGGTCGCTCCGCATCTTGTGGCGCGGCCTGGCGCTAATGTGCTGGTGGTTGGCGGTCTTGCGCAGAGCGTTGGCATCTATGCTGCCGGGGTCGCCGTCAGCCTGGGGGCGGGGCGCGTGCTTTATCTTGACGACGATCCGGTGCGCAGGGCTGCAGCCGCGAAGCTGGGTGCTACGGCGGAGCCGACGAACTTCAGCGAGCGCAGGGGAAAGTCGGTTCAGGCCGCAGGCGGGTCGCCTTTGGCGTTGCGCGCAGACCAGGAGCAGTTCGACATCACGGTCGACGCCAGCGGCAATGTGGACGCGCTCGACTTCGCGATCTCATCGACGGCGCCGAACGGGGTCTGCACCTGTGTCGCCATCTATTTCGGGCCGACGCCGGTTCCGCTCACGAAGATGTATGGCAAGGGGATCACGTTCATTACGGGCCGCGTGCATGCGCGGGCCGGCCTGCCGGAGGTCCTGAAGCTGTGCGAGCACGGGCACTTCCACCCGGAGCTCATTACTGCGCGGACGGTTCCGTTCAGCGAGGCAGCTGAGGCGATGACGGATTCCAATCCGAAGATCGTGTTTACGGCGGATTTTTAGGGGCGATCAAAAACTGCTGTCATCCCGGAAGCTTCGTGCGTCCAGTTGCGATAGCGACTGGGTAACGCGCGTTGCTATCCGGGATCCAGAGCCAATGGTATCCGGCTTCTCTGGCTCCCGGCTCTAACGCTCGCACCCAACAGCTGACGCAGTTGGGCTCGCGTAACGGCCGGGATGACATTGGAAATGTGGGTCGTAATCGATTGCATTGGCGGATTTTCATCGCGTAGACTCGTCGCTTCCTTCCGGGAGCCGCTTTCCCGTGTGGGGGATCTAGGCCGCTGGTGGAGGGGCCCGTGATGCACGACCGCTTTGCCCTGATCGCCCTGTTGATGTGCTGCTTGCTGTCGCTTCCGGTGGCGCGGGATGCGGTCGCTGGCGAGCTGCCAGTGATGGCGGAGCTTAGGAGTGGGGCGCCAGTGATGCTGGACAGGCTGTCCCCGCGGCCGCATGTCGTCGTGGTGTGGATGGAAAGCTGTGCACCGTGCATGGAGGAGCTCCGGCACCTGCGCGAGATTGCAGACCGAACGCCGGGCTGGGATTTCGTGACACTGGCACTTGATGCGCCGGAGACGGCTCGCGCAGCGCTGCCTGTGGAAGCTGCATTTGCCAAGGCGTGGGTTGCGGAGGGAAAGCCGGGTGACGTGCTGGCCCGGCTCAATCCCGCGCTTGGCGCCCTGCCCATGACCATTGCTCTTTCACCCCAAGGGCGCGTTTGTGCGCGGCGTGTTGGCCTGCTGGGATCGGACATCATCAATGGCTGGACCGTCCAATGCTTGAAGTGAGTGATCTTGTTGCCGGCTATGGCGGCAAGCGGGTTGTGCGCCTGCCGTCGCTGTCGGTTGAACGCGGGGTGTGCCGGCTGCTGCTGGGTCCTTCCGGATCCGGCAAGTCCACGGTGCTGCTGGCGCTGGCGGGGCTTGCGACATCGATGGCGGGGACTGTGACGATCAATGGTGTCGAGCTTTCACGCCTGAAACCGGCAGACCGGGACCGAAGCCGCGGCCGCATGATCGGGTTCATCTTCCAGGACCTGCACCTCATTCCGGGGCTGAGCGCGCTCGACAATGTCATGCTGTCTCCGTTTGCGGCTGGTGTGGTGCAGGACCGGGCGCGTGCGCTGTCGCTGCTTTCGACCTTGGGGCTTGGCGAGAAAGCCGGGCAGCGGGCGGAGAGGCTTTCCCGGGGTGAAGCACAGCGTGTCGCCATTGCGCGCGCGATGCTGCTCAAGCCGTCCCTCATTCTTGCCGATGAGCCGACGGCGAGCCTCGATGATCCTGCCTGTGGCGTGGTTGCCGACCTTCTCGAGCGCGCGGCATTGGAGACGGGCGCTGCCCTTGTTATCGCCACGCATGACAGCCGCCTCAAGGCGCGCTTCCCGCTGACGGCGAACGTGGAGCCGCTCCATGAATAGGTTCAAACTGGTCTGGGCCTTCATCAGCCGCAAGCCCCTGACATGGGCCTTCCATGCGCTGGCGCTAGCGCTGGGTGTGGCGGTGGTGACGGCTTTGCTGCTCGTGCAGGAGGGGCTTGAGTCCCGCTTCAAGCGCGACCTGGCGGATATTGATCTTGTGATCGGTGCGAAGGGAAGCCCGTTGCAGCTGGTGCTGTCGAGCGTGTTTGCGCTTGATGTGCCGACGGGGAACATCCCCTTGAGCGAAGCGGAGCGCTTTTCGAAACACCCGCTGGTGAAGCGGGCGGTGCCGGTGTCGCTTGGCGACAATGCGATGGGTTTTCGGATCGTCGGGACGAGTCGTACCTATCCTGACATCTACGGCGCCACGCTTGACGTAGGGACATGGTGGTCTCAACCCATGGAAGCCGTGCTGGGATCGGATGCGGCGCGGGCCATGAAGATCCGCCCGGGAGACAGTTTCTTCGGCGAGCACGGGATGTCCATGGGTGGCGAGGCGCACAAGGATGCGGCCTATCGCGTGACCGGGATCCTAAAGCCGACGGGGACTGTGCTCGACCGCATGGTCCTTACGGACACAGAGTCCGTGTGGAAGGTGCATGAGGAGGCACATGGCGTTGAGGGAGGGGCAGCGCCGCATGCGCATGAAGAGCACGAAAGTGATGCCCACGCGCATGACGCGGGTGAGCCTCATGTGGCGGCAGAGCCGGCACGGGAGGTGACCTCGCTGCTCGTCACCTACAAGTCGGTGCTGGGTGCCGTGATGGTTCCGCGTGAAGTGCAGGTGAGGCCGGACCTGCAGCCTGCGGTTCCGGCCATCGAAGTTGCGCGGCTCAATCGCCTGCTGGGGAATGGTGGCGACGTGCTGCAGGGCTTTGGCGTTGGATTGCTGGTGCTTGCCGGGCTTGGTTTCGTGCTGACGCTGGCGACGGCCGTGGGGCAGCGTGCGTCCCAGCTTGCGTTGCTGCGGGTGCTGGGCGCCCGGCCGTTCATGCTGTTCAGCCTGGTCACGATTGAAGCGCTGCTGCTTGGTCTTCTGGCCGGGGTGGCAGGCCTTGGGCTTGGCTGGGGGGCCGCGACATTTGCGGCGCAGACCAGCGTGAATACGGGCGGGCCTGTCCTCGCGCTTCCCCCGGCGGGCCTTCGTGAAGTATGGATCCTAGGCGGTGCGCTCGCGATCAGCCTGGTCGCTGCATTGGGTCCCGCGATTGCGGCCTACAGGACGGATCCGGCACGGGTCCTCAAGGGAGGTTGAGAACCATGAGACGAGCCTCACTTCCTTTGTGCCTGGCGGGCGCGATGCTTTTCTCAGCGATAGCGCTGCCAGGCGCGTTGCATGCGCAGGATGGTGGGGCGGCGGGTGCCAATATTCCGCCTTCCAAGCACAGCAGTTGGGATATCCTTCGCAAGACGCAGGTGAAGCTCGACTTCAAGGTTGGCACCTATGTGGCAACACATCCGGCCAGTACCGTGGCGCTGAATGGCACGACATTCGAGATCGAGGGCTTCGTCACGCCCGTGAAGGCCGAGAGCAGCTTTCGCCACTTCCTGCTGATGCCATCAGCGCCGGGCTGCACGTTCTGCCCGCCGCCGGAGTTCAACGAGATCATTGAAGTTGTTTCGCGCGAACCGATTACCGCTGAACTACGAATGTTCAAGGTTCGCGGCAAGTTCTCCACGCAGAACAATGGCAAGGACGGCCTGTTCTTCAAGATCGAAGACGCGCGCGTCGACTGACGGTCACCTTAGTCGCGGGCGGGGAACCAGAGTGGTCCGGCTGCGATCAGCAACACAGCGACATTGAAGAGCGCATTGGATTCGTTGCCCGAGGCGATTGAGCCCGCGCTGTCGAGCACGAACCATGAGCAGATGCCTGTGAGCACGGCCTTGCGGACGGGTTCGGGCGCGAGGTCATAGACCCAGGTTGACAGGCACCAGAGGGTGACGCCCCAGCCCAGCAGAAAGCCGCCGGTCAGCGCTGACAGGAACCGCGTGTCAGGTGATGCATAGGTCGTTGCCCCATCCAGGGGCCAGCTGAGGATGTCCAGCGTCAGGCGCGCGGGTTCTGCCGTTTCGGGCATTGTGCCCAGAAAGAACACCGGGCCGAAGGAGCCGACGACGATGGCGGCGACCTTGAGCCAGAGCTTGTGAAGCGAGCGTGACATTGACCTGTCCCTGTTGTGGTGACACAGCTTCGCGCATCGGGCGACGGAAGACAATTACCGGTGAGGTAGTCAGGGCGTGACAATCGGGAAGTTCGCGACCACCGGTTCGATCATGTCCGCCAGCGCTTCATAAAGGGTTGGGTCGCCCGTGACGCTTATCTGTCCTGCGTCGATCAGTGGCTTGGGCGGTGTTCCTGCAAGCAGCGTGAGCAGAAGGTCTGGCCGCTTCATCCGGACCGTGGCGCCGGCCTTGCTGTCGGCAACGCCGGCCTCGTGGATCATCACGCCGTCTTCGATGGTGATGAGGTGTGTCTCTCCCCGATCGGTCAGTTCGAGGTTCAGGCGGAAGGAGCGCGCGACAGCCTTGTCCGGGTTCACGCGAACGGCGGCAAAATCCAGCAGCATGGGCGTGGTGGTGGCGGCGAGCACGTCGACGCTCATGCTGGCGGCAGGAAATTTCACGACGCCGGTGCGAAGCTCCTGCGCGCCTGTCAGGTAGATGTTTCTCCAGGTCCCGGCTTCGGTGGCATGCGCCATCTTCGTGTAGACCGAGGCCAGCAGTGTGCGGGTTGCCTCGTTGCTGCCATCCGCAAACACGGCATGGTTCAGCAGGGTTGCGGCCCAGCGCAGCTCGTCGGCCCTGATCGCCTTCTCCGCCAGCGCCATCACGGCCGGGATGCCACCCATGGCCTCGACATATTTCTTGGAGGCGGGTTCGGGCGGGAGCGGGTTCAGGTGTGCGGGGTTGGCGTCGTACCAGCCGATGTATCGCTGGTAGATGGC
>JBILMZ010000125.1:0-10127 GCA_044375275.1 Micropepsaceae bacterium | reverse complement strand
CGACCTGCCGCTGCTCGACCCGTTCAACGGCGAGTGCGTGCGGATCAACGGACTTCGTGATGACACTGCCGGCGCCAACCATCGCACCGTTGCCGATCGTGACGGGCGCGACGAGCGCCGAATTGGATCCGATGAACACGTCCTCGCCAATGTCGGTGAAGTGCTTGTCAAAGCCATCATAGTTGCAGGTGATCGTACCGGCGCCGATATTCGAGCGCGCACCGACACGCGCATCACCGATATAGGCAAGGTGATTGGCCTTCGCGCCATCCTCGATGACGGCCTTCTTGATCTCGACAAAGTTGCCGATGTGGACATCCCGTCCGATCTGCGCGCCCGGGCGCAAGCGGGCGTAGGGACCGATAATGGCACCCTCGGCGATCGTGCACTCCTCGAAATGGCAGAAGGGCTTGATCTGGACATTGTCGGCGACAACAACCTTCGGACCAAACACCACATGCGGGCCGATGACGACGTCGCGCCCAAGTCGCGTGTCCATCGAGAACCAGACGCTGTCGGGATCCACCAGTGTGGCGCCATCCATCATCGCCTTCTCGCGCAGGCGCCGCTGCATGATGGCTTCCGCCTTGGCCAGCGCCACGCGGTGATCGACACCCATCACCTCTTCAGGCGAGGCTTCGGCCGCCACGACCTTCAGGCCACGCGATCGTGCAATCGAGACAATTTCCGTCAGGTAATACTCGCCCTGGGCATTGGCGTTGCCAATCTTGTCCAGAAGCGCAAAGAGCTCGCGCCCTTCCACGATCATGATTCCGGAATTGCAGAAGCCGACACGACGCTCTTCCGCGTTCGCATCCTTGAATTCAACGATCCGCTCCAGCGTCCCGTCACTGTTCTGGATGAGACGCCCGTACATGGCCGCATCGGCAGGCCGGAAGCCCAGCACGCCGATGGCAGCATTCCCCGCGTCCATGGCAGCCTCAACCGCTGCGACATTCGCCGGCGTGATCAGCGGGGTGTCGGCGAACAGGATGGCGACACGCCCCTCAAAGCCGGCGAGCTGCGACCGCGCCGCCAGCACCGCATGTCCGGTCCCCAGCGGCGGATCCTGAATGGCGACTTCTGCAGGCCTTACCGCAGCAGCGACGGCATCCATGCCCTTGGCCAGCACGACCACGGTCCGCGCCGCACCGGCAGCGCGCGCGACACCCAGCACGTGATGCACCATGGGAAGTCCGGCCACCGCATGCAGGACCTTGGACAGCGCAGATTTCATGCGCGTGCCCTTTCCGGCCGCGAGCACGACGGCAGCCAGCGGCGCCCTGCGCTGTTCTGAAGTAGAACCTGTCAACTCTGTTCCTCAAAAAACTCAGGAAAATCTGGGACTTGCGACGCGCAAGCTCGCACGTTGTTTATCCCATACTGAAATAAAAAAATATTTCGTATTCTTGCTGATTATATGCGATTTCGCGGGAATCGAAGATCATCCGGACGGGAAATGCGTGGCACCGAGACTTCCTGAAACAGTCGTTTTCGACCTCGATGGCACGCTGATCGACACGGCGCCCGATCTGGCGGCAGCCCTTAACGCTGTCTTAATCCGTGAAAGGCTGCCCCCGGTACCGCTCGAACAGGTCCGCCACATGGTCGGTCGCGGCGCGCGCGTCCTCATCGAGAACGCGATGACCTGGCACCGCATCCCCCCTGATCCCGCGCGGACCACGGACCTCGTGAAGCACTTCCTCGACTACTACGAGGCCAACATCGCCGTCACGAGCAGGCCCTTCGAAGGCATGGAACTGACGGTGCGCTCGCTCGCCAGCCGCGGCCACAAGATCGGCATCTGCACCAACAAGCCGGAAAACCTGTCGAGAAAGCTGATCCGCGAACTTGGCCTGCAGGACCTGTTTCCCGTGATTCTCGGCGCCGACTCCCGCCCCTACAGAAAGCCGGACCCCAGGCACCTGACAGACACGGTGGATGCCCTGGGCGGCAGCCACCTGGACGCGGTACTGGTGGGCGACAGCGACACCGATGCGAGAACTGCGCGCGCCGCCAATATTCCCGTGGTTCTTGTCACCTTTGGCTACACTGAAACACCGGTCTCCGAGCTTGGCGCACAGGAGGTCATTGACCATTTCAGCGGACTTGAAGCCGCACTTGCCCGGTGCACCCGTGCTTGACTTCCCGACCGACCGCCCCCTATAGCAACGGTCCATCGTGGATACGGGCGCTTAGCTCAGCGGGAGAGCACTACCTTCACACGGTAGGGGTCGCAGGTTCAATCCCTGCAGCGCCCACCATCGACTGGCGCAGTCCGCCATCCCCCTGTCCACCAGACTCAACTTGTCCACCCGACCCAATGGAACAATAAGCAAGCACACATGGAACTTCTTGCCAGTCCTGAAGCCTGGATTGCCTTCGTCACGCTGACCACGCTCGAAATCGTGCTGGGCGTGGACAACATCGTGTTCATCGCAATCCTCGCGGGCAAGCTGCCACCGGAAGAACGCAACAGCGCCCGTCAGATCGGGCTCGCAGTGGCTCTCGGAACGCGGCTCGCGCTGCTGGCAACACTGTTCCATCTGTCACACCTTGAGAACCCGACGGGACTGGAGATTTTGGGCCGGGACTTGTCGTGGCGCGATATCGTCCTCGGCGCAGGCGGACTGTTCCTGATCTGGAAAGCAGTCGTCGAGATGAACGAGTCCGTCAGGCCGCACAAGGTGAAGCACAAGAAGAAGTCGGGTGGTGAAAAGGCGCGCGCGGCATTCACCTGGATCATCGTCCAGATCGCCATCATCGACATCGTCTTCTCGATCGACTCGGTCATCACCGCCGTCGGCATCGCCAGCCAGATCGAGATCATGGCCGCAGCCATCATCATCGCCGTCTTCGTCATGATGGTTGCGATCAATCCGATCTCCGTATTCATCGACAAGCACAAGGAAGTGAAGATCGTGGCCCTGAGCTTTCTTCTGCTCGTCGGCTTCATCCTGGTTGCCGAAGCCATGGGAACGGCCATTCCGAAGGGCTACCTGTACTTCGCCCTTGGCTTTGCCTCGATGATCCAGGCACTCGTGCTGTGGGCTCAGGCCAGCGACGAGCAGCTTCAGTCCCTCGCCGATCGCGAAGAAGGCAAGGACAGCAGCGACTAGACCTGCTTGATCATGGCGACACGGGCCTGACGGAGCAGGCCCATCGCCCGCTCGTTTTCGAGAATGCCCGACAGCGAGGGCCCCGCAGTCCCGACATCCACGAGCCCATAGCCAAGCCTCTCATAGGCGGGGGCGTTCCATGGAACGTCCCGGAACGTGGTCAGCGTAACGGCCCGATGGCCCTGCTGGCGCGCCCAGGTCTCGCCCGCCGCGATCAGCAGCCTCCCCACGCCACGGCGCTGCAAACCAGCCCGTACCGAAACCTGAAAAATGTGACCGTTGCCATCAACGTCACCCATCAGAATGAAGCCGGCGATCCCGTCGGCCCCCTCACAGACAAAGGCCCGCCGCTCCGTGATGAAGGGGACATAGGCATCCTCATCAGGCAGGGGATACTGCGCGACAAATGCGAAATCGGGCTCCGTCAGGAACACCTGTGACGCATCAGCTTCGACCTCGTTAAGCAGCGGAATTTCAGCCAATTCGGCCAGCCTGGCAATCACGTCGGCCCTCCTTCCCGATCGGGGCGGCAACACGGCACTTCGCCGACCCTTCACAAGTCGCAAACGCTCTGTTACAAGCCCGCCCCTCTGCTGGTTTACTGCGGTCATGGCGGAATTGGTAGACGCACTGCCTTGAGGTGGCAGCGGGGCGACCCGTGGAAGTTCGAGTCTTCTTGACCGCACCATCCCCTCCGGGGATGTCGAATACTGCCGGCAGGGAATCCGGCCAAATTCAGGGTTTGTTGACCGGGTGCCTCTAGGGTCGCCCTGGGGAAGAACATTCAGACGCGCAGAAGGTGCAGCATGCCGGACACCGCGCAGGAAAACCAGAAGCCGAAGCCTGCCGACATGCGGCCGACAGACCTGCATGACGTCACGTCGCCCGCATTCCTGCGGGCCGTCCTCGACGCAGTGGATGTCCGCAACGAAGCGGCGCTGCGGGACCTGGTCGAGCCACTTCATCCTGCCGACATCGCCTCGCTGCTGGGCGCAATCGATGCCTCCGACCGGCGCGCGCTCATCACGGCACTAGGGCCCAATATCGATCCCGAGGTTCTGTCGGAAGTCGACGAGACGCTGCGAGCCGAACTGATCCGAACGCTGGGCGTCAAGACGGTCGCCGATGCGGTCAGCGAACTCGACGTCGAAGACGCGGCCTACGTCCTCGAGGATCTCGAAGACAGCGAGAAGCGTGAAGTCCTTGCACAGGTGCCGTTTGAAGACCGCGTGCAGGTCGTGGATGCACTCCTCTTCCCTGAGGAGTCGGCGGGCCGCGTCATGCACCGCGAGTTCGTGGCCATGCAGGGCATGACGACCGTTGCCGATGCGCTCGCGCGCCTGTCATCCGACGACACACCGGAAGACTTCGATGAAATTCATGTGGTTGATGACGACCACAGACCCGTCGGCAGCGTACCGCTGAACAGGCTTGTAAGGGCCCCGCACACAGCCCTGCTGAACGACATTGCCGTGAGGGAAGTTCGGTGCATCGAAGCAACGGCTGATCACAGGGCGATCGCTTACCTGTTCGAACACTACCACCTCACATCAACTCCCGTTACCGACGAAGCCGGTCGCATGGTAGGCGTACTGAAAGCCGACTCGGTCGTGGAAGTGCTTCAGGAAGTGCACACTGCGGAAGTCCTCGCCCTGGGCGGCGTGGCCGACGAGGAGTCCCTCACGGCTTCCACCATGCGCACCACCTGGCTGCGGTTTTCATGGCTGTTTGTAAATCTTCTGACGGCGATCATCGCCTCGATCGCCATCGGCTTCTTCGAGGCTTCCCTCGAGAAGATTGTCTCCCTGGCAATCCTCATGCCGATCGTGGCGTCAATGGGAGGCAACGCCGGCACCCAGACGCTCACGGTTGTTGTACGCTCGCTGGCGACCAAGGAGTTGAACCGGGCCAACAAATGGCGCGTCTTCAACAGGGAAATGCTGACGGGTTGCCTGAACGGTATCGGTTTCGCAATTCTCGCGGCTGCGATAACATGGATCTGGTTCAGGGACCCGGCACTGTCCGGCGTGATAGCGGCGGCCATGCTGATCAATCTGGTAGCGGCGGCCGCTTCGGGCATCCTTGTTCCTCTGGCACTGAGCCGGACCGGTGTTGACCCCGCGGTGTCGTCGCCGGTGTTTGTGACTACCGTGACGGACGTCGTAGGATTCGTTTCATTTCTGGGATTGGCAACGTGGCTTCTGATATCGTGACTTCGATCAAGATCTCCGCATCGGCACTTCTCGTGTCTTGCGCACTCGCTGGCTCGGCATGGGCAGGAGGCTGGAATGGCTCCGAACGTCTGGAGCGTGCGCGTTCAGGACTGGCCGCGGCTTCTGATGGCGATGTGATCTATGTTGGCGGCGGAGCCGCAGCAGGCGATCCGGCAAATGCATTCGAGATGTTTGACGCGTCCAGGGAATCCTGGCGGCCCCTCCCCTCGCTTCCTGTTGGCCTTATCAGCTTCTCGATGGCCGCGCTTGGCAATGAGATTTTCGTGACCGGCGGATACTCCGCGGACGATCCCGGCGAGCCACGCAAGGATGTATGGGCCTTCGACACCCAGTCTGCCTCGTGGAGCCAGAAGCCATCCATGCCGGCAGCGCGCGCCGGACATGGCATGGTTGCCGTCGGCAAAAAGCTTTACGTGATCGGCGGAGCAGGCAAGGACGCCTCACGCGTTCTCGTCTTTGACACAAAGGACAATGAGTGGCGGTCCGCAGCGCCGCTGCCCACGGCACGTCGCGCACTCGCGGTGGCAACAGATGGCAAGGGGATCTACGCTGTCGGCGGCATCCGGCCGGACGGAAGCATCACGGGCGCTCTTGAAATGCTCGATGTCTCCGCCAACAAATGGTCAAGCCTGCCGGCCATGCCTTCCGGCCGTGGCGCCTTGGCAGCAGGCATCATCAATGGCCGGTTGCACGTCGTGGGTGGAGCCACGTGGAAGCCGCTGAAGACTTACGCCAGCCATGACGTGTTCTCGCTGTCCTCCAGAACATGGGACCGCCAGGAAGCCTTGCCGTCTGCACGCCAGGGCATGGCCGCAGGCGTGGCAGCCGGACGTCTCTGGGTGTTCGGAGGCGGAAGTGGCGCCGGCGTATTCGGCATGTTTACAGCATCAGACGCCGTTGACGGTTACGAGCCATAATCCTGACATGACCATTCCCAATCACGTTCGAAGCCTGAACTTCGCGCTGGGTGAAACGGCAGACGCCATTCGCGAAACGGTGGATCGCTTTACGTCGGCAAACATCACGCCCCGCGCGCAGGAAATCGACAAGACCAACAGCTTTCCACGGGATCTCTGGCCGAAGCTCGGTGAACTGGGCCTTCTCGGCCTGACGGTGGAAGAAGAATTCGGCGGCGCAGGCCTTGGATACCTCGAACACTCGATCGCGATGGAAGAGATCAGTCGAGGTTCGGCCTCTGTCGGCCTGTCCTACGGCGCACACTCGAACCTCTGCGTCAACCAGATCCGGCGCAATGCCTCGCATGCACAGAAGTCCAGGTACCTTCCGAAGCTGATCTCGGGCGAACATCTCGGCGCGCTTGCGATGTCGGAACCCGACGCCGGCTCCGACGTCGTCTCTATGAAGACGCGCGCTGAAAAGAAAGGCGACCGCTACATCCTCAACGGCTCCAAGATGTGGATCACGAATGGTCCGCAGGCTGACGTTCTGGTGGTGTACGCAAAAACGGATCCGTCCGCCGGACCACGCGGCATCACGGCCTTCCTCATCGAGAAAGGCATGAAGGGATTCTCGACGGCACAGAAGCTCGACAAACTCGGCATGCGCGGCTCGGATACGTGCGAACTCGTGTTCCAGGATTGCGAAGTACCCGAAGAAAACGTCCTCGGCCGCGTGAACGAAGGCGTCCGCATCCTGATGTCGGGCCTCGACTACGAACGCGTCGTGCTGGCTGCCGGTCCGATCGGCATCATGCGCAATGCCATGGACATCGTTGTACCTTATGTGCACGAGCGCAAGCAGTTCGGTCAGCCCATCGGCACCTTCCAGCTGATCCAGGGCAAGCTGGCCGACATGTACACGCGCATGAACGCAACGCGCGCCTATGTGTACACCGTGGCCCGCGCCTGCGACCGCGGCGAGACCACGCGCAAGGACGCAGCCGGCGCCATCCTCTACGCAGCCGAGACGGCAACGTGGATGGCGCTTGAAGCCATCCAGATCCTGGGCGGAAACGGCTACATCAATGACTATCCGGTCGGCCGCCTGCTGCGCGATGCCAAGCTCTATGAAATCGGCGCCGGTACCAGTGAAATCCGCCGCATGCTGATTGGCCGCGAGCTATTCGAGGAAACCGCCTGATCCTGCGGTTTCCGGCCCAGCCGGTGCCCGTTGTCACGGCTTCCGCGACCCTGCTAGGCTCTGGCCCGGTACAGAGTAATCCCGCATGCCCGCATCCAATCGGCTTTCGCTCCTCTTCTCATTGCTGTTGCTGATCCTCCTGCCGCTGGCCATGGGGTCGGCGATGATGTCCAGCCTTGGCAAGATCAACCTCGACGCCGGCTTTGCCCTGTTGCTGATCGCAGCGATCGTGCTGGGCAGCCTGATCAACATCCCCCTGAAGCGCATCGTCCAGGACCAGCCGGTCTGGTCCCATCCGCTGCAGATCTGGGGACTGGACAAGACCCTCCCGCGCTGGACGATCCGCCGCCGCGAGACTGTCCTGGCTGTGAACGTGGGCGGCTGCATGGTCCCTTTCGCCATATCGCTGTTCCTCATCGCTCATCTCGTGAGATTGGGTGAAGACGCGATATGGGGGGTGACACTTGCCACCGCGATCACCACCTTCATCTGCTACATCGCAGCCAGGCCCGTTGCGGGCGTGGGCATTGTGATGCCAGGCTTCGTATCGCCCGCCGCAGCAGCGCTGTCAGCACTCCTGCTGGTGCCTGACGCCGCCACGGCGGCGGCGTTCGTCGCAGGAACCCTGGGTCCCCTCATCGGCGCGGACTTCTTTCACATCGGCGCGCTGACCCGCAATCCGCGCGGCGTCGCCATGGCCTCCATCGGTGGAGCCGGAACCTTTGACGGGATCCTGCTCTCGGCCATACTCGCAGGCCTGCTGGCCTGATGAAACCCGCTCAGGGCCGGATGCCCATCAGGGCCAGATCCTCTTCCACGTGGCTGCTCATGCCGCGCGCCGTTCTCATGTCGGCCTCACCGGCAGATTTCTCTCCGGACCGCACCTTCGCGGCACCACGCGCATAGATCGCCTGATAGTAGCTGGGCAGTTTCACGGCAGCCGCATCAAACTCCTTCTCCGCCCGCTTGAAATCACTGCGCCGGAACGCGATCGCCCCCCGCATGAAGTAGGCCGGCGCAAAATCAGGCTTGAGCCGCACGACCGTATCAAGATCCGCCAGCGCCTCATCCATCGTGCCGCGCGCCATGTGAACAAGCGCCCTCTGGAACCTGAACTCCGGTTTGTCCTGAACGGCGATGGCCTTGTTCATGTCGTCCAGTGAGGCCGCAGACTTCTTGAGGGCAAGATAGGCACCGGCGCGATAGGCGTAATAGTCGGCCTGATGAGGCGCCTTCACCTTCCCGGACTGCAGGATCTTGGTGCAGACCGGCACCTGCTCCGCAGGACTGGCGCCCGCAAACCCCATGCACACCCGCAAATCTTGCTCGGTCACGCGGACACCCTTTGCGGGCTTTGCCTCCGCTGGAGGCACCTGCAGCACGGAGCCGAGGCAAAGAAGCATCGCGCCGGCGATCGCCGCGCCTTTCGTCAACGTTCCGCGCATCACCCGTACCCCATCAGGACTTTGTCAGCGACGCCAGCTGCGTCTTCGCCACCGGATTGCCCGGATCAAGCGTGAGGACCGCCTCGAAATCCGAGCGAGCCTTGTCAGTCTCGCCGGTTGTTGCCAGCAGCACGCCCCGGTTGATGAGGGCGACCACAAGCTTGGGGTCCATATCCAGCGCACGCCCGAGATCCTCGAGTGCCTTTGCCTTGTCACCAAGGGCAACATAGGCACCACCGCGCGCCGCATGGGCAGAGGCATCCTTGGGATCAAGGTCGATCGACTTCGTGAAGTCAGCAACGGCCGCGTCGTGATTGCCCTTACGCATGTGAATGAGGGCGCGATTGTTGTAGGCCACCGACGATTTTGGATCGAGCGCGATGGCGCGATCAATGTCCTTGAAGGCCGCATCGATCTTGCCGTTGGCAAGGTGGATCGACCCACGCGCCTGCAGGGCACGGGCGAAGTCAGGCATGATCTTGAGCGCCGCATCAAAGTCCGACATCGCCTTCGCGTTGTTGCCAAGCTTCAGATGCGCAGCCCCCCGGTTATAGTGAGCGGCTGCTTTCAGGTCAGGCTTGATGTTGGTACCCACCATCACGCCGCAGGCCTTGACCAGATCCGGAAGGGCCGATGGCGTCTTGCCAAAGCAAGTATCCGCCGCAGCCTGAACGCCGGCCGAGGCCTTGGCAGCGAGCGCCGGCCCAGGCGCCGCCAGACTGGCAGCCAGAACGAAACCGGCGACGAGCCCCGAATTCAGTCGCGTCCAGAACTTCATATGCATGACCACCCTCCGTTGCTGATCAGAGCCCTTGCTTGTGCCCGTTCAGCACGGACGACACTTCATCGATCGATCCTGCCGACGACGGCTTTTTCTTGACCTTCCCCTTGGCTTTGGATGGGACGCCGGTACTTGTCGCGGTCGAACTCTCGCTCGTTGCCGTTTGATCCCCGTCAGAGATCTGGTCGTTGTTGACGACGGCGCCATCCGAGTTGTTGATGATGATGCAGCTCGAGTTTGCGGTTGCCGATGCACCGCTTCCATTCGAACCCTCACCTGACGCACCACTCGTGCCGCCGCAGACGATCGTTCCGGCCCCACCGGAGCCAGTGCCCGGATCTTCCATGTTCTTGATGGCAACGGCGATGGCGGCACGGTTCTGGTAGGAAAAACTCCACGGCGACTTGCCCATCAATGGATCTTCCGCCAGCGCCGGCTGTACCAGCAG
>JBILMZ010000329.1:0-2755 GCA_044375275.1 Micropepsaceae bacterium | reverse complement strand
TCGGTGAATTTCGCCGGGCGCTTCTCGAGGAACGACATCACGCCTTCGCGCGCATCACCCTGGCGTCCACGCGCATAGATCGACTTGCTGTCAACCTTGTGCGCCTCCATGGGATGATCAGCTCCCAGCATGCGCCAGAGCATCTGCCGCGTCAGTGCCACCGAGACCGGCGCCGTGTTGTCCGCAATCTCGCGCGCCAGCGCATAAGCCGCCGGCAAAAGCTCTTCAGGCTTCACGACCTTCGATACCAGCCCGCCCGCGAGCGCTTCCTGCGCATCGAACACGCGCCCGGTTGCACACCACTCCATCGCCTTCGAAATGCCGACGAGGCGCGGCAGGAACCAGCTCGAGCAGGCTTCAGGCACGATGCCACGACGCGCAAAGACGAAGCCGAAGCGCGCATTGTCGCTCGCAATGCGGATGTCCATCGGCAACTGCATCGTCACGCCGATCCCGACGGCCGCACCATTGATCGCACCAATCACGGGCTTGCGGCTTTCAAAAATCCGCAAGGTCACGCGCCCGCCACTGTCGCGGATCGCCTCATGGCTCCAGTCAGTGTTCGGACCTTCCGGCACGCCCGCCTTCTCGGGACGATCGCTGCGCGCCGCATAGTCAAAGGTCTTCGCACCTGCAGAAAGGTCCGCACCCGCACAAAAGGCACGCCCGGCGCCCGTGATGACCACGACCCGCACATTGTCATCCGCGTCAGCCTTGTCGAAGGCGTCGATCATCTCCGCCATCATGACACCCGTGAAGGCATTCATCTTCTCGGGACGGTGCAGCGTCAGCGTCGCGATATTGTCGGCGACCTGGTAGGTAATTTCCGTGTAGCTCATGGGAATTCTTCCTCGTGACGTGTCTGGGTGCAATGTCTGGACGGGGCGACCTTACCAACTGTCGGTCGCAATAAAAACACCGGCTCGCGCGCTCCACCGCGGAAAAATCCGGCACACCGCTGGACGGGGCCAGCCAGACGCCATAAACGTTTCGGACAGGATACTGAAAGGTCTGCGATGCACCCCTCTGTTCACGCAACAACACAACCCGACAAGCCCGCCTTCATCATGGCAGCCAGCGGCGAAACCGTAACGTACCGCCAGCTGGACGAGCGTTCGAACCAGGGCGCACAGCTGTTCAGGGAGATGGGCCTGAAGGTAGGCGACGGCATCGCGATCTTCATGGAGAACAATGTCCACTACCTTCCGCTCTGCGTGGCAGCGCAGCGCGCCGGTCTCTACTTCACCTGCATCTCCTCGCGCCTGACCACAGGCGAAGTCGAGTACATCGTGGGAGACTGCGCGGCAAAGGCCTTCATCGCCACCGACCAGATGGGCGACGTGGCGCGCGAACTGGGGCACCGCATGCCCGGCGTGAAGAAGCTGATGTTCGGCGGCCGCATGGACGGCTACGACAGCGCGGAAGAAGCACTCAAGACCATGCCCTCGACACCGGTTGCCGACGAGACGCCGGGAACCGACATGCTCTATTCCTCTGGCACAACGGGGCGCCCCAAGGGCGTCAAGCGTCCGCTGACGGGCGGCCCCCTTGTCGGTGGCGCACCCAACCCGCTGTCGATGCTGGTCAAGATGCTTTACGGCTTCGACGAAAACACGGTCTACCTCTCGCCGGCGCCGCTCTATCACGCAGCCCCCTTGCGCTATAACCTGTCGGTGCTCGGCTTCGGAGGCACCAGCATCGTCATGGAGCACTTCGACCCCGAGCAGGCGCTGGCTACGCTGCAGAAGTACAGGACGACGCACAGCCAGTGGGTCCCGACCATGTTCGTGCGCATGCTCAAGCTGCCGGAAGAGGTGCGCCGCAAATATGACGCCAGCTCGATGAAGGTTGCCATCCACGCGGCCGCACCCTGCCCGATCCCGGTCAAGCGCCAGATGATCGAATGGTGGGGACCCGTGATCTTCGAATATTATGCCGGCACCGAAGGCAACGGCTTCTGCGCCATTCGCAGCGACGAGTGGCTCGCCCATCCCGGCTCGGTCGGAAAGGCTTTGCTCGGCGAACTCCACATTGTCGGCGAAGACGGGAACGAATGCCCGGTCGGCGAGTCCGGCACGATCTACTTCGCCAACGGCCCGGAGTTTTCCTACCACAACGACCCGAAGAAGACCGCCGAGGCCCGCAACGAAAAGGGATGGTCCACGCTGGGCGACGTTGGCTACGTCGACAAGGATGGATACCTCTATTTGACGGACCGCAAGGCCTTCATGATCATTTCAGGCGGCGTCAACATCTACCCGCAGGAAGCAGAGAACATCCTCATCAACCACCCCCGGGTCGCAGACGTCGCGGTCATCGGCGTGCCGAACGAAGACTTTGGCGAGGAAGTCAAGGCCGTGGTGCAGCCCATGAACTGGTCCGACGCAACCCCCGCGCTCGCCGAAGAGCTTGTCGCCTATTGCCGACAGCACCTGTCTGCCATCAAATGCCCCCGGACGGTCGACTTCGAACGTGAACTCCCCCGTCACCCGACGGGCAAGCTCTACAAGCGCCTGATCCGCGACCGCTACTGGGGCAATCGTGACTCGAAAATCGTCTGACACGGATCAGGGTGACATGCGCCCCTCGGGCGCCGACGGGCAGCTCGCGCGCGAGGATTTCACGATAGAGCGCGTGAGAGCCTACCAGGAGGTGGCGTCCCAGTTTGGCGACGGCCAGGTGATGAGCGAAGAGGCGCGTGAGCAGTCGCGCCTCGACATCCTGCGCGCGCATGCTGAGGGCAACGACCTCTGGA